>SUSW01000021.1 GCA_015063235.1 Thermoplasmata archaeon | reverse complement strand
AGCAAATCGTTCGATATAAGAGAATGGTATGATACAGATGGAAGATGGTTGATAGGCAATCAGATCGGCGGACATCTGTTCGAAGTCGATGGCAGTGTCGCTAAAGCGGTGACAGCCGGTGAAGATAAAGAGCCGGTAGATGATTTAGCGACGGGCTTCATAGACACGGCACGCAAGTACCTGGAAGTAATGATCTTCGATCTGAAGTACAACCTCAAAGAATGGTTCACGCCGTTACGCAATTTTCAACTATTCTGAAACCATTTGATGACGGCAGCTATCCCGCTGGTGACTGTCAGTGGGATAGCTGTTCTCGATGAGAACAGCTTCTCCGAACTGCCCTTTCCTTGTACATCTCCTTAATCGCATACGGATTGAGGTCCGGATTGGATGTGAAATGAAAACCCCGTGTGTTTCAACGGGGAAATGATTATCACTCGAGGTAGATCGCAGGCCTTCCGGGTATGGCGACCTTGGCCTTGCCCTGAGGGTCGTAGATGCCATCCGCATCGGCGCTGTAGACCTCTACGGGCACCCCGTTCTCCTCAGAGAGGAATGCTGCGGCTGATGAGAACAGCTTGGTCTCGTCGGTCTCGACCACAGGCAGCTTCTGCTCTATAGTGGACCTCTGGAACTCAACGGCCACCTTCTGTGCCAGGGATGACACCGCCTTTCCATTCTTCCTCAGATCATCCCTTGCCATGCAGGCCTTGGTGAGATCGGGAATGGTTAGCTTACCGTCCTTCATCATATCGATGGCCATGGACATGACGTCCTTCTTCCACTGTGCAGATGTATACAGAACGATCTTCTTCACATCGATTCCCGCTATCTTCCTGATCTCGGTGATGTCGGACATGGCCTCCCTGAGGAGGTTCTCTCCGTATTCAGCTGCGACGGAGACCTTCGTTTCATCGGACATGGGCAGCTGGTTCGATGATACCAAGCCCTCGAATCCTGCCTGGGCCCAAAGCTCCTCGGCCGTATGGGGGGTGACTGGCATCATGCACTGGATCCAGATCTTCAGAGCCTCGAGGATGGTCTCCCTGTTGCTTCCTCCGCGTCTGTTGTACCATTTCATGTCGTTGAACATGTCGAAGTAGGTGATGGTGGTCATCGCCCTTAGATCGTTCTTGTCCATCGCCTTGCGGATGTTGATGAGGTGGTTGTTGAACCTGGAGATAAGCCAGGAATCGATTCCGGTCTTGGGAGAATCCGATTCGGAAACGATGAGGTCCTGAACGGCCATCATGATCCTGTCTACCCTCTGACGGTACGTCAGCACGGTGTCCTCGTCCCACTCGACATCCACGAACATGGATGCGACGTTGGCGTAGTACAGACGCATGGCATCGACACCGAACTTGGCCGCTGCACCGGGTATGGGCTGGGCGCCACCTTTGGATTTGGATATCTTTGTTGCCTCTCCGGTCTTGTCCTTCTTTCCGGTGATATACCAGTTGACGGTGATTCCCTTGGGCCACATCTCCGGAGGAAGGATGGCCACATGGTTCATGAGGAAAGCCGGGAAGTGGACAGTCATATGCTCCTTTCCGCCCAAGTTAAGGTCGAGAGGATACCAGTAAAGGACATCCTTCCTGATCTTATCTAGCAGATTCTCCGATATCCCTGTGCTCTTGGAAACTTCACTGATATCTCCCTTGCCAAGGATGACATAGTCAAAGAAGGCCTCGGTCATCTGCTCAGGCTGGATCTGCTTCTCGTTGGCATAGATCGAAATGATGTAATAGACGGGGTAGAGTGTTGAATCGGAGATGGCCTCGATGATCCACTTGTCATCGTAGGGGAACTTCGTTCCCAGCCAGTTCCCTAACCTTACACATGCTCTCTCCCTGAACCAATCAAGGACTCCGTAGACATTATCTGACCACTCGGGAGGGTTAAGCTCCATATCCTTGCAGTGGTCTTTGGTCATCTGGGTGTACTTGGGATCAGCATAGTTGATGAACCACTGGTCGTCGATCCTCTTGATGTGAACGCGTGAACCGCATCTGCAGACCACTTCCTCGGTGAGATCGTAGAATGTATCCGCTTCACCGGATGAGATCATGGCCTGCTTCATCTTCTCCTGGGCCTCCTGGACACGGAGTCCTGCGAACTCACCGCAGATGTCCTTCATCTTTCCGGTGTGGAAACCGTCCTTGTAGACGATGTGCTTTGCATCCAGCAGTTTCGGGTCCCCGGGCTCTTTGATTCCCAGCTTATCGATGATATCCTTGGCGGGGAAGTCTCCGTATCCCTTCATCTCAATGATAGAGATGGGGACGGCCTTATCGAGTATCTCCTGGGAGAGTCCGTACTTTGTAATCATCTCTGGATTCTTCTTGATTGCCTCCAGGGATATCCAGTCATCGGGTGCATCCGAAGGGACCGATGTGACCAATCCGGTACCTACATCTGGGTTGACGAAGGTCGCGGGGAAAACGGGGATCTCGCGGTGGATCATCGGTGCTTCGCACATCCATCCGACCATGTCCTTTCCGGGAATGGAATCGAGCTCCTCGATACCGTCCTTCTGGAGCTTCATCTTCTCTGCCGCCTGGGGTGAGACTATCCAGGTCTCGCCGTTGTACCTTATCCTCTTGTACTCAGTCTCGGGATCGACCCAGAAGCAGACCTGTCCGTAGACGGTCTCGGGCCTGAGGGTGGCTGCGATCAGATATTCATCTCCATGCTTGAACTTCAACAGCGTGTACTCCTGCGTCTCCGCCTTTCCGCCCTTGGAGATATCTGTCTCCGACGCATCAACAGCGACGGGTCCGCAGTTGGGGCAGACAGGGGCGTAATAGGGCTTCTGGATGAGCATACCTGCATCATGGAGCTTCCTGAACTGCCAATCGATGAACTTCGCATAATCGGGATAGAGCGTACAAGTGAATCTGCGCCAGTCGGACAGGAATCCGAATCTGCGCCAGTACTCGTTCTGGTAAACGTTATTGAAGAATTCGATGACATCCATAGGGCCTTTCATCTTGGCGATGTCCTCGTCGGTGCATCCGTTCCTCTTCAGGTAGTCGATGGTGTTCTCGTCTCCCCTGGAGATCTTCCTGAAAAGGCTGATGCCTCCGTTTCCAGTGGCATGTGTTCCCACTGGGAACAGGACATTGTATCCGGTCATGCGCTTGTATCTGGCGATGGCGTCGAGATAGGTGTAGCCCCTCAGATGTCCCACGTGAAGATACCCGGTGACACCTGGATATGCGAAGATCGCCATGTACTTCGGCTTGCTGTCATCCCTATCTGACCTGTCCAGTCCCGCCTCTATCCAACGGGCCTGCCACTTCTTCTCCATCGTTCCGTAATCGTATGCCATACTGAATCCCTATTATGTATGATGATGCTGGGAATAAAGAGAGTATAAATATACTTTATCAGCGGAGAAGTAAGGGAATTGAAAGGGAGGGATGCACCTTCCGATGCACCCCTGTGTTTTCATCTGATCAGATGGGACAGGAACTCCTGGACCTGCACGTTGTCAGGCTCGTTGAAGAACTGCTCCGGAGAGCAATCCTCTTCTACCACACCGTTGTGGAAGAGCATGACGCGGTCCGCGACCTCCCTGGCGAATCCCATCTCGTGGGTGACCACGACCATGGTCATACCCGATTCCGCAAGGTCCTTGATGATGCTCAGGACCTCCCCGACCATCATAGGGTCCAGGGCAGATGTCGGCTCGTCGAAGAGCATCACATCGGGATTCATGGCAAGAGCACGGGCGATAGCCACACGCTGCTGCTGTCCTCCGGATAGCTTGCTCGGATATTCGTTGGCTTTGTCCGACAGTCCGATCCTCTCCAGCAGTTCGTCGGCTTTCTTGGAAGCTTCCTCATCAGTCATTACCTTCAGCTTGACCGGGGCAAGCTTGATATTCTCCCTGACGGTCATGTTGGGGAACAGGTTGAACGACTGGAATACCATTCCGATCTTCTCCCTCAGCTCGGTGACCGGGATAGAACCATCCATGGTGTTGACGCCTTTGAACAGGATCGTCCCCGACGTGGGCTGCTCCAGCAGGTTGAGGCATCTCAGGAAGGTGGATTTTCCGCATCCTGAGAGACCTACGACTGCGACAACCTCTCCTCTGTGGATCTCGGTGTTGATACCCTTAAGGACCTCCAGGTCCCCGAAGTACTTGTGCAGGTCCCTGACCTCCAATAACACTTCATCAGTAGGCATTGTTCAACCTCCTCTCCAATTTTCCGACCAGATACTGCAAGATCAGGACTATGATCAGATAGATCAGTGCGACACCGATGAGCGGGACGAATGCACTGTATGTCTGAGACCTGATGAGCATGGCCGCCTTGGTGACATCCACGATACCGATGTAACCGGCGATGGAGGTCTCCTTCAGCAGCGAGATTCCCTCGTTACATAATGCGGGAAGCATATTCCTGACGGCCTGCGGAAGTATGACGAACCTCATCGCCTGGTTGAATGTCATTCCCAGCGACTCGGCGGCCTCCAGCTGTCCCTTGGGGACCGCGTTGATTCCCGCACGGACGATCTCCGCCACATACGCACCCGAATTGATACCGAATGCGATACCCGCGATTATTATAGAACTCAGACCAGATGATGCGAAGACGATGAAGTAGATGATCAGCAGCTGGACCAGGATAGGCGTTCCGCGTATCACGGTGATGTATACCTTCACTATCGCGTTCAGCGGACCGAACCTTCCCCTCATGTCGTGGAAGGACCTGATGACCGCGCAGAAGATACCGATGAGAAGACCGAGGGCCAATCCGATCAGAGTGATGTACACGGTGTTCTGGAGACCCATGATGAGCAGCTCGTAACGGTCCTTGTCGACGAAGTTCTTGATGATCTCCGCCCAGAGCCATTCGAACCAGTTCTGGTCATCTCCGGAATCTCCTCCTCCTCCGGGTATGTAGTGGTCGATGACCTGCACGGCGGCGAGTGCCTCGGGATGTGCGGTGAAGTAACCGGGCATCTCGGGATCGTATCCTATGTCGCCGTAGTAATCGAAGATATCCTTGATTATCCCCGCTTCTTCCAGATAGGCAAGAGCCCTGTTGGCGTAGTCTAGGAGTGTTGTGTTATCTTTGCTGAACACGAATGCATACTCCTCCACCTCGGACCCGGGAAGGGTGACATTGAGGATCATCAGATCTTCATTCTTCTCTACGAAGGAGATGGCGACAAGATCATCCAACACAGCGAAGGCGGAATATCCCTTCACCACGCTCTGCACCACATCGGTATATGAGTTGTAAGAGTGCACATAGGATTCTCCGAAGACATCGGCCGCCAGATAGTATCCGGTGGTACCTGTCTCGACGCCCAGGTTGAGACCCTTGAGATCCTCCCAGCTCGTGGCGTCTGCAAGCGGACTGTCCTTCAATATGAGGACCTTCTGCTCCGCCGTCGAATAGGTCGTTGAGAAGTTGATATTCTGCTTCCTCTCCTCGGTTACAGTGAATCCGGATGCTCCCACATCGTACCTTCCGGACTGGACGGCATTGATGATGGAATCGAAGTCCATGGTGTTGAACTTGACATCCGCATCAATTGCCCTGGAGATGGCCTTCCAGATATCCATATCGATACCCTCGTACTGTCTTGACAGCAGGTACTCGTAAGGAGCGAAGTCAGGGTTGGTGACCACATCGATGGTGGCCCTCGTGGCTCCAGGGACATAGTGCACCAGGACCTCGAGGTCGCTGAGCTTCTCCTGGTGAGCTGTGAAGTATCCGGGCTTGCTGGGATCGTATCCGATCTCTCCGTAATATGCGAAGATGTCATCGAGGACACCTTTGCTCTCCAAATAGGACAGCGCCTTGTTGGTGTAACCCTGAAGCTCGGTGTTGGACTTGTTGAAGACGAATGCGTACTCCTCTTCCTCAGCGCCGGGGAGCTCGATGTCGAGCACCATGAGCTCGGAGTGGGAATCCACATATGATACGGCGACGAGATCGTCGATGACCGCGAAGGCCGAATGTCCAGTGAGAACACTCTCGATGACGTCCGTATATGTGTTGTACGGAGTCACGTACGAATCGCCGTAATCGTCAACGGCCAGATAGTATCCTGTGGTCCCGGATTCGACTGCCACTATCTGATTCTTCAGATCCTCCCAGCTCTTCGCATCCACCAGAGGGCTGGTCTTCAGGAGGACCACGTTCTGATGCGCTGTCGCATACGTTGTGGAGAAGTTGATGTTCTGCTTCCTCTCCTCGGTGACTGTGAATCCGGATGCACCTACCTCGTATCTCCCGCTCTGTATTGCATTAATAATGGAATCAAACTCCATGAAATTGAAGTTTACATTGCAGTCCAGAACGTACGCGATGGCCCTCCAGATATCCATATCTATGCCCTCGTAGCCGTTGGACAGCATGTAATCATAGGGTGGGAAGTCTGGGTTGGTCGCCACCTCGAGGGTGTGCTTGTCAGTGGGGTGGTACGGTACGACCACCTGTATCTCGGCAAGCTTCTCCGGATATTTCGTGAAGTATCCGACCTGTTCCGGGTCGTATCCGATGCTGCCATAATAATCGAAGATGTCCTTGAGCACGCCAGTGCCCTCGAGGTACTCCATGGCCCTGTTGGTGTACTGGAGCATCTGTGTGTTGGATTTGTTGAATGTGAATGCATACTCCTCCACCTCGTCCCCGGGGATGGCCACATCCAGGATCATCAGGCTGTCGTTCTTCTCGACGAATGATTCTGCGACGAGATCGTCGATAACAGCGAAGTCCGAATGATGTGTCATGAGGCTGCTGATGACGTCGGTATAGGTGTTGTATGCCTCGATGTAATCGATTCCGAATACCTCTTCGGCGAGGTAATAACCTGTGGTACCCGACTCCACGGCCAGTTTGTGCTTGAGCAGATCCTCGTAGCTCTCGGCATCCGCCAGAGGGCTTGACTTGAGGATCACAACGGTCTGATGCGCCGTTGCATAGGTGTTTGAGAAATTGACTTGTTCCTTTCTTGTTTCCGTGACCGTGAATCCGGATGCTCCCACATCGAATCTTCCGGCCTGGATCGCGTTTATGATAGAATCGAACTCCATGAAGTTGAAGTTGACGTTGCAGCTGAGAGCCTGCGCGATTGCCTTCCAGATATCCATGTCGATCCCTTCGTACTCGCCCGATACCATATATTCGTACGGAGCGAAGTCCGGATTGGTGACCACCTGTATGGTGTATCTATCGTTGGCATCGTTGTCTGACGTCATCACAGCAAGGCTGGAGAACGCCATGACCAGAACCACGAATACCGCGATCAGCGTCTTCTGTCTTTTATCCACTTTATCTCATCCTGTTCCGCTGAGCGGATGAATCGGTCCTCGTTAGGTATTTAGCCATTATAACTATTGCTTGGCTGGCCGAGCCAGCCAGACGTATTCCGTGCCTGTCAGGGATCTCAGATACCGATTATCTTAGAATTTTGTCTGACAGCAAAAATCATGGAAAACCGGGATGTTCCTCGAATATTCGATACGTTTTAGTACATTGTTTATATTATGGGTAATAGAAGCAAGAGGTTTATGCCGGGCGGAATACGTTCTGTCCGACAAATTTTGCTTTGTTCGATTTCTTTGTCGGACACTGTCGGACAATTTTATATACTACGTACGACAATGTAGTTTCTGCAGTTGAAGAAGGGATGGGACTCTGCTGTTGACTGCAGGAAAAGGACGGTTTGAAATGTCAGACGAAGGAACCAAGATCACAATAAGGATGGGATCTGAGGAAATCCAGATGATGGAGGACTTCATGAGTGATCACGATATCGGTAACAGGTCTGACTTCATCCGTGACGCAATAAAGGGCTACATCGCCTCAGTGAAGGCTGGTCAGCCCCAAAATGCGGAAGGCGGGATCTTCGTCCGCCTCAACGACGTTCAGATGGACACGCTTGACGCACTCGTCCAGACCGGCATTGCCGTCTCCGGAGAAGAATACATCAGGAAATGCGTATTGGATAAGATCATACCCAAGAGCATCGAAGATGATGCGATCGAGAATGCCTTCAGGGCAGCCCAGATGAAAGCGGCGCTTAAGTGAAGAAAACTGGGATGGGAAATAGGCATAATCCGGCGGATGGGAATGGCGCAAGCCAAGCCGGATCATGCTGTTGGAAACTCTTTAAGAAAACAACATGGGGATGCACACAATGGTGTACGTATCAGCGAACAACAAGAAGGTAGCAATAGTCGGAGTAGGCGGAGCAGGATGCAACGTCGTAAGCCAGTTCTACAAGGCCCAGTGCGGAGTGGACACTATCGCTATCAACACCGACAAAGATGGGCTTCATGCCGCTTCGGCAGGTAAGAAGATCTACATCTGCAAGGAGGTACTCCACGGCGAAGGAGCCTACGGAGAGACCGAGATCGGCAAGAAGTGCGCTGATATCCACATCGAAGAGATCAGGGAGGCACTCTCCGGCTACGACATGGTGTTCGTGGTCTCCGGACTCGGAGGCGGCACCGGAACCGGAGCGACTCCTGCGGTCATAGAGGCAGCCCAGTCTCAGAACATACGCACATTCGCAATCGCGATTAAACCCTTCTTCTTCGAGGGAGATAGGGTCGCAATCGCCAAGGAAGGATACAGCAGGATCAGGGCGGTCTGTCCCTACGCCACCATGATAGAGAACGATATCATCGTCTCCAAGCTGTCCGACAAGACCATGGACGAGGCATTCGCCGAGGTCAACACATCAATCATGGGACACATAGAGGCATGCATCTGCAAGTACGACGATCACAACGACGACTCGGCCCTTGTGGATGACGGTTTCGACAGCTTCGTCAAGACCTCGCCCCTCTGCGCTTTCATCAGCGCCTGAATCAATCTTCATTCCCCCAGCGGATGGCCGCCGGCCATCCGCACCTTTGCACATTTTCGTAGGCTGTCTGTCAGACAGCACTTATCGTAATAAAAGAAAAAATACGGGGATCTCCCCCGTATGTTTCGATCAGCTCATAGCTGAATAGCCCATCTCGAACGCCTTGGCATTCAGATCCCTGGACTTTTCCGGAACCTGCGATATGAGGTTGCTGAGAAGGATATCCTTCGGGATAGGGAACCCTTTCATAGCTGCGACGGCCCCGATCATTACAGCGTTTGCTACAACAGACTTCCCGGCCTCGATGGCGATCTTGGTGGCGTCGATGGTATGAAGGTTCTTGTTCTGCTTCAGCACGGCCTTTTTGAGACTGTCGATATCAGGATACTCTTCGAAACCTGCCGCAACCATGGATGGCAGAACAGGGTCGAGATTCATCAGTATGATCGAATCCTTGTTGGCCAATGGGAGATTCCTGCATGTTTCGGCAGGTTCGAAGCCCATGATGAGGTCGGCATTGCCGGCAGCCTCCAATGGACTGATGACATCATCGCCGAAACGGAGCGTCGAAAGAACGCTTCCTCCCCTCTGCGCCATACCGTGAACTTCGCTCATGGCGACCTTGTAGCCCATCTCCATGGCAGCGTTTCCCAGCACCATAGATGCCAGAAGGACCCCCTGTCCTCCAACTCCGACGATCTGAACAGTGTACTTCATTGTCTCACCTCGATGGCCTTTGTGGGGCACACATTGGCGCACATTCCACATCCGATGCACTGTGTGGGATCGGTACTGATGTTACCGTCCTTCTTGAAGAGCGCAGGGCAGGCTATGGTCCTAACACAGGCATAGCACCTGATACAGACATCCTGGTCGACAGCAACCTCTCTGATCACAAGCTGCTTCTGCTTCTTCAGCTCCAGCGGGCAGGGGCACTTGGAGATGATGACGGCCAGACCGTCGAATTCCAGAGCCTCCTTCATGGTGGCTGTGGCGGCTTTGACGTCATAGGGATTTATCTGTCTGACGAACTTGACTCCGACACCCTCCACCAGAGATTTGATGTCGATAGCTTCCGTGGACACACCTCCGAAATCCCTTCCGGTTCCAGGATTGGGCTGATGTCCAGTCATGGCAGTGGTACGGTTGTCCAATACGACTATGACGACCTTGTGATTGTTGAAGAGCGCATTTATCATCGGCGGGATCCCTGCGTGGAAGAACGTGGAATCGCCCATGAATGCGATGGCCTTCTGATCGGTGGCCTGATCGAAACCTCCGGCCGCTCCGGCTCCTCCGCCCATGCAGATTATGAAATCCGCTGCCTTGAATGGAGGCTGGACACCGAGAGTGTAGCATCCGATATCCGAACAGTATATCACATCGCTGGTGCCGGCGGCCTTCTTCGCTGCCGCGAACATTCCCCTGTGGGGGCATCCAGCGCAGAGTGTCGGAGGCCTGTTAGGAAGCTGCACATCGACTTTTGCCATTGGCTGGCTGAACTGCTCGACCTCGACCAGTTCCCTGATTCCTGAAAGGGTGTCAGGGGAGAATTCCCACTCTCTGGGTAGATGTCCGGACCTTTTGCCGTATACAGGAACGGAAAGCTTATTCTGAGCACAGATCCTGAGGACCTGATCCTCAAGGAAGGGCTCCAGCTCCTCTACGATGATGATGCACTTCTTCCCTTTGATGAATTCCGCAATCTTTTTCTCGGGAAGAGGGTTGGTGAATCCAATCTTGAATATGGATACTCCTTTGACGAACTCCCTAACATAAGTGTAGCTGACTCCGGAAGTGATTACACCGATCTCCCCGGAACCCTCTGTGAAATTGAATGAAGACGATTCGGACAGCTCCTGTGCCTTCTTGTACAGATTGAGCAGCCTGACCCTGTTCATCTTGGCATACGCCGGGATGTTGACGAACCTTTCCACGTCCTTGTCGAAATGTCCGACCTTTTTAACCTCGGCCTTCTCACCGAGCTCGACCACCCCACGGGCATGGTTCACCCTGGTGGTGGTCCTGAATATCAGAGGGAGCGTGAGCTCCTCCGACACCCTGTAGGCCTCCTTGACCATCTCCTTCGCCTCCTGCGGCGTGGAAGGCTCCATCATAGGAAGCAATGCCAAGGTGGAATAGTAACGGTTGTCCTGTTCGTTCTGAGAGCTGTGGCATGAAGGGTCGTCGGCAGACATGATAAGCATTCCGCCCCTGACACCGGCGTAAGCAAGGGTCATCATGGGATCGGCAGCTACATTCAGCCCAACGTGCTTCATGAATACGAACGACCTTACGCCTGACGATGCAGCCGCAGCCGATACTTCCATGGCCACCTTCTCGTTGGTTGAGAATTCGAAGTACATTCCGGCTTCTGACGATATCTTCTCCAGTATGTTTCCGACCTCGGATGAGGGGGTACCGGGGTATGTGGATGCGAAACCGACTCCTGCCTCGATGAGGCCTCTCGTGATAGCCTCGTTCCCCAGCAGCAGCTGTCTGCCTCCGTCCGCTAGTAGATTTGGCATTTGAACACCTTTTAATGTCTCCACAATCTGGTCACCTTATTTTATAGGTACGCAGAGAACCGCCTTGTTAAACCATGTCTCATATGGACACACTCCTCTGCGACCCGTTTGTTTGATTCGACAAACATCATCAAACCCTACTTCGGCTTGGGGACGCCTGTCGCTCCTGGCATGGGCGTACGAATGCCTGCAAAAACGACAGTACTTTATCCCTATAAGGATTCAAAGTGATAAAATCGCTTAAAAGCAATTGGCTGAATTTGGAGATAGCAGATGTCCTCTACGAAGGATAATATAAGTGAAATATTGAGAATGGTCAAATTCCTACTGTTCTCAATCTCAGCAGGGATAATCGAGATAATAGCCTTCGAAGTCCTGAATGTGCTGACTTCCTGGGATTATTGGCCCAAATACCTTACAGCCTTGATCCTATCGATCCTGTGGAACTTCACGTTAAACCGGGCATATACCTTCAGATCTGCCAACAATGTCCCTGTTGCGATGATGAAGGTAGCCGCATTCTATGTTGTATTCGTTCCAGTAAGCACCATAGGAGGCCAATATCTGGCAGGGACTCTCGGATGGGATGAGACCTTGGTCTTAATCATTACCATGGCCTGCAACTTGATAACAGAGTATCTTTACGATAGATTCATAGTTTTTGGCAGTTCGATCGATACGAATAAAAGGGCGTTGGATAAGGGCTGACAATTAACTATGATCCTGGACTTATAATAGCAATATTTTAATGTCATAATATCTACAATTTAATTGAGTATATGACTGCAAAACTAAGCATTTCTGAATCCTGCATCGGATGCGGTCAGTGTGTGAAGGTCTGCATTCGCGGCCACCTCGCCATCAGCGATGACAAGAGGGCGATAGAGATAGATTCGCCGTACGACTGTTTCAGATGCGGACACTGCGAAGCGATATGTCCCAAGAACGCAATAACCCTTTTGGATTTCATAGATGATATGCAAAAAGATGTCGTTTCATGTCCTGTGGATCCGTCTGCTCTCGCCGGCCTTTATCGCAACAGACGCAGTATGCGCTGGTTCGACAGGAAATGCACCAAAGAGGAGCTCAGCGGATTGATCGCATCAGCAGGATATTCGCCGACGGCAGAGAACTCGCAGGCGGTACAATTCGCAGTCATAGATGAATCGTTCGACCAGTTCATGCAGCTGACAGCTTCTATCCTGAGCTCCCACACCCAGGAGCACCCCAGGTTGGAACAGTTCGTGAATTACGTGAACAGCGGAATGAAAGAGAAGAACAACCCCTTCACCTGGGAAGGGAGACAGCTCATCGTAGCGTTTTCACGTTTCCCCATCGATTCGATCATCGCCATGGAGCAGATTGACCTCATGGCATACTCCATGGGTCTGGGAGGCTTCCATTCCAGATGGATTCTGCAGGCATCTGAGAACGATCCGCAGAGATTCATGTCATTCTTCCCCGAAGTAAGACCCGATCTGAAGGCATACGCGGTTTACATCATAGGGCACCCAAGGATAAGATTCAGACGCACGGTACCGAGGGACACACGCCAGATATTCTGGAAATGACCTTCTGCGGCTGGGCGAACAATAATAAAAGTGAATTGAATAACCGCCAACCACGCGAGGGTTGCCGAGCTAGGTCAAAGACGCAGGACTTAGGATCCTGTCCTTAGTGGTTCAAGGGTTCGAATCCCTTCCCTCGCACTGATCTTTTCCTAATCGGCTTTCTTCGAAAATAAGGCCAGAGGAGGGAACCCTCCTCTCAGGCCTGAATCGGTTTTCTATGGATTGAGATCAGTTCACGAGTCTGTGGAACTCGGTGAGGCTTCTGACGCCGGTATTGCCTTTCCTGGCGACCTTTATGGCCCCGACGGTCATCTCCAATCCCTGGATGGTGGTGATGATCGGAATCTGGAGCTCGACAGCGAGCCTCCTCATGGATGCTCCGTCCCTTATGGCACCAGACTTCTGAGTGGGAGTGTTGATGATCATCTGGATCCTTCCCTCCCTCATGGCGCTGATGGCGTTAGGGGCCATGTTCTCGCTCATCTTGTACAGCGTAGCTGCTGCCACACCGTGGTCGATGAGGAACTTCGCAGTCCCTTTGGTTGCGTATATGGTGAATCCCAGCTCCTCAAGGGCCTTAGCGGATGGCAGGACCTTCTCCTTATCGTTGTCATTGACGGTGATGTATACTCCGCCCCCGTCGATAGGATAGTTGCATCCTGCCGCGACCTGGGCCTTGTAACATGCGGCATAGAAGTCCTCGTCGATTCCCATGACCTCTCCGGTGGATTTCATCTCAGGAGTGAGGATGCAATCGACTCCGGGGAGCTTGAGGAAGGGGAACACCACTTCCTTGACAGCGTAGTGATCAAGCTTCTTGTATCCTGTAAGACCGAAGTCCTTCAGGGTCTTTCCGAGCATGATCTTCGTTGCTATCTTCGCCATCTGGACGCCTGTTGCCTTGGAGATGAAAGGTACCGTCCTGGATGCTCTGGGATTGGCCTCGATCATGTAGATCTGCTTATCCTTGACTGCAAGCTGCAGGTTCATGAGTCCTTTGATGTGCAGTGCAAGGGCAACCCTCTTCGTGATATCGAGAATTTCGTCAATCGTCTCCTGAGCAAGAGTCACCGGAGGCATGACCATGGTGGCGTCTCCGGAGTGACATCCTGCGTACTCAACATGCTCGAGAATTCCTCCCACGTACACATCGGTTCCGTCCGCGACCGCGTCCACATCGATCTCGATTGCATCTGTGAGATACTTGTCGATGAGTATGGGATGGTTCCTTGATACCTTGACAGCACTCTCCACATAAGTCTTCAGATCCTCTGTGGAATAAACGATCTCCATCGCCCTTCCTCCGAGAACGTATGAGGGTCTGACAACACATGGGTATCCGATATCCTCTGCGATCTGCTTGGCCTCCTCGAAGGAGTAACCGGTTCCGGATGCAGGCTGCTTGATCTTCAGCTCATCCATCAGAGCGGAGAACCTGCGCCTGTCCTCGGCGACATCCATGTCGTCGGGTGATGTTCCCAGAACCTTGGTCTTGGATCCTTCCAGAGCCTTCTCCAAATCAACTGCAAGGTTGACGGAGGTCTGTCCTCCGTACTGGCAGATGACACCGTCTGCATCCTCTGCTTCGATGACATTCAGAACATCTCCGAGCGTCAGAGGCTCGAAATAGAGCCTGTCGGACACATCGAAGTCCGTGGATACCGTCTCGGGATTGTTGTTCACTATGACGGCATTGACTCCTTCCTCCTGCAGCGCCATTACCCCATGCACGCAGCAGTAGTCGAACTCGATTCCCTGCCCTATCCTGATGGGTCCTCCTCCGACGATGACGACTTTCTTCTTATCATTGACCGGAAGAGATTCCGATCCTTTTCCGTAAGTGGAATAGAAGTAAGGCGTCTTGGCCTCGAACTCTCCGGCACAGGTGTCCACCATCTTGTAAACGGGGACCAGTCCCTGCTTCTTCCTCATGTCGCGTATATCCTTGGAGGGATTGCCCGTGAGCTCCGCTATGGATTCATCGGAGAATCCCATCTCCTTGGCGGCTTTGAGGACCTCTGGTGTGAGTCCGGCCTTGATCTTATACTCCATGTTGATGATGTTGGCCAACTTCCTGATGAAGAACACATCCCAGTTGGTGAGCTCCGCGATCTTCTCTGGGGTCCATCCCCTTCTGAGGGCCTCTCCCATGACGAATATGCGCTGGTCCGTGGCATTCCTTAGAAGGTCCTCTATATCCTTGTCCAGGACGTCGAATCTGTCGAGACCATTGGCTCCGATCTCGAGCGACCTGAGACCCTTGAGGAGCGCTTCCTCGAATGTCCTTCCAATGGCCATCGTCTCTCCTGTGGACTTCATCTGCGTTCCGAGATGCCTGTCCACCGTGCGGAACTTGTCGAAAGGCCATCTTGCGATCTTCAACACCACGTAATCTACAGAAGGCTCGAAAGCGGACATCGTCGTTCCGGTGACCCTGTTGGGGATCTCGTCGAGCGTGTATCCGAGACCTATCTTCATGGATACCCTTGCGATTGGATATCCGGTAGCTTTGGAAGCAAGAGCGGACGAACGGGACACACGGGGATTTACCTCAATGAGCCTGTAATCGCCGTTCACAGGGTTGAATGCGTACTGTACGTTGCATCCCCCTTCGATGTTCAGCTCCCTCATGACTTTGATTGCGGAGTTCCTGAGCTTCTCCACATGCTTCTCCGAGAGCGTGAGGATGGGTGCACAGACGATCGATTCCCCTGTGTGTATCCCCATCGGATCTATGTTCTCCATGTTACATATGATGATGCAGCTGTCGTTCGAATCCCTCATGACCTCGAACTCAATCTCCTTCCAACCGAGTACTGATTCCTCGATGAGAACCTGGTGGATACGGGAGTATGCAAGTCCGTGTGCCGCAATCTCCTTGAGCTCATCCTCATCATAGGCGATACCTCCTCCGGTACCTCCGAGCGTGAATGCGGGCCTGACCAGGACAGGATATCTGCCGATGTCGTTGGCCGCTTTGATCGCCTCATCGATGGAGTTGACGCTGGCCGACTTGGGGATGGGCTCTCCGATCTTGATCATAGCCTCCTTGAACAGTTCCCTGTCCTCGGACTTGGCAATCGCATCGGGCTGTGTTCCGATGAGCTCGCAGTGGAGCCTTTCCAAGGTCCCGTTCTCGGCGAGTTCGGAGCAGATATTGAGTCCAGTCTGACCTCCCATTCCCGAGACGACCCCGTCGATGCCTTCCTTCTCTATGATCTTGGCGACCGTCTCCGCGTTCAAAGGTTCCACGTAGACCGCATCTGCGGTCTCGGTATCGGTCTGGATCGTAGCGGGGTTGCTGTTGACGAGTACGGTCTTGTAACCTTCCTCCCTGAGCGAACGGCATGCCTGTGTTCCGGAGAAATCGAATTCCGCGGCTTGTCCGATGACTATGGGTCCGGAACCGATGACCAGGACCTTCTTGTAATCCTTTCTCATTGCGATACCCCCTTTATGACATTGAGGAAATCATCGAATACGAACACGGTATCATCCGGTCCGGGGCTGCCCTCAGGGTGGTACTCGTATCCGTAGACTTCGAGCTTTGAATGTTTGAATCCCTCGATGATGTTATCGTTTAGGTTCGTCTGCGTGATGACCAGGCCTGCGGCCTCTGCGGATGCCGGCTCAATGTAATAATCCTGTGACTGGGCGGTCATGCATATACGTCCCCTGAGTTTCACAGGCTGGTTGCAACCGTGGTGCCCTACCTTCATCGACAGGACCTTCGCTCCGAAGGCCAGAGCAACAACGTCGCATCCCAGGGCGATCCCCATAACGGGCATCTCCGATGACAGTTGGGATACGGTCTTTATCGTGTCAGCCAGCTCGGGCGCGTTGGGATTTCCGGGTCCGCTGGAAACTATTACCCCTTTGGCGCCTGATGCGATGATATCGTCTGCTTTGGCATTGTAAGGGAATCTGATGACGTTGAATCTCTCTGCGAGGACCTTATAGAGCCCGGACCTTGTTCCCAGATCGATGACTGCGACGGTTACATCCTTGCCGTTGTCGATCTTCTCCTTCTTCGTGGCGGAAACGTCCCTGACCGAGGAATCTATCTCGGTCTTCTTCAGCTCCTCGACGACCTTTCCGATGTCAGCATGGTTCTTCACGATCTTGCCCTTCATCTTTCCGTCCTGACGGATCTTCAGGGTGAGCGCACGGGTATCCACGCCTGTGATTCCCACGGCGCCTTTCTCCTCCATAAACTCGCTGAGGAGCTTGCCTCTGTAGAACGGCGAGGGTTCCATAGTGACCTCTTTCACTACGATCCCGTTCGCATGAATCTTGTTCGATGCGTTGAACTCATCGCTTACTCCGTAGTTGCCTACCAGCGGATATGTGAAAACGATGATCTGTCCTTTGGACGAGGGGTCCGTGATGGCCTCTTGGTATCCATCCACCCCTCCGGTCGAAAATACAACTTCTCCAGCTTTCTCGATGTTGGCACCGAAAAGCTCTCCTTCGAATACGGTCCCATCTTCTAGGACCAGGTAGCCTCCTGTCATCGAGGATTTATGATTTAAGTACCGTATATAATTCCTTGTTACAGAAACTTACATACTATTTTTTGGAATGTCTGATATCAGACAAATTGAGCTTGTAAACATAAAAACGATACAATTCTATAAGCGTCCGACATACGGCTGACCATGCGTCTATTGGGCGAGGACAGGTCATCCGAGAGCGTCAAACTCCAGGTGGAAACGGACGAGGATCTTTGGCACCTCTACAACATCATCGAGGAAGGGGATGTTGTAACCGCATCCACCACCAGGCGCGAGGAGAAATCCGCCGATAAACTCCGTGCAGAGAAGATGGAGAAGAAGAGGATGACCCTGGGCATCAGGATCCAAAAGATAGAGTTCTCCGAAGAGGATCTGAGGCTGAAGCTCCTGGGCATCATAGAAACCGGCCCGCAAGACATCGGCCAGCACCATACGCTCATCTTCGAGAACGGAGACTCGCTGACAATCCAGAAGAAGCACTGGAGGGCAACGCAGATCGAGAGGGTCCAGAGGGCCGTCAGCGATTCCAAGAAACCACGCATTATTTTCGTATCTCTGGACCAGGATGAGGCCACGATAGCAATCCTGAGGCAATTCGGACTCAAAGAGATTACGACGATACGCTCCGGAAGATCCGGCAAACAATATGAAGAAAAGCCATCGGTGGACGGATACCACGGAGAGATACACTCAAAGCTCAAGTTCCTGATGGAACCCAACATGCCCCTGGTTCTGCTTGGCCCGGGATTCGAAAAGGAGGCCCTTGCCGACGATTTGAAGAAGATCGATCCTGCCCTTTACTCGAAGATTTACGTCTACCACACTGGACAGAGCGGCATGGTCGGCGTCAACGAACTGATGAAGGCAGGCATGGGTGCCGACGTACTAAGAGAATCGTCCGTCGGTGCGGAACTGGAAGCTGTTGAGCAGCTGATGACAGCGATATCCAAAGACGGACTCGGGACATACGGTCCCAATGAAGTCATGAACGCGGCCATGTCCGGTGCGGTGGATAAGCTTCTGATCCTCGACAAGAAGGTCAGGGAGCAGGATCTAGACGAGATGGTGCGGGCGGTGGAATCCCAGAAGGGGGTGGTCATCATCGTCTCATCCCAGCATGACGGCGGCAAGATACTGGAATCACTGGGCGGAATCGGTGCCCTTCTAAGATACAAAGTCTGAACGCGTCGAGTGTGATCTGGGCGCATCAGGTACTTTTCGGTCAGCCATCCACGAGGGGCCATTTTAAATCCATTAATTTTTACCAAATTCTGACAACGGGATCATCGGTTTTTGAAACCGTTTCAAGAATGAAAATAATTTAAGCTTTCAAATCTTTAATTTAAAAACGATTGCTTTTATACCTGCTTACTCACTATATACTTATGACCAAAAAACTGATAGTTAACCAGCTCTTCTCAGAGAGGAACACCTGCGGGATCCTGGTGTATCTTCACCTTTTCGGCCCCAGGTCAAGAACGGAAATATACAACGCAATCTCCACAAACCCCCGCATGCCTATAAAGCTAGATATGATGGAAAAGATGGGCCTCATAAAACAGACCAACAGGGATCCGAGCGGAAAGAGGATGGTAAAGCTGACCAAGACTGGAACTAAATTCGCTGCCACCCTGTGCAATCTGGAGAAGATGCTCGGAGGGAGCATCGATTCATTCAGATGGGATATAGTGATAGCCAAACTGGATGAGTACGATATGTCCGGCTGATCAGTCATATCTGCGGTTATCCGTGACGTGTTTGGCCTTTCCTTCGAACCTAGGAAGCGTTCCGGGAAGGGCCAGCTTCACATCCGCCTTGATATTGAGGACATCCTTCAGCCTTCTCGAGAGTTCGTTGGACATCCTGGTAAGCTCCACCATGTCCTCGGTCAGAGATTCCTCGGTAAGCTCGACCTCCACCAGCATGCTATCCATATAGTTCTTGTTCTCCAGAGTGATTTGATAGAACGGAGAGAGCCATGAAAGCTCCCCTATAACGCTCTCAATCTGGGAGGGGAACACATTGACTCCGCGGACAACCAGCATATCATCGGTCCTGCCCGATATCCTCATGAGCCTGGGGTGAGTCCTTCCACACTTACAAGGGGTCCAGTCTATGGCTGAGATGTCCCCTATCCTATACCTGATAAGCGGGAAAGCCTCTTTCTGAAGCATGGTTATTACGATGGCTCCTCTCTCCCCCTCCTTGCAGGGCTGGTCGTTCTCGTCTAGGATCTCGACATATGCCAAATCCGCCCAGAGGTGAAGGCCATTCTGCTCTACACATTCCAAGAACATGGGGCCGTAGAACTCGCTTGCACCGTAGCAGTTGTATGTCTTGATACCGGTACGTTCCTCGAGCTTCTTCCTCATGCTCTCGGACCAAGGCTCTCCTCCTGCGATTCCCTTCCTCACCTTGGTGTCCTTCCTGATATCCACGCCAATCTGTTCGCAGACATCGGCGATATGGAAGTAATATGACGGCGTTCCCGCCAAAGTCGTAACTGGGAGGTCCTGCATAAGCTGTATCTGCCTGGAAGTATTACCTGTACTGATGGGCAGAACTGTAGCTCCGATCTTCTCTGCACCGTAATGTACCCCGAGTCCGCCGGTGAAAAGCCCGTATCCATGCATATTCTGAAGCATATCCTTGCGTGTCATCCCGAAAGCGGTCATGCCTCTGGCCAGGGCCTCGGTCCAGTTGTCCAGGTCCTTCTGGGTGTATCCGACCACAGTCGGCTTGCCGGTGGTCCCCGAGGATACGTGAATACGGACAAGGTCGTCATACGGTACAACGAAGAGCTTATCCGGATAGTTGTCGCGGAGATCGGTCTTCTTCATGAAGGGGACCCTTCTGAAATCCTCGAAACTGTTGATGTCCTCAGGTTTCACCCCTGCCTCATCCATCCTCTTCTTGAAGAATGCGGATTTGGCATACATCTCCGTGACCTTCTCCTTCAGAAGGCGGAGCTGCATCTTCTCGAGTTCCTCACGGGGCATTGTTTCAATCTTTTCGTTCCAGAAGGCCATTTTAACACCGATGACGTGTGCTATCATCTAGCACGGTATGCTGCAGTATGGTCACTACCTATAAAAGTATGATTCGTCGGCGTACAAGAACTCCCAGTTTTCATCCGAAGATGAGCTTAGAACCCTGCTTAACTTCATCCGGGATGTATTTGACCAGAATGCCCCAGGCCTCCTCCACAGCATTATCCTTGGTCATCTTCTCGATATTCTCGGACTTGAAGGAATGGGCTCTGCCATCTATGGTGACCTTGAACGTCTTATCGGACGTGTCTGTGACGATTCCGGGCACCAGATTGTTCCTGATGGCGACCAGGTTACGGTCGACCAGACCTCTGACTTCCTTTACAATGTCCTTGGAGATCTCCATCTCGCCCTGTTTGAGATATCCAGATGTATTCTCGGAGAGATCGAATGTCATCACAGGAGCGTCCGTGCCTTTCCTCCTGACCTTGACGATAGCTTTACAGCCGGTCAGGGGTGAGTTCATCTTATACTCGCATTCGAAATCCGAAGTCATGGGTAGGAAATCGGAAACATGGATGATAAACATTGCTCAAAGCATGGGCGCAAGAGAATTATTTCCCCGGAAGAACCGGGGATAAATATGGTTTCACGGCAGGATTATGGAACCTGCGACCCTGAGCTTTCCGCCCTCGAGGTACATGATTATGGCCTTGTCCCCGGGCTTGTGGATCATGTCGTCATCCATCTCGAAGGTGACCGTCGCGGACCTGAAATCATCACCGTTATCGACGGACGTTATCCTGCAAGGAGGCATCTGCATCCAATGGCCCAGATGGACCACCATGCCTTCCTTGAGGGGGGCGGTCCAGAACTTCACCAGCGAGACCTTTCCTGATACGGAACGGCTCATCTTGACCGATGGGTCGGTCGTCACGACGAATCCTCTGTCCAACTCCTCTGAGTCGACCCCTCTGAGCGCGAGACCGACATGATCCCCCTTGATTCCGTCCGCGGCATCGATGTCATGCTTCTGGATGGATTTGAGGATGACCTCTTTCTTGGTGGGGAAGACTATCATCTTGTCATGGACCTTGAAATAACCGTCGATGACCGATCCGAGGACGACGGTTCCGACACCTTTGACGTTGAAGTGGCTGTCGACAGGGCATGATCCGCAGGTTCCGTCGCCTGCGGTCTTGGCCTGTGCCTTGGCCATGCCGATGAGCTCTTCCCTCAGCTTGATCGGGTCGTCCTCGCGGAGTTCATAATGCTCCAGGGATGTGCCTGCGAGAAGAGGTGCCAGCTGCTCTGGCTGGATATAGTTCTGCAGGACGACGAACCCCTTGTCTATCCCGAGGGAATCCACCATGACGATGGTCTCGCCCAGGAACGAATCGATCTTATCGACTACCAGGACGACGAACTCGGACATCGCAACTGAATAGAACAGAGATGACAGTTTCTCCGGGAATTTGGACGGCTCGATGAGCGTGAACGAGTCATGCCCGTCCTTGAACTCATAGAAGGTCATGTCAGTGACAGTGCCCTTCTTTCCGATCTTTCCTGCGTAATCCTTAGCTCCCAGTACCGCGATGTTGAGGTTTCCCATTTAATCAAATCTCCGAATCATCCACCAGTTTTATGCCCTGGTCCTTGATGACTTCGACCGCCTTCTCGGGGTCGTCGACCCTGATGAAGAAGATGGCCTTGTCCTTGTAGGAATAGGCGTATCCGTATTCAATGTTTATACTTGCCTTTCCCAGAGCGTCCGCTGCCGTGAACAACGCGCCTGGAGTATCCTCCATATAGACGCCTATGACATCAGTCTTCTTCACGATTATTCCTTTCATCTTCAGCTTGTTGTATCCATCTTCCGGATCCTGAACTATCGTCCTGAGGATTCCGAACTCGGTGGATTCGGCAAGATTGAACGCCCTCATGTTAATACCGCAGTCCTTGAGCACCGACGAGATATAAGCGAGACGCCCGGGCTCGTTGTTGACGAATATGGATAACTGTTTGATTATTTTGGACATCAGATCACCCTCTTGTCTATGACCCTCTTGGCCTTGCCCTCGAACCTCGGAAGTTCGCCAGGCTCCTTGAGTTCCACTGTGACTGCTATATTGAGGTATTTCTTTAAAGCGGATTCGATATTGTGCCTGAGCTTCAGCATCTTTTCCATGTTATCGCTGAAGGCTTCCGGCTTGATCTCTACCTGTAGGACCATGTTGTCCAGGGCACCTTCCCTTGTGACGTATATCATGTACTGATTCCCGACCTCAGGAATCTGGAGCAAGGTGTACTCTATCTGGGACGGGAACACGTTGATTCCGCGGATGATAAGCATGTCATCGGACCTTCCGGTGATTCTTGCGATTCTCGGTGACGTCCTTCCGCAGGGACAGGGTTCGGTAATGATGTGTGTGATGTCCTTGATCCTGTACCTGATGAGCGGGAATGCTTCCTTTTGAAGCATGGTGACCACAAGCTCCCCCTTCTCTCCGGGAGGCAAGACCTCCTCTGTTTCAGGGTCGATGACCTCCACGTACATGATGTCTCCGGGGATGTGGATACCGTTGTGGCATTCGCACTCTGTGAACATGGGTCCGGCCTGCTCGGATGTTCCGTAGATGTCGAAGGTCTCGATTCCTGATTCGGACTCGATCTTCTTCCTCATGGTCTCGGACCAGGGTTCTGCCCCAAGGATTGCTTTCCTGAGCTTTGTGTCCTTCCTGATGTCCACACCCATCTTCTTGGCAACATCCAGAAGATGTATCAGATACGAAGGGGTGCAGGCGATGGCTGTTACGCCGAGGTCCTGCATGAGCTCGATCTGCCTCTCGGAGTTTCCGGTTCCGGCAGGAAGGACTGTGGCTCCGACCTTCTCTCCCCCGTAATGCACACCAAGGCCACCTGTGAACAATCCGTATCCGTAGCATACCTGAAGAGTGTCATCGGGGCCGATTCCGGCAGCAGTGAACGACCTGGCCAGAGCCTCGGTCCAATATCCTAGATCGTTCTGTGTGTAGCCCACAAGTGTTGGTTTTCCGGTGGTACCTGAAGAAACATGATATCTGACGATCTGGTTGTTGGGGACCGAGAACATCTTCGTAGGATAGTTGTCACGAAGGTCCTGCTTGAACATGAATGGGAGCTTCGAAATGTCCTCAATACATTTGATATCCTCAGGCTTGACACCTTTGGAGTCCATTCTGGCACGGTAGAACTGATTGGACTCGTACAGTTTTGTGACAAGTGATTTCAGTTCTTCGTATTGGAGCTTCTTCATCTCCTCCACGGGCATACATTCCATTTTGGGATTCCAGAACATGTTCTACACATCCTCGGGCAGCGGCACTGCCTCTACTATCAACGACCTATAACAGGATTGTATATAAAGAAAAAGCAGAGAGCAGTCTAATTGTAGGTACTACGAAATTCGTAAAAATACCAAATGCTCAATTCCGATAGGATGCAACCATTATGATATGAGCCCGACCGTTTTATTATGCTGTTAATGAAATACGGGCCTCATGGAGCTATTGGTCAGCAAAGACAAAGCGAGTACACTCACACAGCTGCAGCACTCGCTGAACGAAAAGAATATGGCGACAGTCATACTGTTCGAAGGTCCGGGCGGAATGGCAATGTCGCACATCATAAACCAGATCATCACGGTCTTCGAACCCAGGAACATCAGCTACAACAGCATCTGCAACTATCCGGGCAACTACATCAAGTACTGCCTCACCCACATTGCCCCCAAGGGAAAGATTGCGGTCTTTGACAGAGGATGGTACAGCGGAGCGCTCTGCAGCAGCAACAAGCTGATGAATACCGATACCAACTTCATCAACGAGTTCGAAAGATACCTGTACAACAACGGCGTATTCCTGGTCAAAATCTATCTGAATATAGACGAAGATATGCTGAAGAAGCACAAGAAATCCTATCCTATCCCCCTTGAAGGAGAAAGCGAGGTTTTCAACGATATTGGTAAAATGAAAGACTTCTCGATTGAAGAAAGCAGCGTGGCCACACTGATCGATCATACCAATACGAAATATGCGCCGTGGGACATCATCGAGGTTGGGGACTACCAAGAAACCGTATCCACCATCGCAGAGTTCTTGGAGATGAGGCTTTCCAACATACTCAGGACCCCCAGGGAACCTGAGACATTCCAGATCCTTGAATCCTATCCCAATCCAAGGAAAAACTGCGACCTGACCAAGAAACTGGACAAGGAGACCTACCTGAAAAAACTGGACAAACTGCAGAAGAAGCTTGCAGAGCTGCAGATCAAACTGGCCAAGAGCGACAAAGCCCTCGTCCTGGTATTCGAGGGATGGGATGCCGCAGGTAAAGGAGGTATCATAAGAAGGGTGACGCAATCTCTCAATCCCCGCGGATACAAGACCTACCCCACTCCTGCGCCCACTGCCGAGGAGAAAGCCCATACGCACCTGTGGAGATTTTGCAGGAGCATGCCCGGACCTGGTGAGATCTCGATATTCGACAGAAGTTGGTACGGAAGGATGATGGTGGAACCCATCGAAGGATTCTGTACGGAGGCTGAGTACTCGCGCGCAGCTGGAGAAATCAATCTGTGCGAGGCCGCCATGCATTACCAGAACATCATAGTCCTGAAGTTCTGGATTGATATCGATAAGGACGAGCAACTTGCACGTTTCAACGACCGTGCCAATGACCCTATGAAACAATGGAAGCTTACCGACGAGGATTGGCGCAACAGGGAGAAATGGGACATCTATGAGAAGTATGTGGACAGCATGATCATGCAGACCAACACATCTTTCGCCCCGTGGATAGATGTTGAGTCGGACGATAAGAGGTATGCAAGGATCAAGGTCTTCGAGACGATCGTCGAAAAACTGAAAGAAGAACTGAAGGACTGAAAACAAAATGGCAGGGGGTAACCCCTGCGACTTTTCCTTAAAGGTTTTATCTTATTTGGGCTGCCAGCAACCGTTGTTCTCGATGAACCACTGCTGCGACCTCAGAGGCTTTCCCTCTTTCTTCACAGGCACATATGTTCCATCTTCCTTCAGCTCTTTGGCCTTCACATTATCGGCGAAGTGGATATCGAGGATGTTGTCCTTGATGGACTTCATCAGATTCTTATCCAGGACAGGGAACAGTACCTCGATCCTTGCCAGGAGATTCCTTGGCATCATATCACTTGAACCCATGTACATCTCAGGGTTGCCATTGTTATTGAAGTAGTATATCCTGGAGTGCTCAAGGAATCTGTCGACTATGCTGATCACGCGGATGTTCTTAGATACGTCCGGTATCCCGGGACGCAGACAGCACAGTCCCCTGATGTTCAGGTCGACCTTGACACCTGCATTGGATGCCCTGTAAAGAGCTGCGATGATATCCTGATCGATGAGTCCGTTGGCCTTCATGATTATGTGGCCGTTGCCGTACGTCTCATGGATCTTGATCTCGTTATCGATCTTCTTGATAAGACCTTTCTTCAGCGTCGTGGGAGCGACGAGAAGGTACTTGTACTTCCTCTGCCCGTAATATCCGGTAAGTGCGTTGAAAAGCTCGGACACATCTTCTCCGATATCCTTGTTCACTGTAAGGAACGATATGTCACAGTACTGCTTGGCGGTGCTGACGTTATAGTTCCCGGAGCTCATGTGGGTGTAAGTTACCAATTGGGACCCTTCCAGCCTGATGACCTGCAGGAGCTTGGAATGCACCTTGAGGTTTACCGGTCCGTAGACCACATGCACACCGATGGCCTCCAATTCCTTGGCCCATCTGATGTTGCGGTCCTCGTCGAACTTGGCACGGAGCTCCATAAGAACGGATACGCTCTTTCCGTTGACCCTTGCCGCCTTCAGAGCGTTGAATATCGAAGGATCGGAACCCAGCCTGTAAAGGCATATCTTGATGCTCTGGACGTTGGGATCCATTGCGGACTGGTTCATGAACCTGACGATGTTGGCGAATGATTCGTACGGATGATAGAGGATCCTGTCCCTCTTCCTGATCCAATCGAAGATATCCGAATCCTCCTGGAGATCGCTGGGCGTGGATTGGATGAGCGGCTTCTCCTTGAGAGCGGGGCGGTCCAAATCATAGAGCTGCCAGAGATCCGATAGGGCCAATGCATCCTTTGTGGTTATGACCTGCTCCTCTGTGAGGTTGAGGTTCTTGAGGAACTTCGCACGCATGTTCTTGGGCATATCCGAATTGACCATCATGGCCACAGGATATCCCATATCCCTCTCCCCTATGCTCTCCTCCACTGCTGACATAAGGTCGCATGCCTCGTCGATGGAAACCTTCACATCCGCATTCCTGATTATGCAGAAAGAGTACGAACCGAGGATGGACATTCCGGGGAACAGACGGTCCGCCGAATCCCTTATGATATCCTCGATGGCGACGAACTCGACCTTGCTCTTTCCGGGGATGCGTATGAACCTGTCCAGCGTATCGGGTACCTTCACCCTGGCGTATACGACTCCGTTGGTCTCCCCTCTGAGCCTGAATGCCACGTTGAGGGAGTTGTTGGAGATGAAGGGGAACGGGTGGGAGATATCCAATGCCAAGGGCGTCAGGAGCATGTGGACTCTTTCCCTGTAGAACTTCCTGACGCATTCCAGCTGCTCCGGGGTAAGATCCTCGATCTTCTTGATGAAGATCTTCTCCTTGGCGAGCAGCTTCCTGAGGTTCTTCCAGCAGATCTCGTAATCTGCTGTGAGCTTGGATATCCTTTCGGAAACCATTCCGATGATCTTGTCGGTGTGGATGTAATCCGGGGCGGTCTGTGCGATGGAGGGCGTCTTGCTAAGCAATCCCGGCATACGGATCATGAGGAACTCATTGAGATTGTTATAACAGATGGCGAGGAACTTCACCCTCTCAAGTACAGGATTCTCTGCATTGTTGGCCTCATCCAGACACCTCTGGTTGAATTCGAGCCATGAAAGTTCCCTGTTGATGTAGTATTTCTTATCGCTTAGATCGACCTTAGTTGACATGGGGGCCCCTCCTATACGCGCGAGAATGAACCGAGTCCTGAACTTATAAAGGTGTGGCTGTGTTTTTCGTATTTCTTACGAATTTAACCAAACACAAAAGAGTCTGAAACACTCCGGAGATACATGAATCCCGAGAAAGAGTGACACCATCATATAGCCGAACGGAGATTCAAGGCAGTGAACAGCGTAATCGAGGAGCTTGGGACCTTCATCGACGGTGTAGGCAGCATGATAACCGATGTCGAGACCCATATCGCCAACAGACAGAACGATTTCCGTTCGATGTGCTTCTACAACATCCACAACCGCGGGATCCTCACGAGGGAGATAGCGGTGCTCCTCGAGAGATCCGCCAGGCCGTTCCTGGAGGACTCGGACAAGACCCAGGAGACCGAGAGGATCATGATTGTTACCAGAGGCCTGTTCACGGACACCATGTCATCCATAGAGAAAGCTGCGAAGGACTGCATCCCCGCATACTGGATGAACGACATCAAGGAGCTCGCCCTCAGGGACAACAGCTACCTCTACCTCAGATACATCATCTACGCATCCGCAGAAAAAGGGCTTGTCACACCGGAACAGCTGAAGAAGTGGGATTCGATATTCCTGATGAGGAATCTGGTCATCCATAACAATTCCGAAGCTGACAGGTCAGATGTGTTCGAGATAGACAGCATCCGCATCTCCATGCGTCCCAACAGGATGATGAAAGGACCCACCACCACATTCGTTAAGCTCTCCGAGATCGCTGTGGAGCTGTTCTATGATTGGCTCAGAAAGGTGGACGAGGTGTACAGGAGATGAGGCAGGAGGAACTCTGGGATGAGTTCTACTCTAAGAACCGCACTGCCTGGAAGGGTAACACTACTGTACCTATTCGTGTTACTGGAAAGGCACTCGACCTTGGATGCGGTAACGGGAAAACTGTTTCCACCCTGATCGACGAGGGATTCGAGGTTACGGGTATAGACTTCTCGGAGATCGCGGTCCAGCAATGCAGGGAACGCTTCCCCCAGGCTGAGTTCGTGGTCGGGAGCGTAACAGACCTTCCCTTCCCCGATTCCTCTTTCGACTACATCACTGCAGTGCATGTGCTGGAACATATCGATGACAAACAGCTTTCCGATACCGTCGACGAGGTCTCCAGAGTGCTCAGAGAAGGCGGATTAGTCTTCATCCGCAGCTTCACGGAAAGGGACATGCGTTCCGAGAAGCGCAGCGATTCCGACATCTTCTACCGTTTCTACGAGGTGCAGGACATCGTTGATGCTTTCAAAGGATTCTCCGTCATCTCTGCCGAGCTCAAGGAGGAGAGGACCCGCTTCGGTACTCTCAGGTCCAGGGCCGAGGTGCTACTGAAACTCTAATATGTGAGCAGGCAATCATCAATCCATGAAATGCTCAAAGTGCGGTTTCGAGAACAGCGAAAACGCAATATTCTGCGAGAAATGCGATTGGAAGCTGGGGGAGACATACATCCCTGAGATGAGGGTCAACAAATCCATCTTCAATTACGTCACCCTGATAGTAGGTATCGCTGCGGCTGCCCTCGCATTCTTCGAATCCACCTATATGGTCGGAACTATCCTGGGAGCGATCGGATTGATCCTCGGAGGATACTCCTTCAATGTTCCGAGACTCATGAATGCCGAGAACAAGAACGTACTGATGCTCATGAGCGGAATCGGTATGATCCTGAGCGTCTTCGCTTTCATCTACGGAATCTACCAGATGGTGGCCTGAACAGATGGCAGTCTACCGCGGCAAGTACATCCTCGAAGGTCTGGATGAGATAACTCCGGAGATGGAGCATAATCTCGATATCGCTTACGATATCTGTCTGTCTTACAAGGACAACTTCCCCTGCGAGATGTGCGGCCGTTGCTGCCATCAGCCAAACATCATCATACGCCCGGAGGAGATCGAAAGGGTCGCCTCTGCGGCTAATGTCCCCCTTTTCATGTTCCAAAAGCAGTATATCGTGGAAATGCCGGACGGGAGATTCCTCATCAACAAGCTCAACGACGGCCCGTGCCCGTTTCTGGGTGATGACAACAGATGCACCATATGGAAGGACCGCCCCCAGATCTGCGACGACTTCCCTTATGCGGTATCGATGTTCATGAGCCGTGTATATCTAGCACTCACGAATCCTGATGCAGATATAATGAAGCTTACCGCATACATGGATATGAAATGGCCTTGCACAAAGGTCATCAGAAGATCGATAAAGAAAAAGATAGAGGAACGTAGGAAGGACGTTATCCTCTGATCAGATCTCAGTTTCTGCCTGTCAACCTGTATCTCTGATTAGGGCTCTTCGGATTGTCCGGTTCTGTCATGGACAGTAGACCTTGATTCAAGGACGGTTTGAGATAATCTCTGTGAAATGAGGGTTGAGAACTCAAATCAAGCATCCTCATCAGTTCGGAGGACGAATAGGTTCTATCCGGATCCATCAGCTCCAACATCCTTGATATCCTTGAATTGATGATAGGCGTTGTCTCTTTGATCTCGAAATCCACATCTTCCAGCGACATCAGTATCATACGGAGCATGAATTCTATGAACGCTGTCGAGTCTCCCTGAGAATTGCACAGGTTTATCGTTCTGTAATAATCCTCTTGTGACTTATGGATCCTGGTTTCTATAGGCATCCAGAAGAACAGTTCGTTCCAATTGCCCAATAAGGCAGTCTGCCACAAACGCGCCATCCTACCATTGCCGTCTGTGAAAGGATGGATGAAAACCATCTCGTAGTGGAATATGCTGGAGAGGATCAGAGGATTAACGGAATCCTTATTCCTGGACATCCATGCAAAGAGATTCTGCATATGTTCAGGGACGAATTCCGGCGGAGGTGCCATGAATATCAGCCTGTCGCCGGCAAATACCTCTTCTCCGACTGTACGGAACTTCCCGGACTCAGGAACAGTCCCGTTCGTTAATACCGCATGCATCTTCAGAAAATCATCGATACTGTATGGATCCACATGGCTTAGTTCATTGTATGCTTCTGTTGCTCCCTTGATCTCCTCAATTTCCTTTTTCTGTCCAACGACCCTGCGGCCGTTAACGATATCAGAAACCTGGACGAACGAAAGTGAATTAGCCTCTATCGCACAGGATGAGTAGATTGAACGTATACGGTTCTGCCTTCTCAGCCTAAGATTGCGTTCATGGAATATGGCACCTTCCAGACTGTCAATCTTCCTGGATATTCTTACGACCAGATCAAGTATTGCTGGCGTAATCTGAAAAGGAGGTTCCTGCACCATATATCCTAGATATATCCGCCATATATCTATATTTTTGCCTCAGCCTAGCACAGCTAAGATATATGGAAATCTGCGAAAGAATCGCACAGCGGAATTACAGTATTCACTGTTTGTTCTGCTCAGCGAGAGCCTTGTCCTTGTTACGGATATCGACCCTCTTGATCTTTCCGGAGATGGACTTAGGCAGTTCCTTCACGAAATCGACGGCCCTCGGATACTTGTAGGGCGCAGTCTCATGCTTCACATAGTCCTGAAGCTCCTTCTTCAGCTCGTCAGTGCCCTCGAATCCATCCCTGAGGACGATGGTGGCCTTCACGATCTGACCCCTGACCGGATCGGGAACTGCAGTTACTGCACATTCCAGACAGCAAGGGTGAGTAAGGAGAACGGACTCTATCTCGAACGGGCTGATCCTGTATCCTGATGACTTGATGACATCGTCGTTCCTGCCGACATACCAATAGTAACCGTCCTCATCCTTCGATGCCAGGTCTCCAGTATGATGATATCCGCCGAAAAGCGTCGCCCTGGTCTTCTGTCTGTCATGAAGGTATCCGACGAAAATCCCTGCTGGATGGGGATCGATTCCGACGACAATCTCTCCGACGATTCCCGGAGGACAGGACTTTCCGTCCTCGTCGACTATATCGATCTTATATTGAGGTGACGGCTTTCCCATGGAACCGGGTTTGGGCGTCATGCCCCTGAGGTTACCCACCAGGACGGTGGTCTCGGACTGCCCGAATCCCTCCATGAGCTTCAGGCCTGTGGCTGCATACCACTTGTCGAACGTATCGGAGTTAAGCGCCTCGCCGGCGATGTTGGTGTGGGTCAGGGACGAGAGGTCATGTCCCTCCAACCCTGCGTTGCAGTACATCCTGAACATAGTAGGCGGACAGCAGAACGTGGTGATCCTGTACTTCTCGATGAGGTTCATCACAGCGACGGGATCGAACTTGTTGTGCTCGTAGACGAACAGTCCGGCTTCCATGATCCACTGGCCGTAGAGCTTCCCCCATGCGTTCTTCGCCCATCCAGTCTCGGCAACTGTCCAGTGAAGGCCGTCAGGCACAACACAGTGCCAATGCTTCGCCGTCAGTATATGTCCTATGGGGTAGGAGAAGTCATGGACTGCCATCTTGGGATTGCCCGAGGTACCTGATGTGAAGTAGATCATCATCATGTCCCTGACATGGGTCTTCACCCTGGACCATTCCTCTGAGGCTGCTTCCACTCCGGCATCGAAATCATCCCAGCCTTCGGGACAAGGGCCGTTGTACTGGGAGTTGGTCATGCATTTGAACTTCAAAGTTGGAATGTTCTCCGCGATATCGAACTCTTGCCATACCGGAGCATCGGATGTGACGATGGCCGCCTTGATCGATGCGGAGTTGATACGGTACTCGATATCATGCTTCTTCAGCATGAACGTCGCAGGTATGATGACTGCGCCCATCTTGTGCAACGCCACGGAAACGTACCAGAACTGGTAGTTGTGCTTCAGGACGACAAGGACCATATCCCCTTTCCTGATTCCATGCTGAGTGAGATAGTTGGCGGTCTTGTCGGACATGCGCTTGATGTCCGCAAAGGTGAAAACCTTCTCATGGCCCCTGTCATCGCACCAGAGCAATGCGCGTCTATCAGGGTCGTTGATCGCGATATCATCGACGATATCGTATCCGAAGTTGAAATCATCCGGATAGTGGACCTTGTATGTCTTTAGGAGGCCGTTCTCATCGTATGTCTCATCGACATACCTGAGGTTGATATCCCTTGTCATCTGCTGCCCTCCTTCTTCATCACCACGGAAAGGAATGTACATCCATCCTTGCTGGTCGCTATCATGCCGTGAGGCTTGCTAGAATCGAAGTATACGGAATCACCCGCGATGAGGTTCTCCTCATGGTCCTCGAACCTGAACTTCATGCTTCCGGAGATGATAAAATCGAACTCCTGGCCATCCTGCTGCGACAGCGGGATCTCCGCATCCTGCTCCTCCTCGATGTAAGGAGCGTTGACGAGAAAAGGCTCGGCCATCTTATTCTTGAAGTTGGAAGCCAGATGGTTGTACTCGAACCCTCCGCGCCTCTTGATGGGGAGGCCCATCCCGTCATGGATGACGGTATAGTCCGCCAGACGGGGATTCTCTCCGGTGATGAGCTCCACGATGTCCACGCCGAACCTGTCGGCGCATTTGTAGATGAATGTGAACGGGAAGTCCCTTTGACCGGTCTCGCACTTGAGGTACTCCTCCTCGGTGAGCCCGGTGGCCTCGGCCATGTCCTTGACTGACAATCCGCATAGGTCGCGCATCGCATGGATACGTGCTGAAATCTCGATGGTGCTGTACATGTCCGATCGCCTCATAGCCTCTTGATGTTTCCGTGCCCGCCGCACACGATCATTCCGCTCCTGCCGATGGAATCCATTATCGCACCGAGCTTCGAACGGGCGTCCGTAAGTCTTTCCAATTCGTCCTCCGAATCCGTCTGCACAAATGGCGCGATGGCATTGAACTCCCCTCTCTCGGGGGTGACATCCTTCGTGTTGGAGTAAAGGTCTCCGGTGAACAGCAGCTTCGGTCCCCTGCAGAGGATCACGGTCTCGCCCTTGGAGTGCACTCCGGGGCCCTCGTAGAGCTCCAGTTCGATGTCACCGAATTTTATCTGGCCCAGGAGAAGGAAGTCGTCGTGCTCGACGGTCTGCTCTCCTCCGATGACCTTGATGTCCTTAGCATCGGGAGCAACGAAATCGGTGATTATCCTGCTCAGGCGTGCGTAGCAGTAGTTGTACGCATCCTCGTCGGATATGGGCCTGGCCATGTTGCAGAGCCTGTCCGCATTCCATTTGTTGACCAGTATCTCGGCGCCCTCGATCACGGAGAGCAGTCCGCAGTGGTCGGCATCCGCATGTGTGACCAGCATAAGCTTGTCCATGCTAAAGAACGCCGGGAACATCTCCCTGAGCTCGGTGATCATCTCGTCGGAGAATATCCCCATTCCGGAATCCACGAACAGCAGGGCATCCCCGTTCCTGAGGACGTATGTATTGCTTCCGCAGGGAGGCTCTATGACCGTGAGCGTCGTCTCCTCGGTAAGCTGGTGCGTGGTGATCCTGGGCTTGAAGTTCAGATCCCTGTGGTATGCGATGAAGTTCGCCAGCTGGAGGATCTTGTCGAACACGACGGTGGGGTCCTGTCCCTTGCCCTTCAGCATCGCCGATGCGCTGCGGCACTCGGCCATGAACTCCATTATCTTGGAATCGTCCAGGCTGAACAGTTTCTGTATGGTGTTCGCGAGGCGGATGTACTCCACCGTGTAGTCCAGCTCATCGTAGTTGCCGTTGTACTGGACCACATTAAGCAGGTATATCTCCGAGACCTCGTCCAGGATCTTCTTGGAGACCTGCGGGTCGCTCACCTCCATTCCGATCTTGAAGTACTGATATTCCCTGTTCTCCGCCCTGGAGTTCAGATAGGATATGTTAACATCGTACTTGTCAATGATCTTGAGGACCGGGAAGAGGGAGCCCGGAGTATCGCTTATCTTGACCTCCATGACCAGCACGATGGGGATCCTAGGAACGTAATCAACATAGGATATCTCACTCAGACCCTTCTCTATCGCATTAAGCTGATCCCTCGTGCCCTGTACCTCGATGAAGAGGTTAAGACCTCCCCTCTTGTAGCTGACACGGGTTATGTTGCCTCCCTTCTCCATTATCACCTTGCAGGCCAGCATGAACGCTCCGGGCTTGTCCGGGGTCCTGGTCGTGAAGGTGCGCTTGGTGACCTCATTCGTCATTTCTTATCCTTCTCTCTTATTACTCCGCGCTGAATCTTACCGTTGACCGTCTTAGGCAGTTCCTTGACGAAATCCAGTGCCCTCGGGTACTTGTAAGGAGCGGTCTCATGCTTGACGAAATCCTGAAGCTCCTTTTTAAGTTGCTCGCTCGGTTCGTACCCTTCCCTGAGGACGACGGTCGCTTTTACAAGCTGCCCCCTGATCGGATCGGGTATTCCTGTGACCGCGCACTCGATGACCGCAGGGTGCGTAACGAGCACGGACTCGATCTCGAACGGACTGATCTTGTATCCGGACGACTTGATGACATCATCGTTCCTTCCGACGTACCAGTAATAGCCATCCTCATCCTTCCATGCGACGTCACCGGTGTGGTACCATCCGTCGTGCATGGCCTTCTTGGTCTTCTCCTCGTCACGGTAGTAGCACATCATCAGTCCTGGAGGCTTGGGCTCATAGGATATGACGATCTCCCCCTCGGTTCCTGCGGGGCACTCGTTACCGTTGTCGTCGACGATCATGACCTTGTACTGCGGTGAGGGCTTACCCATCGAGCTGGGCTTGGGCTCCATCCCCACTGAATTGAACACCGTACACGTCGTCTCCGTCTGTCCGAATCCTTCCATCAGCTTGATGCCTGTAGCCTTGAACCAGCTATTGAACACGTCAGGATTCAGCGCCTCTCCTGCGATACAGCAGTACTTCAGCGATGACAGATCGTGTCCCTCCAGTCCAGCGTTGATGAACATCCTGAACATGGTGGGAGGACAGCACAGGGAAGTGATCCTGTACTTCTCAACGATGTTCATTATCTCATGGGGCTCGAACTTCTCGTAGTCGTATACGAACACTGCAGCCTCCATATGCCACTGGCCGTAGAGCTTTCCCCAGACAGCCTTTCCCCATCCGGTATCGGCGATGGTTAGATGGATCCCTTCGGGGTCCACGTTCTGCCAGTACTTGGCGGTGGAAAGGTGTCCCAAGCTGTAGAGGTGGTCATGGAGGACCATCTTGGGGTATCCGGATGTTCCAGATGAGAAGTACATCAGCATGGGTTCCTTGACATGGGTCTCGACCCTTTCCAGCTTGTCCGATGCCTTCTCGACGCCCTCATCGAACTGCATCCATCCGTCCCTCTTCCCGTTGACGACCATCTTGATCTTGAGGGAAGGGATGTCCTTAGCGGAGTCGACCGCATCGCAGACCCCGTTCATGTTAGTGCATATTGCTGCCTTTATCGAAGCGGACCTGACCCTGTATTCAACGTCACCCTTTGTGAGCATGAATGTCGCGGGCACGATGACCGCTCCGATCTTGTGGAGGGCTACGATGGTATACCAGAACTGATAGTGGCGCTTTAGGATGACCATTACCATATCGCCTTTCTGTATGCCTGCGGAAAGCAGGTAGTTGGCGGTCTTGTCGGACATCCTCTTCATATCGCCGAATGTGTACCTCCTCTCCTCGCCCTCTGGGTTGGTCCAAATCATGGCGAGACGGTCGGGTTCCTCTCTGGCGATCTCATCCACAACATCGTACCCGAAGTTGTAACTGTCGGGGTAGTGGTACTCGACATGCTTCAGTATGCCTTTCTCATCGTACTCCTCGTCTACGTACCTAAGGTTGAGGTTCCTCATTTCTCCTCACCCTTCATGACGGATGCTATGAACTTGCATCCAGACTTGCTGGTGGCGTACATGCCGTGGGGCATGCCGCTGTTATAATAAACTGAATCTCCGGGCTCCAGGTCATAGAAGTGGCCAGCGTGGACGAACCTCATCGTTCCCTCGAGGACGTAGTCGAACTCGTTCCCCGCATGGGTAGAGAGGTGTACGTTCTGATCGTTGTCACCCTCGATGTAAGGAGCGATGACGACGAAGGTCTCGGACAGCCTGTCCTTCATCGTGTATCCTAGATGCTGATAGTCGAATCCGAGACGCCTCTTCATCGGAAGGCCTTTTCCGTTCTTCACGAAGGTACAGTCATCCAGATGGGGCTTGCCTCCTGTGAGAAGCTCGACCATGTCAACACCGCATCTCTCTGCAATCTTGTAGAGGAACGTGAATGAGAAGTCCATCTCTCCGGACTCGTATACCAGATATTCTTCGGGCGTCTTTCCGACTACCGCTGCCATTTCCTCTACTGAGATGTCACACATCTCGCGGAGCGCTTTGACACGTTCAGCTACTTCAGCTACTATGGGTTCCATGTTCTGCACCTCATGCATCGGGCCATAGCTCATGCGCCATGTCCCTGAGTTTGTACTTAAGGATCTTTCCTGCGGCGTTCATCGGGAAATCGTCCACGAACGCGACATATTTGGGAGTCTTGTACCAAGCTATCTTACCGCGGCAGTAATCCATGATATCCTGCTCGGTCGTATCCTCGTAACCGGGGAATTTTACTATGAACGCGCCGGGCTGTTCGCCGTACTTCTTGCTCGGTACGCCGACGACCTGCACGTCCTTGACACCTGGGCACTTGTAGAGGAAATCCTCCACCTCTTTGGGATAGATGTTCTCTCCTCCGCGGATGATCATATCCTTGATCCTTCCCGTGACATAGAAATAACCGTCCGAATCCCTGTATCCCAAGTCTCCTGAATGCAGGTATCCGTTCTTGTCGATGACCTTGGCGGTCTCCTCAGGCATCTTGTAGTACCCTTTCATGACATTGTATCCCTTACAGCAGAATTCGCCGATGACTCCGTCCGGACAGGGCTCGTAGGTCTCCGGATCGAGGATGACAGTGTCGACTCCCTGCAGCTTCTTTCCCACCGACGAGCACTTCTTCTCGATGGATGGCTCGTCGTATGTAGTCTGCGTCATTCCGGGGGACGCCTCGGTGAGTCCGTAGACGATTGTAATCTCCTTCATGTTCATCTTGTCGACGACCTCTTCCATCGTCGAGATGGGGCAGGGGGATCCCGCCATGATTCCCGTCCTGAGGGATGAGAAATCGAACTTGTTGAACAACTTGTGATTGAGGATGTTGATGAACATCGTCGGTACTCCGTACACTGATGTGCATTTCTCCTCCTCGATGGTAGTCATGACCTTTATGGGGTCAAAAACCTCGCAGAAGCACATAGTCACGCCGTGATTGATACATGCCATCACTCCGAGCACGCAGCCGAAGCAATGGAACAACGGGACATTTATGCACAGACGGTCAGTTGGACCGTAATTCATATTGGCTCCCAGCCAGTATCCGTCGTTTGCAATGTTGAAGTGCGTGAGCATGACGCCCTTGGGGAAGCCGGTGGTACCGGATGTGTACTGCATCATGGTGACGTCGTGCACATCGACCGTGTCCTGCCTCTCCTTGTACTCCTTATCCGAGATCGTGACCGCCAGGGATTTGACCTCGTTCATAGAGTACATTCCGCGGTGCTTGGTGGGACCGAGGAAGACCACCCTCTTTAGATGGGGGTAAGTCCTGCTGTGGAAGTTCTCCCTGGGCTGTGTCTTGAGCTCGGGAACGAGCTCGTAAACGGTCTGCACATAGTCGACATCCCTTACCCCGTCTATGAGGAAGAGTGTCTCCATGTCGGACTGCTTGAGTACGTAATCCAGCTCCGCAGATTGATAGTTGGTGTTGATCGTGAGGAGGATCGCTCCGATCTTCGCTGTGGCGAACATGAGGGTAATCCAATCGGGGACGTTGGTGGCCCATACAGCGACCTTCTCTCCCTTCTCGACACCCATCGCCATGAGTCCCTTCGCGACACGGTCGACCTCCACCCCCCACTCTCTCCACGAGAGACGGAGCTCCCTGTCGACATAGACTATTGCGTCATTGTCAGGATGGTTCCTTATGCATTTGTCCAGGAGGTCGCCGAGCCTCTCGTCACTGGTGATATTCTGCCTTGGTATGCAAACCATGGTCTCACCTCACTGGGGTGCGTAGAGTACCGCATAGATCTCGGCGGGACCGTCTATAGCACCCACGTAATGCGGTACGACTGAATTGTAATATGCGCTGTCGCCTGGCTCGAGGACCTTCTTCTCCTTTCCGTAGATGAAGAGGATCTTTCCGGAGACCACCACGATGAACTCCTCCCCCTCATGGGTGCTGAGCTCTGGCGTATCCTCTATTCCGACACGGATGAACATAGGTTCCATGTGCCTGTCGGTCTTTCCCTTTCCGAGTGGGAAGTACTGGTAGTCCCCCTTGTCTCCGTGGGATGATGCTTCCGACTCCCTCTCGTTGAACCTGACGACTATAGGGTCCGGGTTGAACTGGTCGTCCGTAAAAGTCCCGACCCTCTGACCGAGCGAACGGGAAAGCCTAATCAAAGATCCGATAGGAGGATAAGCGATTCCCTCTTCGTACTCTTTGATTGAATCCAACCTAATACCAGAGTTAATGGCGAGCTCTTCCTGAGTGAGCCCCATCTGTTCCCTGTACTTGCGGATTCTCTTTCCAACTTTGTTCATGTCGGCCATGTATTTTGCCTCGCCCCTACTAATGCGCAATTATAATAAAGGTTTCGTATTCACTACTTCTGTATAGTAATCTTTACGAATTTCGTAACACCCCTGGAATGATATATCCATACGGGTGCTGGTTTTATATCGAGGTCAACATCCACTAACCATGACCTGTCTGGAAAAAAGGGTGACCGTCGTCTGCGGCCACTATGGTACGGGGAAGACCAATCTTTCCATCAATCTAGCACTGGACTGTGCCGGAGAAGGGGAGAAGGTAACCCTGATCGATATGGACATCGTGAACCCCTACTTCAGGTCGTCCGATTACGTGGAGGACCTCACCAAGGCCGGGATAAAGGTGCTCGGCCCCAACTTCGCCAACTCCAATCTGGATACCCCCTCGCTGCCGGCCTCCATCGGGAACGCCATCGAGGAGGGCGAGAAGGTCATCATAGACGTGGGCGGGGACGACGCCGGCGCAACGGCGCTGGGTGTCTACAGCAGGAAGCTCGACAGCTCCGGCCCCGAGGTCATCTACGTCATAAATAGGTACAGGTCGCAGACCACAGAGCCGGAGGAGGCTGTTCAGATCCTGAGGGAGATCGAGAATGCAGCACATATCAAGGCCGACTGCATCGTCAACAACTCCCATCTGAAGGACCTCACCGATGCAGACACGATACTCCGCTCTGTACCCTTCGCAGATAGGGTATCGCAACTTACCGGTCTGCCTATCAAGTTCACAACAGCCCCCGTCGGGGTTGACCTCTTAAATAAAATACCAAATATGTACCCAGTGAGGGTCTGTGTAAAGACACCATGGGAAAAGGCGGGTAATTAAATTGCCGAAGGTTATCGTTGACAACAACAGATGCAAGGGATGCGAGATGTGCGTCATCGCATGCCCCAAGAAGATCTTGGAGCTCGATCATTCCATAACGAACGGAAAGGGCTACCATCCGGCCCACATAACGGATGAATCCAAATGCATAGGATGCGGCTCGTGCACTATCATGTGCCCCGACTGCGCCATCAGAGTGGAGGTTGAGTGAATGGGAGAGAAAGTCCTGATGAAAGGTAACGAGGCTATCGCAGAAGCAGCGATAGCAGCAGGATGCAGACACTTCTTCGGATACCCCATCACACCTCAGACAGAGGTAGCGGCTTACATGTCCAAGAGAATGCCCAAGATTGGCGGAGTCTATCTCCAGGCCGAGTCAGAGGTCGCATCCATCAACATGGTTCTGGGAGCAGGTGCCGCAGGAGTTAGGGTAATGACATCCACCTCTTCTCCCGGGATCAGTCTCATGTCCGAGGGGATATCATACATCGCAGGTTCCGATGTGCCCTGCCTCATAGTCAACGTAGAGAGAGGAGGGCCCGGACTCGGAGGAATCCAGCCTTCCCAGTCTGATTACTTCCAGGCCACCAAGGCCACAGGTCACGGGGACTTCCACATGCTCGTCTTCGCACCTTCCACCGTGCAGGAGACTGTGGACCTCATCTCAGATGCTTTTGACCTGGGAGACAAGTACAGGATGCCTACCATGATCCTGTCCGACGGACTGCTCGGACAAATGATGGAGCCGGTAGTCCTTCCCGAACCCAAGGATCCCACTGACAACAAGGATTGGGCGGCCAAGGGACATCAGGGAAAAAGGCCCCACAACGTCGTCAACTCGCTGTACATCGAGCCCGCAGTGCTCGAGAAGCTCAACATCGAGAGATTCGAGAAATACAAGAAGATCAAGGAGACCGAGCAGAGGGCCGAAGAATACCTCGCAGATGATGCGGATATCATCCTCGTGGCCTTCGGTGCATCCTCAAGGGTCGCCCATTCCGCCGTGGACATGGCAAGGAAACAGGGCATCAAGGCAGGTCTCATAAGGCCCATCACAGTCTGGCCCTTCCCGGAGAAATTCATCAAGAAGCACGTGGACCATGCCAAGGCATTCCTCTCTGTCGAGATGAACATGGGACAGATGGTCGAGGACGTCAGGCTTACGGTCGCCGAGAAGAAACCCGTCAAGTTCTTCGGACGCACCGGAGGAATGGTCCCCACACCCAAGGAAGTCCTTGCAGAGATAGTAAAGATCAACGGAGGTGACTGCTGATGTCAAAGGTAATGGGAGAGAGACCCAAGGCACTGCTGGATGTGCCTCTGCACTACTGCCCCGGATGCACGCACGGAATCGTGCACAGGCTCGTAGCAGAGGTAATCGACGAACTGGGAATCGAAGGTAAGACCGTAGGAGTCGCTTCTGTCGGATGCTCGGTCTTCACATACAACTACTTCGGATGCGACATGGTCCAGGCACCCCACGGACGTGCTCCCGCTGTCGCTACCGGTGTCAAAAGGGCAAGGCCCGACAATGTCGTCTTCACATACCAGGGGGACGGAGACCTCGCAGCCATCGGAATGGGAGAGACCGTCCATGCTGCGGCAAGGGGCGAGAACATAGTCGCGATCTTCATCAACAACGCAATCTACGGAATGACCGGAGGACAGATGGCACCGACCACACTGCCCGGACAGGTCACTCAGACCACACCCTACGGAAGGGACACATCCGTTGCAGGGAACCCTATCAGGGTCTGCGAGCTGCTCTCGTCCGTCAAAGGTGTGGCACTCGCAGAGCGTGTCACCGTCGACTGCGTGAAGAACGTAAGGGCCGCAAAGAAGGCGATAAAGAAGGCATTCGAATACCAGATGGCCGGAAAAGGCTACTGTATCGTCGAAGTGGTATCCACCTGCCCCACCAACTGGGGAATGTCTCCCGGAGACGCCCTTCAGTGGCTCAGGGACAACATGCTCCCGTACTACCCGCTTGGAGTCTACAAGGATGTCGGGGAGGAAGAGAAATGACCGACATGAACATACTCCTGGCTGGATTCGGAGGACAGGGTATCCTGTTCACCGGAAAGGTGATCGCATACGCCGGCCTCATGGAGGACAAGGAGGTCTCGTGGCTTCCCTCCTACGGACCCGAGATGCGCGGCGGTACCGCCAACTGCAGCGTATGCCTTTCGGACAACAAAATCGGTTCCCCTCTGGTCACCAATCCCGATGTTCTCGTTGCTATGAACCTACCTTCGCTGGAAAGGTTCGAGAACGACGTGGTGCCCGGCGGACTGATAATCGTGGACAGCTCGATCATCGACAGGAAGGTAGCACGTGACGACGTCAAGGTCGTCTACCTCCCCGCATCGGAGATCGCAGAGAACGCGGGCATCAAGGGCGCGGCCAACATGGTCATCCTCGGAAAACTGTTCAAGGAGACACAGTTCTGCTCGCCAGAGAACCTGGACAAAGGACTGCAGAAGACCATCCCTGCAAAGAAGATGGATCTGCTGGACAAGAACAGACTCTGTATCAAGCTCGGTACAGAAAACTGAAACACAAAGGACCCGTACCATCAGATACGGGTCCTGTTTTTTTAATTGATTGAAAATCAGTTGCCGACAGCTTGCATCTTATGGGCTGCCAGATGGTCCCTGAGGGCCTCGGCGTAAAGCTCCGCGGCGATGATATGGCCCTCTCCTGGAAGCTCGATGTATTTGCAGTTCGGAATGGACTGCGCGATCGCCCTACCCTTGATGGGCTCGACCATGATGTCGACTCCCCCGTGAACGACGAGCGTAGGGGCCTTGATGTCCTTTGTCTTCTCGGTGGTATCGAATTTGTCCATGGAAAGCATCTGTTTGAGGACCTCATGGGGATCCTCGGGGTGCTTGGGAACCGGCATGATGATACCCTTCTTCTCAAGAGCTGCGAATGTGGTCTCCGGGAAGCAGAACGAGTTCAGCATCACATTGACCTGATCCATCGTACAGAGGCCGTCCGCGGCCGCCTTTCCCATCATGTACATGAAGTATGAGGACCTGTGGGGCCTGAACTGGTATGATGACACCAGAGTGAGAGACTGGAGTCTCTGGGGGTACCTGATGGCCAATGACTGCGAGATCTGGGATCCCATGGACCATCCGACGATGTGTGCCTTGTAGATATGAAGATAATCCATCAGGTGGATCACATCATCTGCCATGATATCGATCTGGATATCGCCCTTGTATTCCGTATCTCCTACTCCGCGGTTATCCATTGTGATGACTCTGTAACCCTTGAGGAGCGGGACCATAGATTTCCAGAAACGGTGGTTTGAACCGATTCCGGCAATTAGGATCACAGGTTCTCCCTCCCCTTCCTCTTCATAGTACATCTTTACATCAGGCAGTTCAGCGAACATGGACCCCCAATACCTGACTTCCAATAAAAAATATTCACATGAGACGCAATGAAATGTAGATGGTTCCGCCGTTCGAAATCCGGATGCCCCTGGAGCACTCGAATCTGTGGAAACCTTCCATATCGCCCACGTTGACTGTGTTCTCCAGATATGAATAGGTAAGAACGAAACGGTGCTTCCCGTACATCTTGCCCAGGATGTCTTCCAGATAGGTGCGGACATCGGTATCGTTGGCCGTATCGAATGCCATCACATCCGCGACGTAAACCAGCGTATCGTCCTCAATATCAGTAAGATCAGACAGCCTAACTTCCATCTTAGACAGACTGGAGATGAAATCATCAGGATCGCAGTCCTGCTCGTCGGATTGGTTGGTGAATGTTATCGTAACCGCTATCGCTACCATGATGACCAAAAGGAACACCATGCAGTCCACAAAGGCTGTCACGCCCTCCCTGTTCATCCGTATGCTATCACCTCTATGACCGCAGGGACCTTCCTGCCGTTGTCGTAATCCAAGACTCGCATGTACGTCTGCGAATACGGCAGATCTGTAACGGAACCGACCGAAAACGTCCGCCCGGTATCGTCGAAGTGGGGAATGGTGACATTCACCGACATCCCTCTGATGTCCATGGTCCCGAGACACATGAACATGTATGATTCCGATACATCTATTCCATCAGCTATGTCCGTTTCCAGGGCATCAACATCGAATCCTTCCAAGGGGTCGTATGCGACTACAGATGATGTTGCAGCGAATACAAAATACAGTCCTATGACGGCAGCCACCGCCACCATGGACACTATCGCCTCTGCGAAACCCATGTCGCCGTGTGAATCTCCATTCATACACCGATGTACACCGGCGGGGATATAAGGCGAACTGCTGCAGTTCAATTAGCGGATCAGACCTTGCGTGCGTAGAGTCCGCGGGTTGAGTTCCCGCCGCACATCTCCTTGAGCCTCGCCCTGGCCTTATCGTTGGGTGCGGTGCACATCTCGCCGACTGTCTTCACGACCGATGCCGGCCTCTTGCGTAGATCCAATCCTACAGACGACACTCCAGAACCGCCCAGTTCCGGGATGAGATCGATGAGATTGAGATCGACGGAATTCAGTATATGAGAGAAACCTCTGCTGTCCTTGTAAACGGGGAACGATGCCCCCGTCTCATCGGTGAGGGTACAGTTCTCCATACCCGGATCCCTGGTGTACATCAGCTCAGTCCTTCCGAAGGCCATGACCTCAGTCCTTCCGGCATAATAGGACATGAGATTGGATACCTCGTTGCGGGACAGCTCTACTGAAAGCGTGGTCTGATAGAGATCCAAGGGGAAGGATGAGTTGAACATGTTAAGGATGTTGCTTCCGTAGATTCTCGGAGCGCCTTTACATGCGCGGTACTGACCGACATTGTTCACCATCACTGGACAGTCCTTTATCACAAACTCATCGAGCCCATCGAACCTGGGAAGCAGAGCTACGCATTCGGCCCTGCCTTCGCAGAGCTCCGTTGCTTCATCTATTCTGTCCATGTTATCGAAATAGATCCTGTCAGCATAGGGAAGCGCCGCCTCAGCGCCTTTCAGCGTGCTCACGTAGAACGACAGCTCAGGCTTCATATTCCTGACGGGCTGCTTCTCCAGCTTGATGTGCAGCGACGGACGCTCAGTAACACCTTTGAACTTAGGAGTGTTACCCAGCTCGTTCTTGATCACGTCGATGCGCGGGTCGTACGTACGGTATATCTGATACTCCCCGTCGGGGATCTTGAACGGAACATGTATAGGGTCCAGATCCATGATCTTGAATCCGCCTATCTTCTCGTCGCCTTTGAAGATGGATATCCCGTCCTTGAGACCCACCGGTTCGTCGAATCTGGTTACTATGGTCTTATCCTTGATCCTTACATCCGCGATAAAGAATCCTCTGTTGTCGGGATACAGGGATTGAACGGGTGAGACGACGCCTCCTAAGTATCCGGAGCATGTCCCTCTGTTGAATACCGTCCTGAGAAGCTCCAACGTATCATCGAGCTCCTTTCCTGTCTCCCCCCTCTTGGCCATCGAATATGCCTTTGACGCGAGGTATGTGTAAGGCGGGGACCTCATCCTCCCCTCTATCTTGAGGGATGTAACACCAAGCTCTTCCAGATCCTTCATGTATTCCATTCCGAAGATGTCGGCACAGCTCATGTAGTATCCCTGCTTGCCGTCCTTCTCATACTTCTTCCTGCAGGGTTGGGCACAGGATCCGCGGTTGCCGCTGCGTCCGCCGATGAAGCTGGACAGCAGGCATCCTCCCGACATGCAGTAGCAGAGCGCCCCCTGGATGAAAACCTCAGTCTCAATGGGAGATTTTGGTATTATCTGCTTCAGCTCGTCCATAGTCAGCTCCCTGGCGAGGACTACTCTGTCCAATCCGTGCTCAGCGCACCATTCGATGCCTTCCAATGAGTGAATCTGCATCTGCGTAGAAGCATGCTTGGGGATGTCGATGTTCCTGAGATTCTTGAGAAGACCCAGATCCTGGATGATTATCGCATCCGCATCTATGTCCTTGAGGAACTTCACGAACGATACCGCCTCATCCATCTCCGAGTTCTTGATCAGGGTGTTCACAGTAACATGAACCTTGACGCCGCGGTCATGGGCATAGGCTATCGCCCCTTCCAGTTCCGCATCGCTGAAGTTGCCTGCGAATGCACGAGCTCCGAAGCTCTTTCCAGCGAGATAGACTGCATCGCAGCCTCCTTCGATGGCTGCTATGAGACTGTCGGGCGAGCCGGCGGGAGATAGGATTTCCATAGGGACTGCTATCCGCCCAGCAGATAAATGACTTTTGACTCTAGAGGCGACGAGCGATTTGCAAATTGAACTGCAGCGGTCGCCTTTATCAATGCCCCGGAGTACATAGGGTCATGGTACAGAATTTGAAGGATCTTCTGGAGAGAGCATTGGGCAGGAAGTCCACGGCAGTAGCCAGGATGGATAGGAATGCGATGGTCATCGACTGTCTAGGATGCGGATTCACACCCGAACCTGCCTCCAAGGAATGCCTCAGATGCATGGTGAACAACATGTCCGAACTGGGCGGGGTCGAACGGATAATCCTCAGGACCGGAAAGGATATCGAGATATCCGGTAAGACCGCCAATGTGATCAGGAACATATCGTCGCTGAGAAGATGGTCACTGCCTCCTGAGAACGATGCCTTCAGATGCAAGAGATGCAACGTATCCAGAGCAGTGGTGATGAACGACCTTTGGGACGAGTTCCCGGAACTGCCGTTCGCTGACATGATGTCCAGACTGGACCAGGAAGGACAGAACGAGGAGTGCTCGGATTGCATTAGGTCCTCGATAATAGCCATGGAACAGCTGCAGTCCGATATCGACAGGATCGTCGGTAACATGTCGGGGTGAGAGATTGGGGCCGAAGGTGGCGTCTTTCAGGTTGGGGGATGTGGATCCTAAACCAGTGGCCGGAGGGAAGGAACCGGAACCAGAAGGGTTCATGGGGATATACTCGGAGATGATTCGGAAGGATCTCAGAATGAAACCCTCCTATACGGACTGCTGGGTGATGCCGCCTTCGGATGATTTCAATCCCATGGCAACTTACCGCACTCCGTACTGCGGGGTGTCCGTGGGACCGCTCATGAGCGGAGAGATAGAATACTCAGTCTCGCCGCTTGAATACGGCTATCCGGACGAACTCAACGCTTTGGTCAGGGAGATAATCGAGAAGGTTCGCGACACCTACCGCAGAGAAGGCGGAAGGCTCGACAGAGATTCTGTGATGGGCATGGCCAGATCTATGGTGGTGGACCGTCTGGATGAGATCAAAGGCCTGTACCCGGATTCGAACATAGAGCATCTGGTCGATGACATCTGTGCTATCGTGTACAGATACTCGGTCGGGTCAGGCATATTCGAGATACTTCTGACGGACCCGCATATCGAGGACATCTATGTGGATGCACCCTGCGATTCCAATGCCATATATGTCACTCTGAACGGGGTGAAAGGGGTGAACTCCCACATAAGATGCAGGACCAACCTTATGGCGGAATCCCATGAGATCTCGAATCTGATCCATATCCTCAAGAGGCACAGCGGGCTGAGGTTCAGCCAATCCAACCCGGTGCTGGAGACCGATGTGCCGGAATTCGATGCCAGGGCCACGATAATAGGCTATCCCATGAGCCCCTTGGGCGATGCCGTGGCCATCAGGAAACATTCCGTAAGGCCATGGACGCTGAGCAGGCTGATATACGGCGGCGCCATAGATCCGAAGGCCGCAGGAATTCTTTCGTTCCTCGTGGACAACCGTTCTACATTACTGATATGCGGACCGAGAGGAGCTGGAAAGACCTCACTACTGTCAGCACTCATGATGGAGAACCGGAAGGAGACCAGGCAATTAGTGATCGAGGATACGCCCGAACTGAACTGCGAACAGATGAGGAAGGTAGGCTACAAGGTCCAATCCATCCTTGTGGATGACAGGATAGGAGGAGACCAGCAATCCCGGACCGATGAAGCTCTGAGAGTCTCTCTTAGGATGGGAGAATCATCAATAGTGCTGGGGGAGGTCCGCGGAGAAGAAGCCCGCACCCTGTATCAAAGCATGAGGGCGGGACGTGCAGGGAGTTCGGTGATGGGGACCATTCACGGCGATTCCGCCGAGTCCGTGTACATGAGGGTCGTGAACGACATGGGAGTCACGCCCGATGCATTCATGGCAACTGACGTGGTGGTAACCGTGGGAACCGTGAGGGACAGGTTCAGCGGAAGGCTGATTCGCAGAATGAACGAGATGGTCTGTACCGGGAAGACTCCCGGGGAATTCATCGACATCTCTGATACGGCCAAGCTGACCGAGTCGCCTCTGATGCTGCGTTTGATGAGAACATCCCAGATGGGGAAAAGGGAGACAGGCAAGGAGATAGCAGCAAGAGGGATGATGAGATCCCTTCTGGCAGAGGCGGGGAAAATCGACGAATCATACCTAGGGCCCGAGTGGATACTGATAGCCAACGAGATCCTCTCGGAGAACATCGATTCGAATACAGCAGAAGGCGTTACGGCAATCCTCAGAAAGAGGATCGGTATTAAGGAGCTGAACTGATGAACGGGCTCAGACTTATGAACGAGTGCCCCACAGTCATAGGGATGATGACGGCTGTCGTGCAATCGGGAGGATCGATAGACACGGCCATAAGGAATGTGGCCGAAGAAGGTCCGAATCTTTCGAAATCGATCTTCCGGGAGGTCGTCAGACTGGCTGATTCAAAAGGAACGGTTTCGCTCATCAAGGGGCTGTCATCACGGATGACGGACCTCCCCCCAGAGTCAGCTGGATACGGGCGCTCCGTGCTTATGATCCTATCGGCGGCCGAGTCTGCGGATTCAGAGACCCGGGACAGACTGCTTAGAGATGCTTCGGATTCGGCCCTGGAATCCATAGCCGAGATGGGAGAATCCTACGGCGCTTCGCTGACGATACCCTGCATGATGATCTTCGGGATCGGGATTATGGTACCTATGATCCTGATGAGCATACTCCCGATGCTCAGCATAGGTGGTATGTTCGGGTCTGCCGGGATAAACCGCGGCATACTCATGATAATCACCTTGGCGGCCGTCCCTTCCTGCCTCCTTATGATGACCCTGTTCATCAGAAACCGCAACCCTTTCCTTAAGCAGAACGAAAGTATGAGCAACATCAAAATGGCATTACCTCTGATGATCTCCATACCTCTGTCTTTTGCCTATATGGTGATGGGTGGAAGCCGTGATTTCCTATTTCTCGTAGCCGTAGGTCCTGCATGCGTGATAACTGCGCTGACGATGTCCAGACTCATGCATTCGGAATCGTGTCGCAGGAAGAACGAACAGTCACTGATGGACATGGTGTTCGACATCGGCAACAGGATGCTGTCCGGATTCAACTTCGAGAAGGCATCCGTCGATGCAATTTCCTCCAACGAAGACTGCAGGATTATTGCCGATAACCTGGAAAGGGAATATTGTCTGTGCAGAGGAGATGTTCATTCGGCCATCAGACATGCTGTAGGCCCTACATCGCCGGAAGTCTCAACATCACTTTGCAGCATCGCATCATGCTCCTCGAAGGATCCGGATGATGCGAGCAGACTGGCCATAACTCTCGGGAGACAGATGCAGAGCAGGAACGTGACAAAGAGGAACATCAAAGTCAAGCTAAAATCTACCACAGACATGATGCTGGGAACCGCAATGATCTTCGCCCCTCTTGTACTGGGAATGAGCATATCCATGCTTGAACCATTATCCAGGATAAACGGCGGATTCACTTTCGAAGGTACCACGATGATGATGGATATCTATCTTGTAGAGCTCTCAGCACTGATATCCGTGCTGATCTCCAGCCTCGGGGAGGAATCTGGGATTAGGGATATGATATGGAGGTTCTGCCTTATCTGCCCTGTATCGCTGCTGACATTCACAGCCTGCAGCATCATCCAGATTTAAAATGGGACTCGATAGGGCCTGAGCCCTATCGATGTTGTTTGCAGCACTCGTTGTTGAAATTCTTTCAGGCTTTCAACGATCACTCGCACTTGGTCCATCCGCAGGATTTACAGACGTTGCATCCGCCCTGGAACTCCAGTTCGGCACCGCACTTGGGACAGGGGTTGATGATCTCCCTCTTCTTTTCCTCGGGCTCTTCGGCTTTCACGCCTTTGAGCTGTGCCTGCATTTCCTTGTACATATCGGTAAGTGCCCACCCGACGGCCATAGGACAGCATGAACCCATGCTTGTATCCCTCTTCGTGTGAGTCCTTACGACGTATGAGGGGCATGATCCGGTGGATTTGAGCTGATCAACGATCGCCTCGATGCCGCATCCCGACCTCGCTGCGAGAGAGATCATCCTGGAGAGACCTACCATGAAGTTGTTACATCCTCCGGTTGATCCCTTGTTGAGATATGCCTCCATCAGCTCTCCGGTATTAGGGTTGAAAAATGCTGTGCAATGCAGAGAACCGCATCCGGTCATCAGCTTCCTCTTCTTTCCGATGACGTTGTCATCAACTACATCGACGACACCTCTCTTCTCTTCCTTAGGCTGTTCCTCCTCGGTCTTCTTGCTCTCCTTGGTAGAGAGGATACCGAGACGCTTGCATCCGTCACGGAAGACTGTGATTCCCTTACATCCAGACTCCCACGCGTACATGTAAATGTTGTAGACATCCTTCTCAGGGAATTGCTCAGGAAGGTTGACGGTGGAGGAGATGGAAGCATCGATGTGCTTCTGCCATGTAGCCTGCATATCGATTCTCTTTTTGTAATCCAGGCTCTGTGCGGTGACGAACCTCTCGGGGAGGTCCTTCTCATCCTTGATATCGAGGTGCTTGTCCATGTATGCCTGTACGATGGGCGTGTACACCTTGTAGTACTTATCCTGGTCCCCGTTGAGGGATGTCGTCCTCCTCTCGTAGGAGAGTGCGAAGATGGGTTCTATTCCTCCGGAGATCCCTAGCATGGTGGAGAGCGTACCGGTGGGTGCGATGGTCAGCAGCTGGGAGTTCCTGAGTCCGTACTGCTTAACGAGCTCTGTGGTCTCGGGAGAGGCGTTCGCCTTGAAGTAGGGCGAAGCGATAATCTGCTCGGGAACGCATTTCTCGAACATTCCCTTCTCCTTCGCGATGAGTGCGGACTCGTTCATTGCGGTGTCCGCCATGAGCTTTCCGAGCTTGTCGCAGAATGTAATCGATTCCTCGGATCCGAAGGTGTATCCCAGCTCTATGAGCATATCGGCGAGACCCATGATTCCGAGTCCGATCTGCCTCCACTCCCTCACGGAATTCCTCTGCTCCTCCAATGGATGCAGGGGGAGACCCTCTTCGAGGACATCGTTCAGTCCGCGCACGCATATCCTGACCGCCTGGACGAACTCATCGTTGAGGAATCTGCCATCCTTGACGAACTTGGCTAGATTGAGGCTGCCGAGAAGACAGCTTCCTCCGGCAGGGAGGGGTTCCTCGGCACATGGGTTGGTACCTGCGTATGAATAGTTGGGGAATTCGCTGAGGAGGTTCCAGCTGGATATCCTGTCCCAATAGAGGCATCCTGGCTCTCCGAAATCCCAGTTGGTGTAGCAGAGCCTCTCGAAGAACTCGGCCGCATTAAGCTGCTTCCTGATCTGCTCTCCGCTCTCGGGACGGTCGAACTTCTGTGTGAACATGGTCCTCTGCTTGACACATCCCATGAACTCGTTTGTTACACGGATGGACATATTTGCCTTGGTGACCCTCTCGAGATCCGTCTTTACGTTCATGAATTCCTCAAGGTCGGGATGGTCGCATGAGATGGTGAGCATAAGCGCTCCGCGGCGTCCGTGCTGACCGATGAGTCCGGTGACCATGGAGAAGAGATCGGTGAAAGAGACTGCACCGGAGGTCTGAGAAGCCGTATTGTTGATCTTCGCACCGCGAGGTGCCAGCTTGGAGATATCTATACCCGCTCCTCCCCCGTAACTAAATGTACGGGCAAGCTTTCCCGCCGTGTCGAAAATCGATTCAATCGAATCCTCTGGCGGAGTCAGAACGTAACAGTTGGAAAGGGTGATCTTCCTCCCGGTCTTCTCAAGACCCCTGTTGGCCAGAATCCTCCCTCCAAAGAGGAACTTCTGCTGCTTGATCATCTCCCTTATATCGCTGTTGCCAGCACTGATACGGTCAAGCCATTGTTCGAACGTCTCGTTTTCGTAACAGTACTTCTTCGTCCAGATATCAATTCCCAGTTGATTGTTCTCTCCGAGCCAATCTGTAATCTCCATGTTTTTCCCCCAACCTTGCAGGAAAATGCCTGCAACAATTCAGCCTTTCCAGTGAAGAACTGAGCGTATAATAATTCTTCTTGGATGTATAATCCAATTATCCAAAACAACGTTGATTTTGTTTAGCACGAACGTTTATTCATCGCCTTCGGACGAAGAGGAACTTACGTTTTTCAATGTCCGAGAATCGGCCCGGAATTGCAATTATCGAACGGATCCGGTACTTACGATTGAGCAGCCAATGTGCAGGTGTAAACAAAATTTACTTACTAAAAAATAGCTTTTTATAGTAAGAAAACTATATAGAAATTGATACAATGCTGACGAATGAATCTCTAAACAAGGCGGACTTCGACCTCATGAAAGAGGTCTGGACCGTGAGTGCTTTGGATGGGATCAGGGGCTCGTTCTACAGTAAGGAGCTCAAAGCTGCCCAGAAAGAAGCCAGAGTAGCGAACGCGATGCTGCACGATACCGAAAGCATTCCGGTAACGGAGACCCGCATCAGAGCAATCATAGACGGTGACGAACCGAAAACACACAACGAACACATCATAGCAGGGTACGACAAAGCCCTGTGCCTGATCATCAGAGAATACGAGAATCTGGATTTCGATGAGAAGAGCCTTCTCAGCATCCACCGCATACTGTTCTCCGACCTCCTGTGCGAGAAGGGGAAGTTCCTTAACGGATCCGATGCGGCTATGGAAATCCTGTTCGGAGATTACAAATCACAGACCACCGAGGCCCTCGCATACATTCCGCGCATCCTCGACCAGTTCTCAAGGGTAGCGCCCTTCAGAGACGGCAACAAGAGGATGAAGTCATTGCTTACCACCCTCCTCCTCCTTAAAAACGGGTACAAAGCGGAACTATACGTGGGCCTCGATGAGAGCATACCGATGTTGGAGGCACTGATGGCAAGCTACAAAGAGCTGGACCGCAGATATCCTCTGGTGAACAACCACAAGATGAAGAAGAGGGACAGGATCCTCCACATAATCGAGACGTCCCCGGAACCGGTCAAGAAGAGGGAGATATGCGCGTGCATACCGGATGTGAGCATAAGGACCGCAGACGTGGTCCTGTCCGACCTGATGGAGCAGAACAAGATCGAGAAGCTAGGAACTTTCAAGGATGCCAGATACAGCCTGGTATAAGTTCGGTGAATGGTCTAACTATTAATACAGGATAGGAACTGAACGGTTTCGATAATATGAAGACTATAAGGGCATCCAGAAGGTCATTGGGAATGAATTACGCCATCCGCGAGGTGACGGTTCCCGCAGCCGAGGCCGAGAAGGCCGGGATGAAGCTCATAAGGCTCAACATAGGCGACCCCAACAAGTGGGACTTCGAGACGCCCGAATACTTCAAACAGACGCTAAGGGAGGCCGTCGATCAGGTCGACAACGGCTACGGAGATTCCCAAGGCGAGTTCAGTCTTAGAGACGCCATCGTCAAGAGGGAATACGAGAAGAACGGTATCGCAATCAGCACGGACGACGTGTATGTCACCGCGGGAGTCAGCGAGTGTATCAACGTGATGATGGGTACCTTCCTCGAACCCGGGGACGAGGTCCTTGTGCCCGGTCCCGGGTATCCCTCCTATATGCAATACATACACTTCTACGAGGGAAGGACCGTCCCATACAGACAGATCGAGGAAGAGGACTGGAAGCCCGACATGGATATGATCCGCAAGAGGATCACCAACAGGACCAAGGCCATGATCCTGATCAACCCAAACAACCCCACCGGATCGGTATACGACAAGAAGGACATCATAGAGTTCGGGGACATCGCCGCCGAGTATGATATCCCCCTCATTTCCGACGAGATCTACGACAAGATCGTCTTCGACGGAGAGTTCTATTCTGCATCCAGGCTTAAGCCGGACGTCCCCAGGATCATCCTTAACGGATTCTCCAAGGTCAACCTGATGCCCGGGTGGAGGATGGGATACTGCTACTTCATGGACGAAAAGGGGCTCATGGACGAGATCCGTACAGGCATGATGAAGCAGTTCAGGGCGAGGATATGCCCCAACGTCCCCTGCCAGGCCGCAGCTAAGGCATCCCTGCAGGGACCTCAGGACTACATAGTGGAGATGAACAGGAAGCTCAAGGAGAGGGCGGACTACAGCTACAAAAGGCTCAACGAGATACCCGGCATCTCCACAAGAAGGGCAAAGGGTGCCCTCTACATGTTCCCCAAGATAGACCTTACCGGGACCCCGTGGAAGACGGATAAGGACTTCGTCGTCGACCTCATCAGAGAGGAAGGCGTGGTGCTGGTGCACGGAAGCGGATTCTGCGAGGAATTCGGACAGGACCACTTCAGGTCAGTCCTCCTTGCGCCGATACCGACATTAGAAGAGGCTTACGACAAGATCGAGAGATTCATCAAGAGACACACGCAGTGAGTCCTTGCAGCTTTTTCATCGGAAGATCTCACCTTCATCCCGAAGGTAAACGTATGATGCTCGGACAGCGAAGTTCCCTAAGCGGCCGTATTTCCTTCGCATCATGGAGCTGCCGATGCACAAAAGTCAATAATTCAGAAGTAACTCTGTCCTGTATGAAGAACGGAATGAAGATCGCAGCGGTCGCGGCCCTGGCCGTCCTCATAGCAACTCTGGTGGCCTATGCTATCCACGATGACAGACCTACTCTGGAAGCCACTCTGGTAAAAGGAGAGCGGTACGGGCTGTACCTGGATGTGACACTGGAGGATATGGAATCCATAGGGGCATACTTCGGATGCGACCTGGATGTCGCATACGGCGACAAACATTACACCGCGGTTTTCACAGATTCGCACAGCGGCATTGCCACATTCAGCATGGGCGTATCCTACAGCGAGAGGAGTTCGAGACTATCCTTATCACTTAACGGAGGGGACCTTTTGAAAGAGACCGGGATCGGTGAAGGATCCACTGTTAAGCTGAAGGTCATCGGGGAGGACAATCTGTACAAGCTCACTCCCAACTACCGTGCCGGGTCAACCGACAAACGTGCGGATTACGATGATGATCAGAAGTTCGGGAACTACCGCGAACTTTCCGGCGGCAATCTGAAGAAAGATACCTTCTACCGCTCTTCCAACCCCTGGAACCACCACAACGAACGTGCACATTACTGCGATGATTACTACAGAGAGCTCGGCGTCGAGAACCTGATATGCTTCGATCTCACCATGGAGAGGGTCCAGGAGCGCTGCGAGGAATTGCCTGATGCATACGCAACGTCGGTATACGAAGCAGGGAAGGTACATGCAAGCGCGCTGTCCCCGTCGGTACTCTCTCATCCAGACCAGGCACGTTTCGTCTTCGAATCCCTGGTGGATACCGAAGGAAGCGTCGGGATATTCTGCACATTCGGAAAGGACCGTACAGGACTCTACTGCGCCATGATTGAATCCTTGGCAGGCGCCACCTATGAGGAGGTCAGAGAGGACTTCATGACATCGATGTGCAACTACTATCACTTCGAGAAGGACACCCCCGAATACGAAGCAGTGGCCTTCATGTACATCGACCGTTACCTATGGATGTTCGAGAACTATGATTACATAGGCGATTACACCAGTGTGGACTGGTCCAAGATGAACTTCGACAACTACAACCCGGAAGAAGTCGTGACCAAGTACCTGATAAACGTATGCGGTCTCGCTCCCGAGCTGATAGATGCTGTCAAGGATAGGGTCACTGCGTGATCTAGCAGTCAGAAAAAGGTAACATCATGGACAGTTCCGATGCATCATCCGCCGGAAAAACAAGCAATCTGAGAATGGTCTCCCTCTTCTGTGGATGCGGAGGATTCGACCTAGGAGTCAAAGGCGGCTTCGACTATCTCGGACACCATTACGGCGAGAACGGCGTGGACATCGTATATGCCAACGACATAGACACGGCAGCGGCCAAGATGTATCAGGCCAATTTCGGTCAGGTGCCGGACCTCCGTGACATCAATGAGATAGATTCGTCCGAGATACCGGATACGGACATCATCACAGGAGGATTCCCCTGTCAATCTTTCTCGGTGGCAGCAGAGAACGAGCACCGTCTTGGGGTCAAGGATGACAGGGGAAAGCTGTTCTTCGAGATGTGCCGTATCATCAGGGATAAACAGCCCTTATGCTTCATAGCGGAGAATGTGCCGGGGCTGCTGACCGCCAACGACGGCGAGGCATTTCCGTTGATAATCTCGGAATTCAGGAACTGCGGGTATGAGGTGGTCTCTTCGATAATGGATGCTTCACAATTCGGTATTCCGCAGAAACGCCAAAGGGTCATCATGGTCGGGATTCGTAAAGACGTTCCTGCGGAATTCTCCTTCGGAACTATCAGGCGCTCCAACCATCCTGAGCCGCTGTCATCTGTGCTGGAGCAGGACGTCCCTGAAAGATACCATTACAGCAGAGATAGCGTAGACAGACAGTTGAGGAAGAAGAAGAGCGAAAGGAAATATCATATCCAAGATCCGTCGAAGCCTTGCAGAACCATCGGTTCGCACCTGTGGAAAACCTCTCTCAACAGCTCCGATCCGGTCCTTGAAACGGAAGGCGGACTAAGACGCTTTACCCAGAGGGAGGTGGCAAGGATACAGGGCTTCCCTGATTCTTTCACACTGACAGGAGGAGGAAAATACCAATACCATGCTCTCGGCAATGCGGTGCCTCCGGTAATGATATGGCATGTGGCCAACCCGCTCTGTGATTTACTGAGAGAGCAGCTGTGAGTGTTAATTAGGAAGATACATCCACCGATAATCCATTACATAATGTTTTATACTGCCATTTTGGTGTAAACGTCGCCTAACATATCTGAACTCACGTAGTTTCTGATATTCCGCTCCAGCGGAATAGGTCCCCGTCTCCGCAAGGAAGGCAATGGGGGAGTGTTAACAGCCCATATGGGTATCGGCCATATGGCCGTTGGGGCATAAGCCCCCTCCTGTTAACACGCTCCGCGATGGCAACATCCCGGAGCAGTCTGGCGTGACAGCGACATCCGTCGTACACGTAGACAGGCACAGCGTGAAAGCCCGCAAGGGTACACGTGTGCACGCGGCCCGAAGCTTAACGGCGATGGGTTCGCCGATAGGGCGTGATAAGAGCGTATAGCTCAACACGGCTATCAGTCGGTCCGAGCAGCAGCAATGCCACTCAGCCGACACAACCCCGGTGGGCATCTAGGCAACTAGGTGGGCGGTTCGACTCCGCCGCAACCTTATATTAACTGTGATTCGGTATTTCGCCGTGAAGTGGTATTTCTAATGAATTTGAGATGGAGCATCGACAGGGAAGGTGTCCTCACTATCTGCGGTTCCGGTCCCATGAAGGACTTCAGGTTCAATGATGTGTACGGATCCGAGGCGCCCTGGATCTCCAAGAAGGTGAAAAAGGTAGTCATTGAGGAAGGGATAACATCCATCGGCAGATATGCATTCTACGGATGTGAATTCCTTAAGACCGTAAAAATTCCATCAACGGTATCGAAGATAGGGGAGAATTCTCTCACCGGATGCCCCCGCCTGTTACGCTTGAACGTATCATCAAAGAACAAAAGATTCCGTTCGTTCCAGGACATACTCTTCAACAAGAGTATGACAAAACTTCTCAGATACCCTCCTTCCAAGCAAACTAAAGGATATAAGATTCCTGAAATCGTCCGGACCGTAGGTAATGGCGCTTTCAGCCGCTGCACCCACCTCAATCAGGTCATATTACCGCAGAAGCTGGAGAACATCGGAGAGCATGCTTTCGAACACTGCAGTTCACTGACATCGATGAGGATCCCCGAGAACGTGACGATTATTGGAGAATATGCCTTCAGAAGCTGTAACCGCCTTGGATCCGTTAACATCCCCAAAAACCTCAGAGATCTGAGAGACTCCGTCTTCAGACAGTGCACATCGCTTACGTACGTCGGGATCCCCCAAGGCATCGGGAACATCGGAGATTCTGCTTTCTTCGGATGTAAGGCGCTCAGATTTGTATCGATCCCTTCTTCCGTGAAGACAATCGGCAGACTGGCATTCAGCAGATGCGAGGGTCTGGAATCCGTGAAGCTCTGCGATGGTCTGGAATCCATCGGAGACTGGGCATTCGAGAGATGCATCCGCCTGAGAAGGATCGACATCCCCGATAGCGTGATATCAGTGGGTACCTGGGCCTTTAAAGATGACCGCAGGATGTCCTACATCCACATCCCTCCGAGGATTGGTACTGTCAGCAACGGATTGCTCAGCAACTGCTCATCCCTGACCGAGATAGAACTGCCCCAGGTTTCAGAGATCGGCGACTTTGCCCTGGCCGGAGCGAAAAGCCTCAGGACAGTCAAACTGAAAGACGGTCTGATAAAGATAGGGGTCAAATCATTCTCCGGCTGCGCACTCGAATCGCTGGTGATCCCGGATTCTGTTGAATCGGTAGGAGCAGGGGCATTCGACGGATGCGAAAGAATGAAAACGGTCAACATCCCGGTAAAACTGGAGGTCATCGAGAGATCATTGTTCAGAGATTGCTCATCCCTCGTATAGGTTTCAATCCCGGATTCCGTCAGGTCCGTATCCCCTGACTCGTTCAAAGGCTGCACTTGCCTTGAAACGATATCGGTCGGCGGAGGCAATCCCTGCCTTGAGTCTGTTAACGGTGCACTGTACAGCAAGGAGTCCGCTGCACTTATCCGCTGCCCCGCCATGAGGCCCGAAAAGTCATTCAAAATACCTGAGGAGATCACGTCGGTTGCGGACGGTGCTTTCGAGGGTTGCTGCTTCAGATCGATAACCTTGCACGATAACATCGAAAGGATCGGCAGACAGGCATTCGGAGGCTGTTCGGAATTGAGCTCGATGAAGATACCGCCTAAGATACGGGAATTGGAAACAGGCGTCTTCGACGGGTGCTCATCATTGACATCGGTCATCCTGCCAAAATGCCTCAGACACATCAGGAGGCGTGCCTTCAGAAACTGTTCCTTGCTGGAATCGATAACCATCCCTGAAGGGGTGGAGGTTATCGAAGATGAGACGTTCCTCGGATGTGTCTCCCTCAAGACGGTGTCTATTCCCGAATCGGTTACGAAGATAGGCCGCTGTGCATTCGAATCCTGCACCGGCCTTGAATCATTGATCATCCCTTCCGGAACGGTTCAGATGCTGGACAGCGCATTCCGTGGTTGCTGCTCTCTGCATAGAATCGATATCCCCGAAGGCATCACAGCGATCGAGGACTGCATGTTTTCAGATTGCAAATCCTTGAGGACCATAGTATTGCCTGATGAGATCAGGATAATAGGAAAAGGTGCATTCCGCGGATGCATCTCCCTTGAACACATCAGGATACCTGAGGGGACAGAGACTGTCGGTGACAGTGCTTTCGATGGATGCAGGAGCATCACATCTTTGAGCTTCCCTGATTCTTTGGTCCATCTGGGCGGAGGGGCATTGGTGAACTGCTCCTCCCTTGCTGTCGTCGTCCTGCCCGAATCACTGAAGAGGATAGAGGGCGGAACCTTCAGCAGATGCTCATCCCTTAGCCGTATCGATATCCCTCAGGGATTGGAATCCATCGGAAAAGGTGCGTTCGCCGGGTGCACATCACTTAAGGAAATGATGCTGCCGCCCAGTGTGAAAGAGATAGGCGACGAGGCCTTCCGCGGCTGCAGGTCATTGGAACCTTCCGTCCCGGATACTGTCACAAAGAAAGGCAGGGATCTGTTCAGGGAAAACCGATCAATAGGGCAGATCATCCGATGATAGCCTGGGATGCTTCTTCCCGCCTGACATGTCCTCGAGGTAATCGCTCATCAGACTGTACGGATAGCCTGTGGCTCCAGACCTTTTGTCCTCCGGAGGAGGTGTCATATAATCTCCGTAGAACTCGGTCAGGATACGGTCGTAGTTGCAGGGGATCGGCATCTTGGTGTCCTCGAAATCCACAATCAGCGGAGTCCCGAAATCCTCGCGGTACCATGTGTTATCCCAGACCTTGACCGCACGGTGGCTAACCTTCTTGGTATCCTTCTGGGAGATCATGCGGATGAACTTCCTGGAGATGTGCATTATGCCGTAGAAGAGGCCCTTCACACCCGGGTGCTCATCGATCATTTTGTGCGACAGGAGCTCGAAGCCGCAGAACGGGTACATAAGGTACTGACGTATCTTCGAATCCGGGAAATCGGTGAGGACGAAGACGTCTATGAACGTGGCCTTCCTGTTCCTCAGAACGGTCTCGAAATCATCGGTCTTTATGATGACGTGCGGATGGCTGTCGGCACTGGGGTTGTGATAATAGTATTTCGCAGGATCCAGCTCCTCCGATAGGACGCGGTTGACCTCATCCAGATCCTTTGCTAATATCGCTATGTCCAGGTCATCGTCCCAAGGGATGAATCCTTTGTGCCTGACCGCACCTATGGCAGTCCCGAAGAAACCGTAGAAAGTAATTCCGTGCCTGTTCAGCACCGAGGCGATATCCTTGTACGCCTCCAGAAGCTCCGAGTGATTGTCTGCCATCCAAGCACTCCAAGGCCGTTGTATTATATCTATGTGTCCGAAAAGAGTTCGGTCCGAACGTGCACTCATCCGAGCGATACGGTCGTTATCCCGAACTCCTTCAGCATCGGGACGAGACGGTCGAGAAGGTCCGGGACCATCTCGGACATCGCCTTGTAATGGGAGAACCTGAACTTACCGGCATCCCTCTTGAATTCTATAAGCAGATATGCGGTGAGCTTCTCCCTGTCGATCCTGTAAGGGGCCTTCTCCATATCCGAATGCATCTTGCTCTCGTACGCCTTGAGATGGTCCATGGTGGACATGATAACTATGGGCATCTCCGTGCTCAGAAACGGATCGTCTATGTTCCTGGGAAGCCACTGGGAGATCTTGTTCCTGGGCCCTGCCATGTCCGAATCGGAGAACTTCTCGTCCCTCAGACACTTCTCGACGATATCCCACGGGAAGGATTCCCTGTATGCGTCGACGCACTTGTGTGCATCAGCCTCCACCTCCTTCAGGATCTCGTCTATCATCCTCCTGACCGGCTCGGTACATTCAGGGATGCTAAGGCCCCTCTCGTAGGCAAGACATTCGCTGAGGTAGTCGACGATAGGCTGCTCGACGCTGTCCCTCCACATGACCGCGTAGAAGAACGCACCGAGCTCCTTCTCGATCGAGTTCCTGATGAAGGCCCTGTTCTCATCGGTCATCAGGATGTCCTGCTCTGCAGGCGCATCGAGATTGCGGCATGGGATCATTTCTGTCCCTCCTGTACAGCCTTGTCTACAGCCCTCTTGACGTCCGGCACCTTGATGCCGTGCTTCGATGCCTTGAAGTCGGTGTTGATGAAATCCAGAACCTGGGAGTTGATGTAATTGGTCGGTGATCCCTTGATCAAACCGATATACTCCTCCAAGGCACGTTTCTCTCTGAACATGGCGACCACATCATCCGCGGTTATCGCCACAATATCCTTACGGAGCGCTTCGCGTCCCATGTCATTCCTCCTCCTCTTCCTTGTCGGCCTTCATCATTATCGTCTCCAAGGTCGCATCCATATCAAGGATCCTGTCGTCCCATCTGCGGACGACATCCTGACTGATGATGGACTGCAGGGCCTCCGAGACATGGTTCATATCGCGGATGCTCTTCCTGGATAGGTGCGGCGGAACATCCCAGGTCACACTCTTAAGTGTTAGTGCAGCCACCAGCTGACGGTCCTGCAGCACATACTTGTCGTCCAGGAACCCCGATGCGCGGAAACTTTCGTAATAGATCAGATCCCCTGTGACCGCACGGTACAGCACAGGGCGCATATCGGTCGGATCAAGGATGATCTTAAGATTGTCATCCACAACGACCGTACATCCTGAGATGTCTCCTGCGCCGCCGATACGGCGCACCGCTGCGGAGATGCTCTTGAGCTGAAGGTAGTAATCCCTGTAGACCTTCTTGGCCATCATCACATAAGCTTCCAGATTCTCCATGAAGTAATCCCTGGGGTGCTCCACCTTGAGCAGAGTACCGCCGTCCAGGATTGTTGAGGTGAAGATCTTGATGGTGAGGAAGACCATGGTCTATCCTCCTTTGGTGATGACCGTCACATCCTTGTCCGTCTTGTATACTGAAGGCATGCCGATGGTCTTCAGGAAATCCCTGTACTCCTCGGCATTCATCATCATGGTGCCGTCCTGGAACGACATGGACCTGGTCTGCTTCAGCGGGATATCCACATATTTGACGTCGCTGCGAAGGTCGTTGAAGACGCTCATTCCGTCCGGGAATGTGGTGACCATGTTGCACAAGTATGTCCAGTTGATGTTATATTCACTTTGTTTGAGGTTGAACATCCCTGTCACCACGACAAGATTTGCCGCCGGGACGTTCTTGTTCAGATGATCGTACATGCCCCCCTTGTCTATCGACGGAGAACCCATGATGGAGAAGTCAGAACCTCCCATCTCCTCCCTAATCTCAGGAGATGTCGCCTTCTGGATATCGGATGCCTCGTAAACGTAACGGGACCCGTCCTTGAATATCATCAGATCGTCGTATAGGAACGCTGCACCCAGTCCTTCGACCGCTTCCCTGAATGATTTGACATCATCCAGCGTTTTTACAGGGATGTAGATGACACGTTTCCTGTCGATATCCTCCGGCAGAGCATTCAGGTAATCCCTGCATTTGGATGCCTCCTTGAAGTAGCCTGAGATGATGAGGAAGGAACCTTCTTCCCTGTCGAATGGTGCGAAATCGGTGCAGTCGCTCTCGGCATAGAATATCCTGTGCCTTTCTTTGGACAGGGATGTCCTTATCGCATCTGCATATGACAGAGGCTCCTTTCTTCCGATGTGAATCTTATCGGGCGATTTCTTCCTGCCCCTCCGACCCTTCACTACGGCGTCCATAATGAAACAACAGCATGTAGTATTATAAGATACTCGTTTAATGAAACGCTTTCCTGAACTGATTTCCTATAGAAAAATACAATTTGGATGAATTAGGATGCAATTAGCACAATAATCTCAGATAATGAGGACGCAAGTCCCGGCAGTTGCCGGGAACTCAGCAATCCTGGATAGTTTTGTCGGAAGATGGCGACGAAGGGACCTGAGCGGCCTCGTCCTCCACCATCACGAGCTTTCCGTTGACGAAGGCGAACTTCCTCTGAGACTTGGGCTTGTCAGGAGGTCTCACCTGGACATTCTCCGTGCTTATGCCGCTTGCTTTCAGATCCACATTGGGTGCAGCGGCCGATGATGTCAGCGAGACGTTCATGCTGTTCTGATTGGCTGTCAGGGAGTCTATGCGGCTATTCATCTGAGAGACGAAATCGGTAAGGGGCTTCTGCTCGACGACCTTGCCGTCAGCGTATGTTCCGACGTGGGTTCTGACAATGATATCGTTGCTGCGCAGGATGTCCGAGAAGAGCTGCTTGGGGTCAGAAGTCTTCTTTACAGTCTTGGTTACAGGCTGTGTTTTATTCTGCCAGTGGCTTCCGACGAAGATTCCGGGCTGTGCCTTTACGAAAACGGGTTCGCCGTCGTTGAAAAAGGTCTTCTCCGGCAGCTTAGCAATGTAAATGCCGTCATCATCGTCGATATTGTATCTCTCGTATCCCTGTATAGTGAGCTCCGATCTGCCCACAGAGTATCCCACACCTTTCGGCGCCATAGCTGTCCCATTCAATGAGTTGTTCCCATTGAGATGAGAGTTGAACCTAGATTCATCTCTCATGTGTATCCCATCCGTATCTGCATGTGTCTCATTTATTAAATAATTAATGAATATAATTTTAGCTAATTACTTAACTAATATCGTTTTTTATTAAACTCAGGTAATTTGTCCTGTCCTCAGACGATGCTACGGACGGCGATACGCCGAACCCCTAAAACCCCCAGCGAGTTCCATGACATTGGACACTTTTTATACAGACATCATGCTCCAGGGACGATAGTATGAAGGATGTCCGGGTCACGATGGTGCAGATGAACTCCGTAGCAGGCGATCCGGCCCGCAATCTCTCAAAGATGAGATCCTTCGTAGAATCCAACAGGGATTCCGATATCATCTGTTTTCCCGAGATGTGCCTCTCCGGCTATTCCACGGTGGAATCCGAGAGATTCGCACTCGATCCCGCCGATCCTTATGTCAAAGAAGCCCGTGAACTGGCCTCCGAATACGGTACAGCAATTGTTTTCGGATACATCGAGAAGGACAACGGATCCATGCATCTTAGACAGGAGATCGCCGGAAAGGACGGTATGATCGGACATTACCGCAAGACGCATCTCGGCCTGAAAGAATCAGAGCTGTTCATCGCCGGGAACGAGCTTCCCGTCTTCGACGTTGATGGTGTGAAGGCGGGGATCCAGCTATGCACAGAATCACACATACCGGACATCTGTGCCACATTAAGATCCAAGGGCGCCGAGATTGTCCTGACACCGTTCGCCAACGGAATATCGTCGGATAGAAGGAAAGCTGTTTGGCATTCATACCTTCCTGCCAGGGCATCGGACAACGGCATGTATGTCGCAGGTTGCAGCGCTGTCGGAGACAATGGGCAGGGATCGATATTCGGCGGAGGGCTGATAGCTCTGGACCCGAAGGGGAATGTCATCGACGAATACTACGGCGACGATGAGCACTCCATCACGTTCTCTGCTGGAGGGAAGCTTCCCAGGGACGGCCCTGAGACCATGATGAACATCTCCTACTACGACAGAAGGAGACCGGAGCTCTACAGATAATCCTGTTCAGGCTTTCTCGGCCTTGTTGTTCACCAGGCCATCAACGAATTCGTGAAGCTCCCTGAATCTCTCCACATGGATGTAATAGATGTGGTCGGCACCCTCGACCCTGCTGTTGACCAGTCCTGCCCTGAGAAGCCTCCTGAGCGCAGTGTTGGTCCTGGCAGATTCCAGACCGAAGAGACCGTCCGGGAACGGCGAGCGCACCTCGGTCTTCATCAGACCTTTGAGAATGGTGAGACTGTCGGCATCGTCGAGGACCGAGATGATGTCCAGCAGCGGATTGGCGGATACAGTCGTAAGGATCGGCCCGCATGCGCATACGTGCTTGCTCATCTTCGTCTTCGGTTTGTCTTCCATGATGTGCGGAAACTTATACGCATAGATAAACGCTATCTGAAAAGGGTTGTCCATAAAGGGTTTGATCCGCTCAGACGAAGAACAGGGATGACTCTTTCTCGTCGAGAACGTGACTGTAGCGTTCCGCTATGACCTTCTCGAGCCTCTTGAGAGCCTCGTTGTACTCCCCTTCCAATTTCCTCTCCTCTCCGTTGAGCGCGTTGATGTAGATGTTCTGATGACGCGGTTCTTCGGCAGAAGCGACGAAATCCACTATGGCCTTGACCTTGGACTCGATATCCTCCTTGCTGCTGACATTGATGGAGAGTATCAGGTCGATTAACCTCATATCAGTCTTCAGGAATGTGATGACATCTTCGCAGGCATCGTCATCGAAATGACCGTTCATCTCCCTGTCGATAAACAGATCCACTTTAAGATCCTTCATCTCACGGGCTCTCTTAAGTGTGACGGCATCTTCGATGCTCAGAATTATGTCGTATATCCCTTCGTCGGAATCGGCGGAGTCCCTTGCAGAACAGGGATCGTCTCCCGCAGACCCTTCCCCGGGTTCGGCCTCAGGCATGCTGGCCGGCTTTTCCGGAGGGATTGCCTCGGGCATATCCTGGTTGATGGCATGGATCGGGATCGGCGAAGGCTTCTCGGGAGCCTCCACTCCCGATTCTTCCTGCACCTGCACAGGTTTGGGATAATCTGGGATCACAGCAGGTGACTCAGACTTATGCTTCACTGCGACTGATGTAGTCATGTGCTCCTTGCAGATGATTGGTCCGAAATCATTCTCACCCTTCCTGCAGGAATCCAGACAGTACTCGTCCATGAGCTCCAGCTTCGAGAGCCTGCTGCGATATGATTCGAAAGCTATCGGTTCTGTTTTGGGAATAGGTCCGTTCTCGGCAAGTGACTCGATAAGATCGAGATCCTTGTCCAGCATGCCGATTATGGTAACGAATTCGTGCCTTTTGGACGGCTCCGCACGCACCATAGCGGAGAAAATGATCATCTCGTTCAGCTTACGGTCCCTGATGGCTTCTAGCCTTGCATCCCACATGCTTCCGATATCGGCTTGATGGATTAAATAATTGATTTGTAAAGGATCGATAGCACCGGAATCCGGTGCTTTAGCGGACCTGCCATGTCCTCAGGACATGACTTCAGTCCGCAACTGTGTCTCCCGGCCTCCTCTGACCTGAGAAACAGTCGTTGAGCATGGTGACCTCAAGCCTGTCGTAGGGCACCTCGATGTCATTCTCAAGGAACGCTTCGTAGACTGCGATCCTCAATGCCGATGCGTCGGTAATACTGGAACCGAAGTTCATGGTAGTGACACCGAGCCTGAGCTCTATACCGGAACCCGCGAAGCTAGTGAGCCTGACGTTTGGCGGAGCGTGAGATTCATCATGCAGCACCAACGGACTCTTGTTGGCAACGTCGAGCATGACCTTCTCCGCCTTCTTAATATCGGTCTGATAAGCTACCTCGAAGTAGATGTACAACCTGTATGCCTCGTCCTCCTTGGTCAGGTTGACGATGGTGGATGCCGTGACCGCGTTGTTGGGCATGGTGATGATCTGGTCCCTATCCCAGCTATAGAATTCGGTGAACATGACCTTGACCTTCTTGACCACGTACACCTTATCGTTGATTTTGAGGAAATCCCCCTTCTTGAAGGGCCTGGTAAACAGTATGACCATACCGCTGAAGAACTGCCCCAGGACGTTCTGTGCACCCATTGTGATTCCCAGTGAAACGACTCCTGCGCTGATCAGTATTCCCTGGAGATCGATACCCAATGCACCCAGGATGGATGCGATACCGATTGCCCAGAATCCGAGTTTTCCGAGCATCAAGAACAGAGGTAGGAGCGTACGGTCTATGGAGGTGTCATCCTCGCTCTCCTCGAACCTCAGCAGTACACCGTCGATGACTTGCTTATAGATCTCCCATGCGATGACGATGGTAATCGCTATGCAGATAATGGACGATAGCGACATCACATCGTTCTTGATAGATGCGCTGAGACCAAGGATATCCATGGCCTCGTTAATGGTTATCAGCATCACGAGTGAGACGATGAGCCTTGATAAGATCTTCTCGAACTTCTTCTGATCATCGCTGGTTGTTTGCTTGTCAAGGACCCTGGCGAACCTGGGAGCGATTATCCAGCTCAGGAATTTAGCTATGACCATCCAGAATATCACAGTGATCAGTGCGGGGAACCATGCTTTGTCGAAGGGCGGAGGGGTTTTGTTCTCAATAAATCCGAGGAATTTGTTATACATATCAGAATTATCATAGACGGAATCGATGTCTATGAGGAACCTGACGTCCACATTCACGGATGAACTCTTATCGTTCACATCTATGACCGTGACCGAAAGTGTGACCAGGGACCCATGTGACGATTCGGACAGGTTGTCCGCTTTGATGGTAAATTTGCCTTCCAGATAATAACTCTCATTCATCTGATTGCGAGGCACCAGCATCTTTCCTGCTGGGGCCTCCGTAATGGTTAGTTCGCTGTTGGAAGATGACTTCGAGAATGTGACATCCAGGAACTTGTCCGACATGTTTATGACATAGACATCCCAGGTCTTGGTCTTACCATTCTCGATGACTGATGTCACATCCTTATCCGGAGCCTCGGTCCCCGAGACCACGATCTTGAAATCGCTGGTATCTACCGCCGCATCAGAATCAGTCGATGCGAACGGCATAAGGAATCCGACTGCCAGTAGGCAGATGACCATCAAAGCCATCAGTCCGCTCTTCATACAGGGGGATTGCCGATGAGATTAATAACATTGTCCAGAGAGAAGCTCCGAAAACGGACTTATGCAAGAAAAAAATGATGGTGATGATAATCAAAGGCCGCCTTCTGGCAGCCTTTGGATGTGGTTTCAAGGAAGCAATCCGGCACTTCTGAGCTCTTCGGCAAGGTTGTCGACGGCTCTTCCTGCCTCTTCGAGCTTCTTGGCACCTGCGATAACAATTTTTCCGGAACCGAACAGAAGGATGACGACCTTGGGATCATTGATCCTGTAGACCAGACCGGGGAACTGCTCAGGCTCGTATTCGACCTTCTCGAGTCCGAGCGTGATAGCAGTGGTATTTAGGTTGACCTCTGCACCGAGATCCGCAGATGAGACCATATTCTGAATCTCGGTCTTGGGGTTGTCATAGACATCCTGACCGATAGCCTTCAGATCGAAGAGGACTTTCTTGACCGAAGCCTCGAGCATATTCAGGTCTGTCGATCCTGTGAAGACAGCCTTTCCCGATCTGAATAGCAGAACGGATGTTTTCGGATCCTTTACCCTGTAGACGAGTCCGGGGAATGTGTGGGGGTCGTATTTGGAATCATTAAGACCCTCCATGATCTTGTTCAAATCGAATCCGTCTGAAAGCTGTGTCGATGCTACGATGTTCTGTACGTGAAGGTCCCACATGTATAAGGGGATTTATAAGCAGTATATAAACTATAGTTTCAAATGGTCCGTTTTTTAAATATACACTTTATGTTGACATCTTAACGGCGCGGCCTTGAAAAGGGCTTCCTGCCGATTCCCGGTTTCCTTTTAGGCCTCTTCTCATAACCGTCATCGACGAATATCGAGTCAAATGTCGCAAGATCGCCCCTTTCCTCGAAATGGGCACGGACATAAGCTGTGACCTCATCGTCTGAGCACACCTTCTTCAGCCATTTGTACGATGGAAGCTCGGGATTGCCCTCCATGGCAAAGTACAGCTCAGCAGCCTCCCTGTCGGCCCCGATATCGTGCAGAGCATACACCATCTTCTTGTTCTGATAAAACTCGTCCTTGGACCTCTCGATGAGCTCATCCCTGCAGAACTCCATGCCTTTGTCGTAATGGTCCTTGAGCCAATCGATCTCCTTGCCGACACTCTGTTTACCAAGCTCTTTTCCGACCTCGATGATACGCTGGTTTTCTCCGGCACAGTATTGATCCAGATAATACATGTCATCCAGACCCGCCTGGTAGACTATAATGAGGTTCTGAAGGTCGTTCTCCTTCAGGTATATGCCGGCAAGGCATTTCCTCACGTCGTTCCTGAACATCTTCCTGCTTAGCTCGTCCATCGCCTCTGGGGATCCCGCCCTGGCGGCGTTCATCATGACCGACATATGCTCTTCCTTCTTGGACTCCAGATTCTTGGCCCTGAGGAACATGCCGAACGGTGTGTCCTGTATCTTGAACTCTCCCTGCTTGACGATGATGAACTCGCTGTATTGGGGATACTTCTCCCTGAGCCATTCCACCTCGTTCCCTTCGGCACGGGCGGCCAGGAATTCGGTGTAGAACGCCGCCTCGGGCACGGCCTTGGAATACTGCTTGAGCTCCGACACCGCCCTGGCATCGCCGTTCATGGCGCGAGTGAACATCACGTTGACCAAACGCTTCAGCTCTATCGACTTCTGGATCCTCTCCAGATGGTTCTCGGCAGAAGGCGAATCCTTCTTCCTTCTCAGGTAATCGAGACCAGCGATGACCTTCTTCTCGTCATCGGGATATCTGGATGCGAACTCGTCTATGACGGGATCGTCACCCTCAACCTCCTCCAGGCATATCCTGCGATAGATTGCATGTGTGTTGCCTTCCGCGTATGCCTTGTCGAAAGCAGAGCGGTCGAATCCGGAATCCAAGGTGATGCAGATGTAATCGAATTCTATGAGAGCCTCGTGCGAGCAGCTGGGGGAGATGTCCGTCCTCATCGCTATGAATCCGGCCTTTCCCAGGTTCTTGAGTATACGCCTTGCGTTATTCTCGCATCCTTCGCTCATCATGACGGAACCGTGCAGGAACATGATCATTGCCATGTTGTCGTTGCCGTTGATCTGACAGTCGATACCTCTGTACAGAAGCTTGGATGCATCCTGGGGGAGCAACAGCTTCTTAGGCTCCTCCGGAGCCTCCCGGCGGTCCTGATAGCGGCTTCCGGCACCCCTGTCGTCCCTGCGGTCATGATAGGACCTCTTAGAATCCCTGTCATCCTTACGGTCACAGTACGGTCTCCCGGAACCTCTGTCGTCCCTGCGGGGCCTGTCAGAACGTCCGCCATCGCGGCGTCTGCCGCCCTTCTTGTCGAATTCCTTCCTCGGTGCACTGTCATGGCCTTTCGGACGGTCACCGAACTTGCGTCCGTCCTTCTTCTGATAATCCTTCTTGGGACTGCTGCCGAATCTCTTGCCGGCATCTCCTCCGCGGGGTCTATCGGAACCGTCCTTCCTGCTATCCTTGCTGTAATGTCCGGAACCGCCTTTGCGTCCCTTGCTCTCGTAAGCCATGCTGAGCCCTCATATAAGCAGATTGCAGGGTAGTATTTATCGGATATCCATTCACGGGCGATTGGCCGATGACTGGATTGTGGATAATGAACCGAACGGAACGGTCGACCCCCATCCGCATATCGGTGATTATTTACCTCATGAACTGCCTGGACCGACCATGGGACTTTTCTCTAAGAAGAAGGAAGAGGTCGCCCTTCCCAGCGGTGGCAATGAACTCTACACGGACAGAAGGTACAACACATATTGGCTACTTGGACTGAGCCCCTTCGAGGACTATTCGGATGAGGAGTTCCAGAAATGCATGGACTCGGAGATAAGAAAGCTCTCCCGCGTCCTCAAGACCCAACCTGTGGAGATGGTAAGGGTCAAGACCCAGAAGAAGCTCGACAAACTCCAAGACATCTATGGGAAGAAGGACATCATCGAGAAGGAGAGGGATGATGCCATCATGATGTTCAACGAAGATATGCTGAGGAGCAACAACGAGCTCAGCACAGACATCGATAAGATCAATTCCGCCATCGCCAGGACCGGGTGGAGAGGAGACGGCGTGAACCTTCTCAAGGTCGACGGCCTCCCTCAATGCGAAAACTGCGGCTACATCAACCGCAGGGTGAAGAAGTGCATAAACTGCGGAAAGAGGCTCTGATCAGCGCTTGAGGAAACCCAATCTGGATTTCTTCGGATTGCCGTTCTTGTCGAACTTCTCTCTGATGAGACGGTCGTAGTTGTCTTGGACCTTCTTGTCCCCGGGTTTGAGCTTCATCAGGATTTCCAGTTCTTCCTTGGCCTTCCGGTAATCCTTCAGATCGTTGAGCAGCAACGCCGCGTAGTTCTGATGGAACTCGTAACGGTTAGGCTCCAACACAATCGCCTTCTCGTAGTACATCTGCGATTTCTTAAAATCGAGCATCTGATTCCTCAGAAACCTGGCGTAAGCGTTACAGATGTCTCCCGTCTCCTTCGTCTCCAGAATCTTCTCGAATTTAGCGTTGGTGTCCTTATTGTATTTCTTGTACTTCGAGGCAACGGCCACCTGGGCCAAAAGCGCATCTTCATATTCAGGATCGATATCCAATATGACATCCAGCTGCATCATCCCGTATTCTAGGTTGTCAAGCCCATAGATGATATATTGAGCGAGCTGAAGTCTGACCTTGCAGTTATGAGGGTCCGTCTTCAGATAATCCTCGAGGGTTATGACCGCACCCTGAACATTCCCGCTTTCGTATTGCCTCTTCGCTTTGGAAGTTGCCTCGTATTCCGGATCGGATGTCATCGGACCACCGTAACAATTCCCATAAAATCAATTTATCTATTATGTCATCGGGTACAATATGGGATTGGCGTTCAAGTTCTCAGCAGGAGTCATCATGACCCTCCTGTATGTTATCGCTGTACCTTACATCACGGATACATACATCTCGCCGTACATCGTCGAAACGGTCGGCGATTCCGGATTCCTCTATTTCAGTTCAGAGACTTTGGTGCAGATCCTGATTCTCATCGTGACCATCATATTCATTCTGCTTCTAGGCGGAGGGGCAGTGCTGAGATGGTTCGGAATAGTCGGTGTACTCGGTATGATAGTAGCATATTGGCTCCTAGGAGATATCACGAAGGCCACATACCCTGTCCTCTCGATCATCCTGGTATCCACCGTAATGTGGGCACTCAAAACCAGGAAGGAAAAGAAGAAAAGGGATGCGGAGAAATCCAAATGATTCTTAGAATCACACCGTTGGAGTGTTACGCATCTTGAGGCCCATCTGTTTCACATGATGGAGAAGCACCTCGTTCTTCTCCACAGGTTCAGTACCCATGTGGTCGCAGTATGTTATAACGCCCATGAGATCGAATCCGAAAGTCTCCAGATTCTTGGCGAGTCTGCCTGCGATATCCGGGAGATCTGTTTCCGGATAATAGCTTGTGACGATGAGCAGGGCCTTCTTCCCCGGTGCCAGAACAGAGTGCATCTCGGTATCCAGGAATCCGTACATCCTGTCCTCGAGCATCTTGTAGAGAGCACAGGGCCCGTCAAAATATATGGGAGTTGCGAATACGACGCAGTCGGCAGTCTCGATATCCTCAAGGACCTCTGTAAGATCGTCATTCAAGACACATTTTCCTTTAGATTTGCATGCCATGTTACGGCGACAGTCGTAAATAGACTTGCATTTCACCAACCTGTGAAGTGTGATGAAATTCGTAGAGAGCCCCATAGCTCCATCCAAAAACGCATCCGTGATGCGCGAGGACGAACCGTCTGCCTTTGGGCTACAAGCGACTGCCACTATCTTTCCCATACAATTGTCATTCATTAGGCAATATAAAAAATATTACCTAATTCATCCAACATAATATTGAGTAGTCAATATCGAAAAATGCTGAGCCAGACATAAATATTAGTCAAGTTTTTCACATAGTTCGAAAGGGAAACCATTACATCCAACAGATGCGTTCTGCTGAATGCTCACTTTTTCCTAGTCTGCACACGGATGGATTCTGCCTCGTATCCGTCCGCAGGCGGAATGATGTGAAGGTGCGTGTAGAACGGATCCTCGTACTTCGAACCCATGTAACTATCGATGTCGGTGTTCATGTTGTTCAGGACGCGGATAAGAGTGTTCCTCATCTGGAGGATATCCTCTCTCGGAATGTCGCGGAAGTAGCTGTTGTTAAGATCCGTGATCCCGTTCATGACTTTGGCAGCCAGCTCATGGCCTTCCTCGGTCAGGAAGATCGAATACTTCTTGCTGGACTCGGACTTACGGTCATCGTATATCAGCCCCTTCTCCCTGAGAACCTTGACCACACGGTTGGTGTTCGCCGTATCAAGATCCAGGAAACGGGACAGGCTCACAAGGGTTTGACCGTCTCTGAGGTGCAATGCAATGAGATAGACTGCGTGGGCACTGGTGAGACCGTAATCTGACACGATCTCGGTCATGTTCTTACGCATGACCAGGCTCATCCTGTCGAAGAACGCCGGCAAAAAAGAGTTCCAATAGACGTCCTCTCTCTCAGGCATATTACCCGCATTTAGTTCGTTGTTTAAAAACGTTGGTTCCTCACTTTCGTATATCAAAGTTGAGGGTATCAAAGGGGCCACACTCCAGGTAAAGAAGGAAAAACCAGGCTTCCCCGCAGCTGGCACTGCGGGGGGTAGCCCCTTTGTTTAATTTCAGGCGTCAGAGAATACCGCTGTGAACTTTGCGACAGCGTCGTTCGCACTCTCAGAGTAGATGTCTGCTCCGATCTCATCGGCCCACTGCTGGGTAACAGGTGCTCCACCGACGTTGGTCTTGCACTTGCCCTTGAGGCCTTCCTTCACCATCATCTCTTCCAGGGTCTTCTGGCCGACCATGGTTGAGGTCATGAGTGCAGAGGTTCCGCATGCGACTGCGTCGTTGTCCTTGCATGCCTGTACAATCTGTCCGAGGGGAACGTCCCTTCCGATGTTGAAGACGTTGAATCCGGCGACCTTGAGCATGATTGCGACGATGTCCTTTCCGATCGAGTGGATGTCTCCCTCGATTGAGCAGATGACGACGTTTCCGAGTCCCTCTCCGACGGATCCACCGCGCTTCTCGATCTCGGGGACGATGACGTCCATTCCGGCGGTCATAGCGTTAGCGGCTGCCATCATGTGGGGCAGGAAGATCTTCTTTGCATCGAAGAGCTTTCCGACCTCTGTGATTCCGGCGGAGTAGCCCTCCTGGATGACTTTGACGAGGTCGACATCAGGGGATGCGACTGCTTCCTCTGCGATCTTCTTTGCGTCAGGTACTTTGTATGCCATTACTGCTGCTTTTGCTCTTGCGCATATGTCTTCTGTTGATGCCATTTAAATCACTCCATTCCTTTTCTCTTTCTGAAAGCGGCGTCAGCCTGTTTAACGACCTCCTCCATTGCTGCGAGGCGGTCTTCGGGAATAGGTTTGACGACGTGGTTGGCCATGATGTCTACGACCATGTCGTGAGCCCTCTCAACACAGCTCTTGGATCCGTTGTTCATCCACTCTCCGAGCATTGTCCTGTCGAACAGTTTAGGGTTGGATGCGGACTCGAAGTGCTCCATTGTGGTCTCGTGTGCAAGGAAATCGTTTCCGACTCCGATCTCCTTGATTGCGTCAACGGCCAGGGTCTCGTCTGTGACGGGGGCTCCTTCCATTGCTTTGTAGTTCATTTCGATGATATCGTTATCGATGCAAACCTGCTCCATGGAGAAGGTCTGTCCCAACTCGAGCATACCTGATCCGTAGATGAGGTTGACACCGGACATTGCGGGGAGAAGTGATGTGATCGACTTCTCGTGTGCTGCCTGGGAGTCGGGGATCTTAGCGTCGGTCTACATACCGGCTGTGAAGACGGGCAGTCCGTAGTACTGTCCGAGCTTGGCGACGGCTGCAGAGATGACTGCGAGCTCAGGTGATCCGACAGGTGCGGTTCCGTTCCTGAGGTCGAATGTTGTTGTTGAACTTCCGTAGAGAACACGTGCTCCGGGGTTGGCAAGCTGAGCCAGTACGAGACCGGAGAGGATCTCAGCGTTGTGGGTAACGAGTGTTCCGGTGAGGTGGATAGGTGAGGATCCTCCAGCCATTGCCATTGAAAGGACTTTGACAGGGATTCCGAGCCTTGCTCCCTTCATGATGACCTGAGCGGCGTTGTGTGACAGCTCGAGAGGTGATGTGGGGCAGACAAGCATGGACATGATGGGCCTGTTGCGTGCCATCTCTTCATCTCCGCCGTAGTATGCCTTGAGCATCTCCCAGTAGAACTCGACGTTCTCTGCAACGGGGTCGATGTGGTGGAAGTGCTTGGATGTGTTCTTGATCGATGTGATCATCTCGTGGACATCCTCAGCTCCGACTCCAGCCCAGTTCCTTGCGGAAACTGCGAGGGAGTAGACTGCGAGGTTGGGGAGAGCATCTACGATCTTTGCTGTGTTGGCGAGGTCCTCTTCGTTGGAGTCCCTTGTCTTGTACTTGTTGTCTCCGAGGTAGTCGCACATCTGGATTCCGGTACCGAAGTTGGTGTAGTAGACGGGTCCTGAGTGGATCATGGGGACGGTGTGCTCGTCGTCACGTCCGTAAAGGTAGAACATCTTAGGGGCTGCTGCAAGAGCCATGTTGATGAGCTTTGAGGGGATCTTGACCATCTTGGTCTCGAAGTTGACCTCACATCCTGCGTCCTTGAATACCTGAAGTCCTTCCTCATCGGAAACCTGAACTCCATAGTTTGCCAGAACATCTCTGGTGGCGTAATCGATCTCGCGGATGTCGTCTTCGCTAAAAAGCTCTATCTTGATTCCGGATGTTTTCTGCCTTCCGGGGTAGTGCTTGCTTACCATCTTTTTCATTCCTCCATTATTTCACCGCAAAAGCGGCCTTTGACTCTCGGGCGCTCGTCCCGTTCTGTCTAATGTTGAGATGTCACCATAACTATATAAAATCATTGATTCGTCAACATAATTGAAGTTAGCCTCAACATAATAAATTGATGCTCTCAACATTAAATATAGATATAATCAATATAAAAACAGCACACTACAACATTTTTTAATGAGTAGTACAATATATCCGTCAACATGGAGCATCCATCCATCCAATGGATAGTTACGGCGATAACATGAGTGAAAACAATCTGCAATTCCCCTTTGTCCGTATAGTAGGACAGGAAGAGATGAAACGCGCACTGCTTCTGAACATAATAGATCCGGGTATCGGAGGAGTGCTTCTTCGCGGAGAAAAGGGGACCGCTAAATCCACCACGGTTCGCTCTTTAATACAGATATTACCTGATGTACCCTATATAGAAGGATGTCAGTTTCACTGCAACCCCGAGAACCATAGATACCTCTGCGATGACTGCAAAGAACGCATCAAAAAGGGAGGTTACAAGACATCGATGCGCGCTATGAAGGTTGTCGAGCTTCCGCTGAACGCTACGGAAGACCGTATCTCAGGAAGCCTCGATGTGGAACATGTTCTCCGTACAGGTGAGAGAAAGTACGAGGGAGGAGTCCTCGCACAGGCCAATGGCAACCTGCTGTATGTGGATGAAGTCAACCTGCTGGATGACCATATCGTTGACCTTCTCCTTGATTCCGCTGCCATGGGCCGTAACTTTGTTGAAAGGGAAGGCATCTCGTTCTCCCATCCTGCAAGATTCGTGCTCATCGGATCCATGAACCCCGAAGAGGGTATCCTTCGTCCCCAGCTCATGGACAGATTCGGAATGTGTGTAGATATCAAGAGCGAAGTTAACCCTGACACCAGGGTCGAGGTCATCAAGAGAAGGCTCGCATTCGATGCCGACCCCGAATCATTTGTAGAAGAGTGCAAAGACGATACTGCTGCCCTTCGTGACAAAATAATCAAGGCCAAGGAGCTGGTCGGCAAGGTCCATATGTCGGACAAAGTGCTCACCGCCATAGCCATGACGTCCATACACTACAGGATGGAAGGACACCGCGCGGACCTCGCTATGATTCGCGCTGCCAAGGCCAATGCCGCTTTAGAGGGGAGAGACGAGATCACGTTCCAGGACATCTCCAGCACCGCTCCGCTGATCATCCGCCACCGTATGAAGGCAGGACCGTTCGAGGAGGCCCAGTTCAAACAGAATGAACTGGACAGTATCCTAAGGGGGTATCTGGGATCCTAAGTACCGATCAATTCGTGGGGATGGAGGATGCCCTCCGCGCACTGACGTGCCTTATGGCCAGCCCCGACCTCCACGGCGTCTTAATCAAAGGACCTTCAGGTTCCGGTAAATCATCGTTCATCCACTCATTCTCGTGGGCATGCACAGGCAAAAGGGCTAAGGTGGTGCCCCAGAACATCACGGATGAGCAGCTGTTCGGAAGCATAAACCTGGAAGAGATGCTCACGACAGGTGTTGCCCAGTTCGAACCAGGACTTCTCGGCGGGGACAGTGGAATACTGTTAGTGGATGACATCAACCTACTGCCCAGGAACACCTCCCTTACACTGATGGAGTCGGCCTGCAGAGGAGAGGTCCATATCGAAAGGGAAGGCGTATCCAAATCATACCCCTGCTCGGTACGTATAGTGGCGACGGCCAACGATCGCGAGCAGCCGTTGTCATCATCGCTGAACGACCTGTTCGACATGTGTGTGGTCATCCCCCGTGATCCGGACTGCAAGAAGAGAGTGGATGTGATGAAGGCAGTATACTCCGATACGTTCGAAGAGGGGAAGATAGATGAGAAGCTGATCGACAGCATCGAGAAGGCCAAATCTATCATCAGCAAAGTGACCATAGACGACAGCATCCTAGAGGCCATAGTTGAAGCTGGCGACAGGTTCGGCATGCAGGGACACCGCGGCGAGCTCGCAGTGGCCAGAGTGTGCAAGGCATCAGCCGCTCTTGACGGAAGGACCGAGGTTAATGAAGACGACCTGTCCTTCGCCCTCAGGGTATGCGTCATACACCGCCGCACCAGACATAAGAAGGATCCGAAGATGGTGGAGGACCGGGTCCTGTTCTTCGGTGATTCGCATATGAAGCGTTTCATCCATGACGAACGTAAGGAGTTCGTCGACAAGATGAAGAAAGACGACATGTACGACGAAACGCCTACCCCCGTTTCCGAAACACCAGGTTCCGAGCCTGTCAAATTGCGCAAGGATAGCGATGATCCGGACGAGAAGGTCGTCCTGGAGATGGACAAGATCTTCGACACCATCGACCTGTTGGATGACAGCCGTAAGAAGAAGAATCAAATGGACGCACAGCAGCTGCGCCGTTTCATAAAAGGTGCAGGAAAGGAGGGGAGATATGTCTCGTCCCGTCCGGCCAATGATTCGACAGAGGATCTCGCCATCGATGCCACGATCCGTACCGCGGCACCGTATCAGAACCGCCGCAGAGAGCTCACCGGAAGGGACGGCGTCATAATCATGCCGTCGGACCTCAGACAGAAGGTTCGTGAGAAGCATACCTCATGCCTGTTCTTCTTCATGGTGGACAACAGCGGATCGCTGGTCATCAGAGCCCGCATGCGTGCTGTGAAGGCCGCAATAATGTCGATGCTGGCCGACCACTATGTCCGTAAAGACAGCGTTGCTGTCATGACCTTCAACGAAGAATTCGTAGGCATGCTTCTCCCTCCGACCCGTTCGGTCGGCGGTGTCAAGAAGGTAGTGGATGACATCCCCACGGGAAAGAAGACCCCTCTGAGCGAAGCCCTGTCCTTCATGCATCAGTATGTGGGGCAGTATCTCAGAAAGCATCCCTCAGATGTGGCCTTCGTGATCCTGATGACCGATGCCGGAGCCAATATTGCGCTCACGGAAGGCAACGACCCTCTTGAGGAATCGATAGAGATAGCATCGCACCTCCGTCTTGACAGGATGGACTGTGTACTCGTAGATACGAAGGTATCCAACGAGCCCAACGAGAAAGCTCTCAGATTGTCCTATGCCCTCGAGGCCCCTTACTATAAGCTCGAGGACCTGAGATCGTCCGACAACATCCTTTGAAAAACCCAAAGGTCCAGACTTCTGGACCGTTTTCTATATTTATATTGTTTTAAATTGGCCAGCACTATAAATATGGAGTACTCAACATTTATATTGATGGATAAACTTCTCAATCTTAACAGAACGAGCGCTATGAAAGAAGGACTCTAGGGGACGTCTGGCAGCAGCCCCTATTGGCATGGCATCGAACTGAGGTGAAAATATGTCTGAAACAGCAGAAGCCCAGTCAGGTGCAGGCCAGTTGGCCCGTACGCTCACATGGAAGCAGGGTCTCATCGTTGCGATGGGAGTTCCTATCCTTATCATGCCTTCGATCGCAGATATGTCCATCCCTCTCTGGGGAATGAGCATTGCGGTCTGGGTGATATCGGTTATCTCAGGATTCTTCATCAACCTCCCTATCGGAGAGTTGTGCGCAACATTCGGAGTCGCTGGAATGGGAGGATCCATCCAGTATGTCTTCGAGGATGATGAGAAGTATAAGAACAAAAAGATCAACACAGGCAGACTCATAGGGGCCTTAGGCGCATGGAGCTATTTCGTCGCATGGTTCACTGTCATCCCGATCTTCACTATCATGGTAGGTTACTACCTTATCGACGCATTCGACCTTCAACTGGAAGGCTGGATGGAAACAGGATTCTACCTCCTCCTCGGTGTAGCGGTATACTCTTACACCATCGGAACCAGTCTGAAGGGACTGGAGGGAGGGGCCAAATTCCAGATGATCCTCACACTTTTCACAATCATACCCCTTGTGGTCATAGTCTGCGCACCCTTCGTCATGGGAGACTTCCACATGGACGTCATAATCGACAAATTCACACCTACAGACTGGGTCTGGGACGGCAACGCCTTCCTTCTCATCCTCTCGCTTCTGACCATCGCTCAGTGGAGCGCAGTAGGTTGGGAGACCGCAGCCACATACGGTGCCGAATACAAGGAGCCCGCAAAGGATGTCCCCAAGGCACTCATCATGTGCGGTATCGCATGTCTTGTCCTGTACTTCCTCATCTCATTCGCAGTGTACGGAACACTCGGACCCGAGGGAATCGAAGCAGCAGGGGCGACCAGTCTTGCCGTCATCGCCGAGAACAGCTTCGGCGAAACAGTCGGACTCATAGCCACACTACTCCTGATGGTCGGAATGATCGTCATCGTCCAGACCTCAATGCAGGGCTGTTCGAGGACCATCCAGGTCATGGCCTCCAACGGACACATGCCCCTCTGGCTCTCAAAGACCAACAAATACGGAGTTCCCGTAAACGCTCTGCTCTTCCAGGCAGGAGCAGGATTCCTCGTCATCCTCTCAGGACTCACAGCAAGCGAGACCCTCGCAATCTCCTGTCCCGGATACGTCATCACCCACGGACTCTGTCAGCTGGCCTTCATCAAGTCGCGCAAGGACCCCCGCTTCAAGGATGTTGAGAGGATCTACAAGTGCCCCAAGGGATTCGTCGGAATCTCCACGGGAATCGTCATCTTGGAGTTCTTCCTCTTCCTGCCATCGCTGTTCTGGTACCTCTACACGTACTCCGGAGTAGCATACTGCGTCATCGCAGCATTCTCCATCCTTATCTACGTGCCCATCTGGTACGGAATCCAGAAGTGGAACCACGAAAAGCACCCCGACATTCCCAACGGTGTCAACTGGGACAACTGAAACTAAACATCTCCCGTCGAGAGACGGGAGAAATCCCTTCTTCCTCGATTCCTTTTATACCAATAAAATCATCATACTGGCATGGCAGACAACGACGGGCTGAAGAACCGCGGGAAGACCAAGGCGGATGTTAAAGAGCGCCGCAGAGCCGCTGAGAACTACACCGGAGTATCACTGAGCACTATCGGGAACTATGGGTTTGAAGCGGAGATGGCTGCCAAGAACATAGAGAACATGATCGGAGCTGTCCAGATCCCTCTGGGATATGCCGGTCCGATGAAGATCAACGGGGATCATGCCAAAGGCGAGTTCCTCATACCCCTGGCCACTACGGAAGGTGCGCTTGTCGCCTCCATATCCAGAGGGATGTCGGTCATCTCGGCATCGGGCGGTGCGAACGCGTTCGTGTTCTCGGACATGATGACCCGCGCACCTGTATTCAGGGTCAACGGCATAAAGCACTCGAGAGAGGTGATGGATTGGGTAGACAACCACCTTGATCAGATCGATGCCGCCGTTGCAGATACCACATCCCACGGGGAGTTGCAGGGGATGGAATTCTTCCCCGACGGAAGGAGCCTTTACATTAGATTCTCGTTCAGCACCGGCGACGCCATGGGGATGAACATGGCCACCATCGCTTCGGAGGCCGTATGCAGACTCATCGAGAAGGAGACGGGCGCTGTGATGATATCGGTGTCGGGGAACATGTGCTCCGATAAGAAACCCGCCGCCATCAACATGATAGAGGGCAGAGGGAAGATTGCCATCGCAGAGGCGACCATCCCGAAGAACATAGTTTCAGAAAAACTCCATACCACGACCGATGCGATCGTGGAGACCAACTACAGGAAGAACCTGGTGGGCAGCAGCCTGTCTGGCACACTCGGAGCCAACGCACACGCCGCCAACATGGTCGCAGCCCTGTACATAGCCACGGGACAGGATCCCGCACAGGTCGTAGGAGGCAGCATGACGGCCACCACTTGCGAGGATGTAGGCGGCGACCTGTACATCTGCGTACGTATGCCTGCAGTCGAAGTAGGTACCGTCGGAGGAGGCACATCGCTTCCCTGCCAGTCCGAAGCGCTGCAGATGATAGGATGTAAGGGCGACGGCAAGGCGAAGAAGCTAGCCGAGATCGTGGCATCCACCGTATTGGCAGGAGAGCTCTCCACACTCGCAGCCCAAGCCGCAGGCCAATTGGGTCAGGCGCACAAGGCATTGGGCAGATGATCTTTCCAAAATAGTGCGCGCACGCGCGCTTACTTTTATTTACGATAGTCCGCATCGAGGTTGCATGCCTGTAATTAGCTTCAAGTACAGCGACCTGTGCACACTGATCGGCCAGGACGTACCTATGGAGACACTGACCGATAGAATCCCGATGATCGGAGCCGATATCGAGCACGCCGAAGCGGGATGCGACGATATGTCCGTAGAATTCTTCCCGGACCGCCCCGACATGTATTCCGTCGAAGGAACTGCCAGGAGTATGAGGGCCTTCCTCGGCCTGGAGACTGGGATGAAGACATACGAGGTCAAGAAATCAGGCTCTGAGGTTTTCATCGACAAATCTGTCAAGGATGTCAGACCCTACTTCCTCTGCGGAATCGTCCGCGGAGTGGATATCGACGAGAACATGCTGAAGTCGATCATGGAGATGCAGGAGAAGCTCCACACCACCATCGGGAGGAAGAGGAAGAAGCTCGCCATCGGAATCCACGATCTCGACAAGGTAAACGCTCCGTTCACATACAGGCTTGCGGAGCCCCACTCCATCAGATTTGTCCCCCTGGCGAAGACCGAGGAGATGGACATGGAGGAGATCCTCACGAAACACGAGAAGGGACGCGACTACGCTCACCTCCTCAAAGGCTATGATCAGTACCCCATCATCCTGGACAGGGACAACAACGTCCTCTCGTTCCCTCCTATCATCAACGGATCGCTCACCACTGTGACGACGGAGACGAAAAACCTCTTCATCGATGTGACCGGATTCGACAGGAAAGCCGTCAAGGGAGCGTTGGACATCGTCTGCACATCTCTGGCGGAACGCGGAGGAAAGATCGAATCCGTCACCATGCATTCAGGCAACGTAACCTTCCAGTCCCCGGATTTCACGCCCGAGACTTACACATTCTCTGCGGCGGAATGCAACAGATATCTGGGAACGAAGCTCACACCTACAGACATGGTGAAGGCACTGAACAAGATGGGTCTCGATGCGAAATTCCACGGCGATACGATGCATGTGACCGTACCCACCTACAGGCTCGACATCATGCACAAGGTCGACCTCTTTGAGGATGTCGCGGTAGGCTACGGATTCGAGAACTTCGGCGGGGTGTACTCGCTGAGACAGACCTCCGGCGGACTTGAGCCCATCAATTCGTTCTCCGAGAACATCAGGGACGTCATGGTCGGCCTCGGATTCATGGAGGTCATGACACTCACGCTCATCAACGACAAAGACGAATATGAGATATCCAAGCTCCCGTGGCTCGACAACGTCAGGGTTTTGAACCCAGCGACCGAGGATGTCACCTGCCTCAGGACTTACCTCATGCCCAGCCTGGTAAATATCCTGAAGCACAACAAGCACCGCGACCTCCCCCAGAGGATCTTCGAAGTAGGCAACGTCGTCAGGAACAATGTCACGGAAGCACACCTCTGCGCCATGGAGACGGCTTCAAAGGTATCTTTCACCGGAATCAAATCCATAACCGAATCCGTCCTCAGGGAGTTGGGCTGCGAGTACGAGCTCAAGCCCACCGATATCAAAACGTTCATCGACGGCAGAGGTGCGGAGATATACTTCAAAGGCAAGTCCATCGGAATGTTCGGAGAGATGGCCATCGATGTGGTCACAGGCTATGAGATCGCCCATCCCATCGCATTCCTCGAGATCGACCTCGGACCTATTATAGCCGAGCACAAGGATACGATGTTCTGATAACATGGAAGCAGGCGATAAATTCCCGGCGTTCGTTCTCCAGGATGAGAACGGAGACACCTTCGACAGTAAGACACTGGCAGGAAAGAGATACGTGATCTACTTCTATCCCAAGGACAACACCTCAGGATGCACAAGGGAGGCAGTCGCGTTCAGCGAGAACAAGGATGCTTTCGAAACTCTCGGTATCCAGATCATCGGAGTCAGCAAGGATTCGGTGGCGTCGCACAGGAAATTCGTCGATTCGAAGGAACTGAGGATCAAACTTCTGAGCGATCCCGACCACAAGCTTCTGGAGGAATCCGGGGCATGGGGAACCAAGATGATGTACGGCAAGGAGACCACGGGGACCGTCAGATCCACATTCATCGTAGGTGCTGACGGCAAAGTCGAAGCTGCCTGGAAGAAGGTCAAGGTCGACGGCCATGTCGAAAAGGTCCTTGAGAAGGCCAGATCCCTCTGATCAGATCAGATTACCAACATTCAATATGTAATTGGGGTCGAGGATGCTCTTGATCCTGATTATCTCATCCACGGCCTTCTGGCCGTATCTATCCTTTATCTGATGGTTCTCCATCTTTCCGGATTCGTTGGTGATGCCTTCCGCGACATCCTCCGAAATGTAGATGTCCGCCTCGGTGATGATCCCGAACAGCCCCTCGGAACCTATGAAGAGATCGATGACATCCATCCCTTCCTCAATCTTCGGTCCGACGACCCCGTCCGAAGTGTACGACGGCAGATTGAATGAGAAATAGTTCCTGCCGGCTACGAGCACCATATTCCTGCCGTCTGCAAACGACTCACCGCGCTTGATGGTGGTGAACGTGCCGTCCGAGAAGACCACTCTGATGCTGCGGACATATCTGCGGATATCCGAACGGTTCACGGCGATGCATCCGCCTACTGTCGATGACGGCGATGCGTTCACCGGGAATCTCATGGACCTATAATCCTCTTCGAAGGGTTTCGAGATCACATCCATCTTCGAATTCGCGACCATTTCGTTGAAGGTTGAGACCGATGTACATGCCAAGGCCCTGACGAATATACCGTTAGAGTCCTTTCCCACTCCGACGACGCCGCGCAGGTATTCCATCGACATTATGTCTCCGCCGCTGGGCACTGCGCCTCCGCGGCCGCCGGTACGGTTGCCTGCGATGGTCACCTTTGTATTGCCCTTGTTGGCATAGCGTATGCCTTCGCGCAACTCAGTCTCATCATTGGGCAGTATGACATATCTGGCATGGCCCTTGATGGCGGAACCGTCGCTGAGATATCTTGAATCACCACGAACCTTGTCTCTGAAGAACATTCACTCAACCCCCAAACGAGGTATCATAGCAGCCATCACGGACTGCTCTGTCAGGGTCTTACGGTCGAGAAGACCTTTGCTGAGAAGACCGATGGCACCCTGCTTCTTTCCGATCTCGGTGTTTCCGTATACTTCCTTCATCGCGTCGCCGACGGTCATCCCTTTCTTGACAAGATCCGCAACGGTATCCGGATACCTGAATCCCGAACCCTGTCCGAAGGTCATCCTTCCGTCCCTGGTCAGGATCGTGCAGTGCTGTATATCGTAAAGACCGTCAAGTATCTCGAACACACCGGCCTCGATACCGACGGCCATGTCGTGATCCCCCAACGCTGCCTTGGCACGGTTGACCGAACCCTGATGTGTTTGATCGCCGAAAGGCTGAAGGGGAACCCCGCTGGAGACTTCAACTCCGACAACTCTCACCTCACCGTATATGCGTTCCATGACCGAACGCACCGCAGCCACCTTGACATGGTTGACAGAACCCACGGCGATATCCATAACATCTCTCTTTCCGGACCGGCTGTAGCTGCCCTCCAATATCGATGAGGCGCTGATCTTCTCTCCAGTCTGAGCCTTCACCAACGGTACGACCGACAGTTCCAAAGGCCTGAGTCCGCGCTTGGCCCTCTCCTCGTTGATCTTCTTTCCGTTCCCAAGGGTCTCCTCCGAGACCACGAGAATGTCCACGTCATCCATCATGGCCGCCGGCCCGAAGATGTCGTCTATCTCGAAAAGCTCGTATTCGCCCTTTCCGTCGAGATAGCTGCAGAGCTCCGCCTTGCGGTTGTACAGACTGACGAAGGACTTCCTCCCTTCGGCCGCCATCCTGTCTGATGTTATCCCGACCCTCACAAGGTCTCCGACCTCAAGCGCTCTGTCGAGCAGTGCCTTGTGTCCGTCATGGAGTATATTGAATGTTCCTGCTACTGCGGATATCATTTCCAACCGAACCATAGGGCAACTACTACGACTCCGACCAGGACTATCTCCAGGATCAGATATTTGCGCAGTTTCTTCTTGACATCGTCCCCGGCAGTATCCTTGCAATAGTCGCTGCAGAACTTGCCCTCTCCGATGAATGCTTTACCGCAGACCTCACAATGCCTGTGCTGCGGAATCTTCTCTGTGAACTCGGCCATGTTATCATTCACACTCCCTGCGATCGACTTCGTTTTGAACTATGATCATGCAATGGTCCGCATGAAGACTGTGCGGACCGATACGTATCCTATCAGGTGAATGGGCAAGAAGATACTCTTCCTCCTCCTCGGTGAGGTCGCGGTTGTCCCCGAGGACGAATACCGGATTCTCCGGGAAATCATACTCCCTGCAATCCACCCCGTCCTCCTTCAGATAAACGAAGTCCCCTTTCTCCGACAGCCTATCGATCACGTCGTTGAAGGACATCTTCGTAACGAACACACCCGGGGACGATCTAACCTCCTCGCCTGGAGACACTTTCTTCATGAGGGCGTTCCTGATCAGCGAAGATGTGCTGCGCTCATCAGGGTTCAGATACCTGAGGCTATCCCCCCTGAATATGACGGTCTTAGGAGGGTCATCCCCTCCTTCGAGCACAAGATACGCCTCGACATCCTTGCGCAGGTTATGGCTGAGGAAGAATGCGGAATTAACGCACCTCACAAGGATATCCAGCCTGCCGGCCCCGCCTGCGATGTCATCCAATTTGAAATCTGCGGTGGAAACTGCCTTATGGCCGGTTATCACGAAGTACCTCATTCGGATCCCTGAAGTTCCTTGAGGCTGTCGAGATCGATGCCGCCCATCTGCTTCATGAGCTGCTTGCGCATCTTACGGTCCTTTCCGACGGACTTCATCATCTTGCTGCTCTGGTTGTACTGTTTGAGCAGTTCCTTGACGTCGTGGTTGGTAACACCTGCACCGTCGGCGATCCTGTCGATACGCTTGGATTTGATTATGGAGGGATCGTCCTTCTCCTGTGCTGTCATGGAATCCATGATAATCTTGAATACCGTGAGCTTCTGCTGAGTGGCCTCATAATCCACCTTGTCCCCTATATCGGACATGCCGGGGATCAGACTCATCAGCTTCTCCAGGGTTCCCATCTTGCTCATCGCCGACATCTGATAGTACATGTCGTTCAGAGTGAAACGGCCTTTCATCATGTTCTGGGCCACACGTTCCATGGCCTCCTGGTCATCGATCTCCTCCGATGCCAGCTGGACCAGGGCGGAGAGGTCTCCCATACCAAGGAGCCTAGATATGAATCTCTTGGCGTCGAATGCCTCGAGATCACGGATGTGCTCACCGACTCCGAGGAACACTATCCTGGCGTTGGTCTTCTGGATGGCCGAGATGGCGCCTCCTCCCTTTGAGGTTCCGTCCATCTTGGTGAGTATGACTCCGGTGACTCCTACTGCGTTATGGAACGCTTCGGCCTGAGGTCCTGCCTGCTGTCCTACCTGTGAATCAAGGACCAGGATCCTCTCCTCGGGCTGTGCGACCTTCGCGATCTGCCTGATCTCCTCGATGAGATCGTCCTCGAGCGCGTGGCGTCCGGATGTATCGATGATTATGATCTGCTTGTGCTTGAATGCCTCTTTACCCCTCTTGACGATAGCGGCTGCATCCTTCTCACCGGGTTCGCCGTAGACGTCCACTCCGACCTTCTCTCCCAGCTGTTTGAGCTGGTCGAGAGCTGCGGGCCTGTAGACATCGGCTCCGATGAGTCCGACGGAGAATCCCTTCTTGCTGAAGTATAATGCGAGTTTGCCGGTGGTCGTGGTCTTACCCTGACCGTACAGACCGACCATCATGATTGTCTGAGGCTTGAGCTGCAGTCCGTCGCCGTTGTTGACGAGTCTGACCAGCTCCTCGTAGATGATCTTGGTTACATGGTCCTTCATGCTCTTTCCGGCCTCTGGCGGCTCGTGCAGGGCACGTTCCTTCACATTGTTGGTGACTTCGATGACGAGCTTGACGTTCACATCGGCTTCCAAGAGCGCACGCTGAAGATCCTTGCACAGTTCATTTACCAGCTCGTCATCTATAACGGATGCCTTGCCGATACGTCCGAGTACGTTCCTCAGCGATTTTCCTAAACCTTCTAAGACCATGGTTAACGCCTCCTCATACGCGCACGCGTAAAAAAGGATATTGTATGAATGTCAGTTATTTTGCAAGAGAAAGGTTGGGGGACCGGCCAGTATAAAGAAGGGATGGGATGCACTCTACAGTCTGACCGTATCCCTGTAATGCTCCTATTATACTACAAAATATTTAATCATTCTGAGGAAAATTAAGGTAATTACTTTAATAATTGCTGTAAGGTGTTTATTGTTATTTGAGGTTCACAAACAGCCCTTTCATCATTCCAATCGTCTGGGGAGGATCATTGGATTTTCCCATATACTTCACCGTCTGCCGATGCCGATTAACGGGCGATTACAGCCTACGGTTCTGAAGCGATTGTGTGCTGAATGAGGGATCATACGGACCCGCATCTGCCATTCAGGCAGCACTTGGGAATAGAATCGAAAAAACAAAAGGTAATGAAAGGGGCCGAAGCCCCTGTGAAGTTTAAGATCAGAGGTAGCCTGACTTCTGGAGGGCCATGAGGTCCTCGGTGGAGAGCTTCTCTCCGGCCTTGAAGCGCTCGAAGATCTCCTTGGCCTCTTTCTTACCGGACTCGTCGACCCTCTTCTTCTTGACGCTGTTCTTCTTGTTCTTGAAAGCAGCTGCATCCTTGTCCATCTCGTGGACGGACTTGATCTGCTCGATGTGCTTCTTGTGCTCCTCGTCGGCTGCCTGCTTGCACTCGATGAACTTGGCCTGGGCTGCGTCGGCTTCCTTCCTGAGCTTGTCTGCCTGCTCGTAGTAGCCGATCATCCTGTCGTGTGCTGCCTGAGCCTGCTCGGCGTACTCGGAAACCTGGTGGTGGTAGGTCTCTGCCTGGGCCTTTGCCTCTTTGAGCTGTGCGATGAGATCCTTCATCTCATCGTTCTGCTCGTAGGTCTTCTCCCTCTCCTCGATCTGCTTTGCGAGGACGGAGATCTGCTTGACGATGCCGTTCTCCTTGTCTTTTCCAAGGGGCTGCGTCTGCTGCATGTATTCGAGATCCTGGAGCTGTTTCTTCAGCTGCTTGAGGGGGACCTGGTCCTTCTCCTCGGCCTTCTCAGTCCTGTAAGGTGCGAGCTGCTCTTTGAGTGCGGTGACCTTCTGGTTCCACTCGTCCCTGAGCTCTTTCGTCTCCCTTACTTTCTGGTTGTAGGAGTCACGCTCCTCCCTGCACTTTCCTGCCTCGTCGACAAGCTCCCTGACCTGTGCGTTGAGTGCGTCCCTCTTGGCCTTCCACTCCTTGGTCTGGTTGTTGAGCTCGTCCCTGAGCTTCCTGTGCTTCTCCGCATCGTCGTTTGCGATGCTGCGCTTCTCCTCCATTGCGGTGAGATCTTCCTCGGAAGTGATCGCTGTCTCTCCCTCGGCGGTAACCTGCTCGGTTACCTCTGTTGCCTGCACCTGCTCTTCCTGAGAATTCTGCTGCTGAATGTCCTCCACAAAATCTTCCATAAATGTTCAACTCTCTATGTTCGCATTGACCATGAGATAAGCATGGCCCACTTTAAACACGCATAATAACATGTTATTTATAAAGATTTGGGAAACAGCTGCGCTGGCTCGGAATCTAAACAGTATATACTCGGACGACCAATCGGGAGGTATGAATAGGGAGTTCCAAGTGGATGAATCCGGAATGACCGCTGACGGCTACAGAGTGCTCAATCCAGCAAGCAAGAAGTCGATGTATCTGGGCAACCTTATCACCTTCGCGATCCTTGCAGCTGCGGCAGGATTGGTCATCTATTTCTCGGATACGATATTCGGGGAATCCAAAGATCTGGGCCGCGCCATCACCATCATCCTCTTGGTACTGGCCACTGTATACCTGATATTCGGACCGCAGGTTTTCTACAGGCGCTACCGCTACAGACTCGACGACGACAAGGTGGAAATCAGGCGCGGGATAGTCATCGTCACCCATACTCTGGTCCCGATCGAGAGGATCCACCAGGTCCAGGTCGGCAAAGGGCCCATCAACAGGCTATTCGGACTGGCGGACGTCAACATCACCACGGCCGGAGGCACTGCGAAGCTGGAATTCCTGGATGAGGACACGGCAGAGAGCATAGCATCCAAGCTGAACGAATATGTCGTAAAACTCCTGAAGGAACGTGACTGAAAGTGGATCCAGAGATCCCTGAAGAGACGGCTGCCCAGGACAGTACCATAGTCCTGAGGAACCACCCTACAGTGATTCTGTCGAATCTGATCACAGTAGCGATAATCATCGCGTTTGTCGTCGTGATCAACATAGGGAACATCAAACCCGAGACCGGCGAGATCGAGATACAATGGTGGTACCTTCTCCCGGCGGTCGGAGTGTTCCTGTTCATCACATTCATATTCTGGAGGAGATGGAAGCTCACCACATTCACCTTCAGCGACAACGAGATCTACGTCAAGAGGGACACGATATTCAAGTCGGACGTCCACATCCAATACTCCAAGCTGGCCTCTGTCAACGTCAGGAGGAACCTTTTCCACCATCTGTTCGGAACGACGCAGCTTCTGTTCAACGTGAACTCCTCAGTCAATTCCAACGTGGCCGAGGCCTCCATCACGCTGAAATCGGATGAGGCTGATTGGCTCCGCGAATCCATATCCTCGAGGATCTTCAGACGGGAGATGGTCATGGAAGAGGAGAAAGCCCATGAGACCCTGGTCCAGATCAGCAACTTCGACGTCATACTCCACGGCCTGTTCGGACAGCCCACTGTCCAGTCCATCATAGGATTGGGCGCTCTGGCCTACTCGGTGTTCACATTGAGGGCAGGCAACGGGGCTGGTTCCATCGCCGCCATAATCCTATTCCTCTTCACCACCCTAGGGCCTTGGATCAGGACCATATTGAGATACTACAATTACCGTATCTATAGGGTGGACGACACCATTACGGTGGAGAGCGGGCTCATAAGCAACTACCGCAGCTCGTTCAACATCAAGAAGGTCAACTCCGTACGCATACGCCAGCCTCTTCTGGCCAGACTCATGGGCAAGGCAGTACTCGAAGCAGAGGTCGTCGGTCTGGCCGACAAAGAGGGGCTCCCCCTGCTCTGCCCGCTCAAAGGTAAGAGTGTGGTCATGGAACTCAGCCGTCAGCTGGTACCTGAATTCCTGTTCGACTGCGACCGCCACAGCCAACCAAAGATGGCAGCGGTCCCGACAATAATGTACAAGGTGCTGCTATCCGCAGCCCTCATATTGATCAGCGCAGCGGCATTCCTGTACATGGAGTACAACGGTTACACGGACGATTTCGTGAGGTACGGCACCTATACACTGTGTGCGCTCTGCGCCATAGTGCTGCCTGCCCTGCTCATCATCCACGGCCTGCTGGCGCAGGGAAACCGCGAGTTCGCCATGGGCGATGATACGTTCATGATGATCATAGGCGCTTACGACAGGGAGACCGACTTCATAAGATATGACAAGGTGCAGATTAGCGTTGTAAGCGCAGGACCTATCCAGAGAAGGTACGGAGTGGCCCAATGCACAGTATCGCTGATGTCATCAGCAGGTGCCAGAAACCTGAAGTCTGGCATATTCCTCAGAGAAGAGCTTGACAAAGTCCCGGAAGAGGTCATGGCCAGGATCAGGGACGGAAGGTACGACTACCGCAGATACCTGTAAACGCGCGCGCAACACTCTTATAAGGAACTCCCGATGCACCATCCGATATCAATGAGCAACAGCTGTCCCCTTGACTACAGGTACGGGCGTGCCGACATGAAGGCCGTGTTCTCCGAAGAGAGCCGTATCCAGAACCAGATGTACGTAGAAGCCGCCCTGGCCAGGGCACACGCGTCCCTCGGCACCATTACCGAGGCGGATGCGAAGGAGATCACCCGTGTGGCGAGCCTGGATGTCGTCTCGGTGGACAGGATCAAAGAGATCGAGAAGGAGACGAGGCATGACCTCATGGCTATGGTCAAGGCAATGACCGAGAAATGCGAGGGCGATGCCGGCAAGTACGTCCACCTGGGAGCCACCTCCAACGACATCGTGGATACGGCCACAGCATTGCAGATCAAGGGTGCAATGGAGATCATCCTGAAGGATGTCGAGGACTTCATCTACACGCTCGCAGTCATCGCCAAGAGGGAGAGGGACACCCTCGAAATCGGTAGGACACATGCTCAGTTCGCCATTCCGATAACATTCGGTTTCAAGATCGCAGGATACATCGCAGAGATGATCAGGCACAGGGAGAGGATCATCGAATGCATGCCCAGGGCATGCGCAGGGAAGATGGCTGGTGCCGTCGGTACCGGAGCCGCCCTCGGGAAGAACTTCTTCGAGATCCAGAGAAGGGTCATGCAGGACCTGGAGCTCACATACGAGCCCGCGGCCACCCAGGTCGTCGGACGCGACAGGTACACGGAGGTCATCTGCCTGATGGCCAACATCGCCACATCCATCGAGAGGTACGGTACCGAGATCAGGAACCTCCAGAGGTCCGAGATCGGAGAGGCGTCCGAGTTCTTCGACGTGAAGAAGCAGGTCGGAAGCTCCACCATGGCCCAGAAGCGCAACCCCATGAACTCCGAGAACTGCTGCGGACTTGCCAGAGTGGTAAGGGGATTCGTCACACCCACATTCGAGAGCCAGGTGCTCTGGCACGAGAGGGATCTTTCCAACTCGTCCACAGAGAGGTTCACCCTGCCTCATGTTTTCATCCTCACCGACGAGATCCTGAAGAAGATGAACTGGATCTTCGAAGGTCTCGAGGTCCACGCAGACAAGATGCTGGAGAACATCGAATCCTCGAGAGGGCTGGTAATGGCAGAGCCTCTGATGATGAAGCTCACGGAGAAAGGCGTCGGAAGACAGGATGCCCACGAGATCATAAGGGAATCCGCGATGATTGCGGAGGACCAGAAGAGGCATCTGAGGGATGTTCTGCTGGAGAGGGAGGATCTCAAAGGAGTTCTGACCAAAGAGGAGATCATAGCCACCATGGATGCGTCCAACTACGTCGGCGGTGCAAGGGAAATCGTCGACAAGATGGTGGAAGCGGCAGAGAACGTCACCGGGAGGACTGTTGCCTGATGATGGCCCAAGCCCGTCACGGGATGATAATAGGCGCCGTCGTCGGAGCCGCACTGGGGGCATTCATGTTCGCCAACGGCAGCCCTTGGTTCATGATCCTCATCATGACACCGATCGGAGCTATAATGGGTTCTGCACCCTGGCTTCTTAAACCTAAGCAGGAATGAAACCCTGATAAAAATCAAGGGTCGCTCACAGGAGCGACCTCTTTTGTTCAAAGTTTGTTTCCGGCGTGGTCCCCGGGCGTAACGTAGAAGATGTCCTCCACCTTCATCTTGACGAGGTTCTTCGCAGGGTATGTCTCCTTCTTGGAATGTGCGATGGCCACCGCCTTCTCGTAATCCTCTCCTGAGTTCTCTATGGTGACGGATCCCTTGATCTGATAGGACTCCTTGAAATCCCTGGTCCAGATGTAGAATGCGGCCTTCGGATTCTCCTTGAGGTTCGATAGAGTCTTGTTAAGATAATTGTCAATAAGCCATATGTTCCCATCATCGCCCATGAAGATCATCCCTACAGGGACGACATTGGGTGTTCCGTCCTTCGATGCAGTAGCGAACGAGATTATTCCCGTGGCCTTCATCTCTTCAAGCATCTCTTCTGTGAGTTTTGCCATGCAAAGCGAATGCTGTTACAACATATTTATGAACATCTGGCATCCGGCACCTGATAAAGTTGGCTGCACGGATGCTGAAAGGTTTTTATTAGGGTTCATAGTACGGGGAACTACCCGGGATTTTCAATGGGCAAGTAGATCAGCCCGGTTAGATCGCTTCGTTCGCAACGAAGAGGCCGCGAGTTCGAATCTCGCCTTGTCCACTTTCACTTCATACCCAGATTGTCCAAAAGTGGACAGAAACCTTGTCCGCCACGTGGACAATTGTCAGGAAAGTAATGAATTTCGATACAGGAAACTGTTTTCCGCTTGAGATCACCATGTGCTCTTAGCATTCTCGACAGCCTTGTTGAGCCTCTTCCTGCTGTAGAATCCCTCCGTTGTCTTTGTGCTCGCATGCCCCATGAGGACCGATACGGATTCGATATCCAGATCGTTATCGAGATATCTCTGTCCGAAGGTCCTCCGGCACATGCGGAGGTCGAATTTGATTCCGAGGTCCTTTTCCACGACGGTCTTGATCTTGCGGATCGAGTTGCCGGACAGATAGCCGTCAGAACTATCTTTGGATGGGAATAGCGCTTGTGACTTCACGTTATTGTCCGCCAACCACTTTTCGCGTAGCACGAGGTACAGAGTGAGGATCCTGCGGACATCGGGATGCAGCGGAACGGTCCTCGGCATCCCGTAAGTCGCCTCGCCTTTGACGTGGATGATGTCGAATGTCCACAGGGTGGTATCGACGTCCTTCACATCGGCGAAACGGATCTCCTTGTTCCTAGTGCCGGTGGTGATGCTCATCAGGACCAGGGCGTAGGCCCTGACCAGATTGAAATCGCCGGTGTCTATGATCTTCGACCTTTCGAGGATGAGGTCGTACATGTCGTCGGACATGCTGTCCTTCCTCCTAGTCCCCTTGAAGTTCGGCTTGAGCATCGGATTGTGCGCAAGGCACAGCTGGACCGCAGGATTGTCGAGGTACAGCAGCAGCTGGTTCAGAGCGTTGATCTCATGGACCATATCGGCAGTGCTGACCAGACCCTTGCAGTAGAGTATGTACTCGCGCACATCGTTCTCAGTCCAGTTCTTGGGGGACATGGACCTCATCTTTCCCTCTTTGACCAGGATCTGCACCTTGGACTCCATCCTGTGGTATCTGCGGACACGGTTCTTGAACGTCTCCTCAGAATACACTTCGCGTATGGTATCCAGATAGCGATCCAGGTATTCTCCGAGTGGATTTCTTCCCAATTCATTACCTCCTGTGAGCTATGTTCCCGATTGCCGGGTTCTTTCGCTCTGTATATTGCATTGGCAACCGTGTATTTAATTGTTGGTAAAAACTACACTGTAAGAAAATACCGAGTTAAACGGGTGTTTGATAGGAACTGTTAAAATATTACTCGGTAATAACTACTGTAATGGATTGGAACTCATCGCTGCTCGAGGAGAAATACGCTCTCAGCATTCTATGGATCATCAGGAACAATCCCAATATGACCAAGACGGATATCGTCAGGGTCGACAAGGGAGGGGAGAAGACCAAGTACGCTATGATCAACAAGCTCATAGATGCCGGTCTCGTTTCCACATACAGCGACGAGAGCATGAGATGGAACACCGAATATCTCATCCTCACTGAAAAAGGGAAGACCGTCGCCGAGCACATCGAGATTATCAACGAAGCGATGAAGAATTGATATTGAAATGGAGGGTATGGCCCTCCGGTTTTCAGATCAGGCGTTTATCCTGATGGATTGGATTGAAGACAGAGGATAGGAAGCTCTGATCGATTCGTAATAGATGATGTCGCCATGAACTGACAGAATGGTTCCTGCCTTGATCTCGATATGACCGGCACTGACGAAATTGATCGTCCCGCCTTTCTTGCTGAGAAGTTCTACCTGCTCCTTCAGGAAATCGGTAGAATCGTCATCTGCATGCGATCCTCCGTTCGTTATGAGAACGGCCCCTTCGACCGCTACAACGGCCAACAATGCAATAGCGACTATGGTCAAAACCTTCTGAGAATCCATTTCATCACCTCATTCATCCTTGATCCAGAAAAGGACCAGTCTCGTATCCCCTTTGTGATACCAGCAGTAATCATCGATATACTTGTATTCAAGACCGTGCTTGGCAGCGAAATCGATGGCATTGCGTTCCTCCCCTTCCTTCTTATAGGGGTTGGATACCAGGAACACCCTGTCATCCTTGGTCCTGACGGCGAACTCGTGATCGATTATCTCATCGTAGATATCGAAATCCACTCTGGAGAGGGGAACGGTACCGACGACGTCGTAATCCCTAACGAATCTCTCCAGCTGTCCGAGGTCATCGACATAGATCGACTCGCGGTTCAGTTTCCTAGTCCTCCTGTCACGGAATATCTTCCTTATCGGATCATCGCCCTTAGATCCGTACCAAATCCTGTCATTGGAATCCCTTGTAAGTTCTCCTGTTTCAATCATAATATCGACCGCACGTTTCGTCATCGCATCGGGAGTGCCCGTGGACTCGTAAGCATAGAACTCGACCTGAGTGAGGAAAAGACCTTTCTTTCCAAACTCCTCGAAGATGGATCTCACAACGCTGACAGCTTCCTCTTCGGTGAGGGCGCTCTTCTCCGGAACAATCTTATCGGCGAAATCAGGCACCGAGATATCAATGAGGACCTGATCGCCGGCATCGAGGCCCAGCTTGCGGCAGAGCCTGGTGACATTCACACTCAGTGAATTTCCGTTCTTGATGATACGGGCTATCTCTTGCATAATACTTGTATTACATGTATGACATATAATACTTGTCGGACAAAAAGAGAATGGGAGGATTCCCATTCAGAATTCCTTGACATCCTTGAAGATGGTCTCGGGAGGTAATGGTTCGTCACCGGAAAATCCTCCGATGCAGTTTGCCTGACCTACATACTGGCGTGCGTAGATCCTTATCCTGTCCATGATGCTGATCATCCAAGCATCCATATCGCCGGAGAAGTAGCGGTCCATGTCCATGGAGACTGCTGTCATGAGAAGCATCTCAGCCTACCTGTCCTTATCCTGGACCTCAACGAAGGAATGCTGCTTTATCCTGTCGATGATGATCTCGTTCTCAGTCAGATCCAAAGGTTGCTCGGTGCGAAGTCTCATGCTGATCTTCATCTGTTCGCAATAGGGCATCATCCCATCCAATTCACTCACCAGACATTACGTTGTATTCATTGATCAGATTCTTGACCTGCACCACCGTGCTCTGGTCGGAATCCTGCTTGATCTCCAGCTTCCACTTCAATCTGAGGTAGGAGACGAGCTCTGAGCACTCGGATTCATCCATATACGGACCGAATGCGTATGATTGGGAATTGTCATCGGAGAACGATTCCAAGGCCATCCTGTGGGTCGGAGCGGATATGACCGAGAACTCCGGCATACCAGTGAATCCTCCGTCGGATCTGTTCATCTTCAGACCGACGAAGTACATGTCGCGGTAGATGACCTTGTTCACCTCGTCCTGCCATTCCTGATTGATTCTGCTGCACTCCTCCTCCCTTCTTTCGGGAGCACAATGGAACAGCCTGACCACATCCTCCAGTGCCCTGTCCATATAGTTCTGGAGATGCTTGACGGAATCTATCGGGGAGAAATCGAACAAAGGTGTGTTCAGACACGCCCTGAGGACGTTAATCTGCGTCATGAGGTTCTTGATGTTGCGTGAGATCTCATCATCATCCACAAGCTCCGACGGATCGAACTTGGCCACGAACGTCCTGAGATCCTCTGCATAGTATGCATAGGGTCCGGAGACCATGGTCTTCGTGTAAGAGCGCATGGTGTCGATCATGTAATTCAATGCTGCCAACCTATTGACGATGAGCTCGCATTCTGAGCGGTTGGTGTCATCCAGCATGTTCTCGAAATGATGTCCAACAGGATTGCAGTCCTTCGATGTGAGGTACTTCTCATTCACATAGTATGCGCCCTGGTTGCAGAAGGTCGTGGCGAGATCCAAAGCATACTCCTCAAGGGATCCGGGGATCGCGAGATAAGCTACGACGGTATCCTTCGGACCCAGTCCGAGCTCCTTGACCTCGGTGGAAACGGGGATGATCTTCGACGTACCTGATATCGTGATGTTCCTTACAGCCTTCTTGTAGGGCATGATCGGCTGGATGTATATGACAAATATAAACCTTATCAGATACTGATTACATAAGTATGATTGAACGTCTGGCTGATGGTCCTGAGGGTCGTTTTCGGACATTATGTAATCACCTGAAGTTACAGAATTCCGCCTTGAACCAAGAGATCCAACCGAATCTTGCACCGGCGTTCTTCTTCCGAGCCCACTCGTTGAGATCGGGATCCTCTGTCCTGTCGGACAGGGCCATGAACTTGTCGAGATGGTCGTTGACGAACTGCCTGATGACGTTCTTATTGTACTCGGGCGTGCGCTTGTTGTTCATGACCTTCTCGACGTAATGCTGATTCTGAGCGATGGTGTTGGTGCGGGGCATCCTCTGCATGAGATAGCTTTCGGTCATCGTCCTGCGCTTGGTATTGATGCCCGGAGCGAAGTGCACCCAACCGAGAGGATACTTCTTACCGCGGGTGCTCGTGGGGATGAGCTCGTAATCGCTCATGGGAGCACCCCTTGCATTCCTTGCAGCGGCTGCAGCGATCGTCATCGCAACCTCTGAAATCGGTGATGTAGGAGAGAGCATCGACATATCCTGCGACAGATGTCGATCCGCCAAAGACTGTATCTCTATCGAGATTGTCAACTATAGAATCCTATACGGCCGAGATGAATTCCCCCAGGACCTCCGTCGGATTATCGAGAACGGAATACTGTCTGTGGAATTCCGCCGCTAGAGCTTGGATCAGAGTGTCGATGCGCATCTCGTCATCGATGCAGAGGGAATCTGCGAAAACAGATACCATGGCGGCGTTGAAGCCGACCTTGTAAGAGTATTTCGTGAATGCTGTCCCCGAATCCTTTGACTCGGTTGAATCGTTTGAGAGATCTTCCATTTGTTATCCTCCGAAAGAGTTTGCGAATGACAGTGTATGTCATTCCCATTATTTTATTAAGTGTATATTTTACATATAATATTTTACTAAAAACAAAGAGGAAGGATGCGGACAATCAGCGGGATCAAAAGTTGAGAAAGGGATAGATTAAATATGAATGAGGCCAATAGTGTATTATCCTGATAAGACCCGCATCCAGGTTGCCATGGGTGGCCATCAATGCTTGCGGGCAAAGGATATCTTCTCTATTAACCCGTAGAATCTGATATCGTCGTATTCGAATTTGCGGTTTATCGCACCGGCAGCGAAATCGGCGATCTGGACACATCTGTTCTGATGGGATGTGGCCTTGACGCATTTCTTCACGTTTGTTCCGTGATGCGACGCAGCTTCCAGACAGATGCTGTTCAATTCGAGAATGGTCACGAAGGTGCTGCGATCCAAGAAAACGGAAACGTCATGGGCACCGATATGTTCGAAAACACTGTCGAACAGATCCCCGAGGACAGCTGCGTACAGCTTGTTCCCGTGAACCCCATAATGACTTCCGGTATAGTCATGTTTATCGACAGTGACCGATATGATGATCGAATCGGAATCGGGCAACGAAGCCAGTACATCGATGATCTCCGATTCGGTCGAGTTGTAGAATTTGGAATCCTCTCTGATCTTAGGGATCTTTTTGAAAACAGGTTCCAGATTGCGTACACGCTCGTTGATGACCGCTGCCATAGAGAAGAATCTGGAATCCTTACCGAGATCCCCTGATTCATCAATTGCAACGACCCATGTCATGACCTATCGAATCCGGGAAAGAAAGACGACAATAAAGAGATTTGTTGGTGGACAGTGGAATCAATACATTCAACCCGTGCTTTCTTCTCCGCCACCCTTCGCTAATCTCGGCCCGCATCATCGGGCTTTCCATCTTCGATGTGTAAGCTACGTGCATGCGGCCCTCGTTCCTTCCCGCTTGGGTTTCGAAGAAAGCCCAGGGTTGAAAGAAATGGTCTGTAAAAGAGATCAAGGAACCAAGTCAAACTCCTTAAGAAACCAGTTCCTTCCAAACAGCTTCGCCGACTTCGGAGATGTCGGAGCGGTAAGAGCGGATATTCCAAGTTACGGATATCCGCTGGACGAGGATGGGAACTACCCCGAGGACATGAGGTGGTTCAGATGAGCGACTACGGGATCCTCACCGGAGTCGAAGTCATCGACAGACTGAGCGTCGACGACATCGTGACCATCCTGGATTACGGATGGGACACCCAAGATCTGAAGAACATGCTGGAGAACCGCGACTGGGAATCCATCGGATACCTGGCGGCATGGATCAGGGAGTGCGGGAACGGACACACCGGATTCATGGTCGAAGACGATCAGTGCATCAACGGAGTATATGGGAGGTGCTGCTGATGACCACCAGGCAGGAGCAGATACTGATCCACCTGTACGGACAGATGGGATTGGGGAACAGCTACGAGATGCTTTATGAGACCACTCAGGACGGCATAGCGGATGCTATCGGAATCTCCAGAGGACAGGTGTCCATCGAGATCAGAAGACTGGAGGAGAAGGGATTCGTCTACCACCTCCTGAGGCATGCGACCGACAGTCCGAAAAGAACGAGAGCGCACAGGATGTGCTACAGGCTGAACGCCCTCGGGATGCTGACGGTGAAGGACATCCTCGCATGCGGAGAGGGGGTGGCCTGAATGCAGGATTGGCAGATCGCTGTCCTGAACAGCGAGAACATCAGGGTCGACCAGGACCAGTACACCGGATACAGGCTGGTCATCAGGAAGACCGACAGGGAGCACAGGATGGGGATCCCTGCGATCGTCGAGACCGTCAGGAAATCCAAGAGGAAACCGGTCATCATGTGCCCGGACGAGCCCTTCAGAGGGATGTTCGCGGACAGGAAAGAAGTTCTGGACATACTGATGAGCACTTCTGAATACGAAGAGTTCACGGTGTGGATGGCAGAAGCCAAGATGTCGGGGGTGATCTGATGGGGAACAGAGCGGTGATCACCACCGAGAAGGACATGGCCAGAGAAGGCCTCGGGATCTACCTCCACTGGAACGGAGGAGCAGATTCAGTAGGAGCGTTCCTGGAGTACTGCGATCTGAGAGGGTTCGCAGCTCCGGACAAGAGCGACTACGGATACTCCAGGCTCTGCCAGGTGATCGGGAACTTCATGGGAGCGGATGGGAACTCCCTGGGGATCGGGAAGCTGAATGAATTGGACTGCGACAATTGGGACAACGGGATGTACATCCTGAACGGATGGAAGGTCGTCGCCAGGAAGTACTTCAAGGGACAGGAACAGAACTGCTACGATAGGATGGAGTTCCTAAAGGAACTGGATGCGAGCCAGCCGGAGGCCCAGCAGCTGGGATCGGAGATGATAGAATCTCTCAAATTCCATGGGAAGAGGATCACCGATGTCTCATGGAACTACCACTACGAGATATCGAAGAGGAAGGAGAACGGCATTGCGGCAAGACCTTTCGAGATCGGGAAATTCTACACCGATTGCAGGAACAGACCTTTCAACATCGTCAAGATCGTGGACAAACCGTACATGGAGGCAATCATCGAGAGGGATTGCAAGAAGATCACCGTACCGAGGTTCACCTGGAAGGACGGGTCGGAATCGATAATCCTGCCAGAGAACGGAAGAACAATCGTTTCGATGGAGGAGGTGAGCTCGTGAGCCTGTTCGAGACCGGTACCATCGTCAACACCATCGGAATCAGGGATATGATGATGGGCAGTGCCGATGCTGCCGAGACCATCCGGAAATGTCTGGACCGCCATTGCCGTGGAGATTGGGGCGATCTCTGTGACGAGGACAAGCAGATGAACAACGATGCTCTGGAGGCGGAGAGATAGGAAGGCGTCTCAGACAGACTGTTCAGTTCGTACGACACCGATTTCGGGAAGATCTACATCATAACCGAGTACGATAGGTCGGTGACAACAATACTGTTGCCAGACGAATATTGAATAAAACCCCTCCCTACGGGGAGGGGATCATAATCATATTAAATCGTCTTCCACCTTTTCTCTATCAGCATCAGTTTGCGATTCTGCAGCCTCGATGCTGATACCGATAATATCCTTGAGATAGCGGAACATGTTGTCCGACCTGGACTCCAAGAAGCCGTCCAAGTCCTCCTTGATGAAACATTCATAGGCGGTGTCATCGATGAAATAATCGATAAAGGTAAAAATACAACTTCGATTGAAGAATGTGGACAATCACACTCCTGAACAGCGCAGAAAGAACATGCAGGCCATCCACTCGAAAGATACAGAGATAGAGGTCATTTTGAGAAAGGAATTATGGAAACGCGGGCTTAGATACAGAAAGAACTGCAAAGACCTTCCGGGAAAACCAGATATAGCATTCAAAGGAAAGAAAGTAGCAATTTTCTGTGATTCAGAATTCTGGCACGGATATGACTGGGAAAATCAGAAAGAACGTATCGGAACCAAGAGAGAATACTGGATTCCGAAAATCGAAAGGAATATGGAAAGAGACCGCAAAGTCGAAGCCCAGCTAGAACAAATGGGGTATACTGTACTGAGATTCTGGAGAAAAAAGATTATAAAAAATACGGAAGAGTGTGCAGACTCTATTGAGAAAACTCTTAATCGTAGTCGATGTTGGTGAAATCTATCGAATACTTACCCGAATCTTCTTTAGTGAACATCACTGCATTAACGCCCAGGCTGTCAAGCATATCCATCGTGACTAACTGCCCCTCATCCAGATGAAGCACGTCCCGGAGAAGCCATCTTCCGAGTTCCTTGTTGGGATTTGACATTATGGCCTTTCCCTGATCCTGACAGACCTTGGCACTGATAGTCTCCCCGCTGGGCAGCTCCAGATCAAACGGAGTGTCCCTAGCTGGGAAGAAGCCTGGTATACGATCGCGATCCTCCTTCTGATAAGGAATGTAAATCTCATCAAAATCTCTTCTGCGTCCTCCTGCATTCCATTGGTTGAGTCCGCTCTTTTCTGGGACGTGAACACCTCCTCTCGTAGAGAACAGCGGGAGAACTATAGTCGGTTTCTGAACGATAGACTGTGAAGATGGCTCCCCTATAGTAAACTCCCCCTCATAAACCTCGACGATAGCCCTCATCGGATCCTCGACGAAATCCACTCCGAAATCATAAAGAGAGTGCTCAAGACTAAAAGATTCAAGAATTGTACTCTTAGATCTGCTGAATCTGAACCTGTTCTTTCCATCAGTAAAGTCAAATCCTTTGCCAGTCTGCTTTGTAACCTTGATCGAATCAAGATCGATATAATCCATGGAACATTCATGGATTGAAAGACGATTGGGCCTGCGGACGACATAATGATAGATGAAATCATCTATCGCATAAGCATCTTTGGAGAAATCGAGTCTCTCATTTCTGAGCTCGGATACTCTGCAAGCATCCTCAATTACATCTCCAGTATCTGTGTATTCCCGTTTCTTGTCGAATTCAGCAATCTTCTGAAAAGGGGTGTCTACGAAAGTTTTGATGCCCACTCCAATCGGACCGATACGTGCATCAATCGCAATGCATGATCTGGAAAGATTCTCTGCATTAAAACATCTGCAAAAGAGATTCTCCACGATACGATAATCGATATACGGAGTATTGCTTTCAGAGAAAAGACTGCTAATAGAAGACATCGCCCGGAGATACTGAATGTAAGAATGCCTTTCCTCCTTCGAAGCCTTACAGAAAACACTGGTCAACCTATCATCCCCGAATTGCGCATAGCGAAAATCATATTCTCTGCTATCCTCTTAATGACAGGAACGGAAACAGAATTACCCGCCTGCTTGTACATATGGGACTTGGCAATATCAGGGAAAGAGAAACTGTCAGGGAATCCTTGGAACTTAAGGCACTCCTCAGGAGTGAGCTTCCTAATACCATAATCATCTCTGATAAGGGGGACATTATGACCTCCCGTGCCCATGTTGGCAGTCAGCGTAGGACAGACATTACTTTTGTTCTCACGCACATAGACACGGCGCCATTGATAAATAGTATCCGGATTTGTCATCTCCCGATCCAGCTGAGAATAATACTTATGATCTTTACTATAATAGAAAGAATCGGCTTTCTTATCGTGATAATCGATGATATCATGAACGGAAACAGTCAGACGAATAGGTTCGGGAAAACTAAAACAGTCTTTAGCAAGACATGAGCCGTCTGGAGACTTTCTGAAAGCAACAACATAAATGCGCTCTCTGTTCTGAGGAATATTGCCGTATTCCATTGTGTTAAGAACGGCCTGAGTTACGCAATATCCTGAATCCTAAAGAGCGGCTTTAATTACACTATACGTACGTCCGTTGTCATGAGACATCAAATTCTTCACATTCTCTAAGAAAACAGCTTTCGGATGACACTCATTAATAAGTCTGTCAACCTGCGTGTACAATACTCCGCGGTCATCTGCAAAGCCCTTACGGTAACCAGCTATCGAAAACGCCTGACATGGAAATCCGGCTGCAATAATGTCAACATTGTCCAAATCTGAAAGATGCTGGTTATATACATCATCCTGAACGAGATAAGGAGCCCCATTGAAATTATGACGGTATGTCTGGCAAGCATAGGAATCTATCTCATTGGCATATATTATATCGGCACCGGCTTCTTTGAAGCCAAGACATATGCCACCGATACCGGCAAAAAGACTTGCAACACGGGGTTTTACCATAAGACCGTGATGAAACAAAGCTGCTTTATACTTATCGGAACAGAATTAAAGACATCTCCTTTTCGGGCCCTTTCACCCCTACACTTATCGCGAGGGGCAATATTGTGTATTGCGGCTCGCCTTTCCTGTTTGAACGATGTTATTTACTCACCGCATACGCATAATCCCCTCGCTCCAGCTCCGTTCCGGGGTTCAAGAGGCCCCTAAGAAAAAAGGAGTTGAAGAAGATGGTAACATCGGAAGAACTGAACTTGACCTTCCAGAAGGTCGGAAACGATTTCGGATTTGAGAACGTGGAAGCGGAATTCTCGCCATTCAGAGACCTCAAAGTGAAATGGATTCGCACATGCGACTTCGCGAACTTCAGCGTCTCAGACTACCTCAAGGAGGCACCCGAGGATGTTGTGAAAGGGATCGCGAAGACGATCTTCTCGAGGATCCTTGCGGAAGAGGAACTGGATTACCCGGAATGCGCCAAGGAATGGCTGACCTCCCAGGAGTTCAGAGATCTCAACCAGGAGAAGTACATCGAAAGGAGCCGCAACCTCGCTGTCTCTGATGAAAACGAGGATGAGAAACTCTGGGATGCCTACCACAGAATCGTTGATGCTGGCCTCGTCGAAGAGATCAACGGACTGAAGCTGTTCTGGTCGAAGGAGGAATCCGAATCAAAGGCAGGACAGAGCTCATGCCTGATGAGGGTCGTGATCATGAACAGGAAACTCCTGAACGACAACGTTCCGGAAGAGGTCCTCGACTACTGCCTACTGCACGAGATCGCCAATATATCCCTGGATTTCGGACTTGATTTCGTCGAGAGGAAGAAGGAGGTAGAAGATCTCTTGGCGACTTGCCCTGGAAGGGAGGCCGCCAAGGAATGGCTGAAGAAGGCCATGATCGAAGTTTGATCAAAACAGGGGCAGTCTGCCCCCATTTTAATATGTTTTATATCAACTGGATTGGAGTTTGCGAGCCTTCTGAGCCCTTTCATCAGCGATATTACAGAATTTGGCGTAGAGCTGCTGGACAGCGTCCACATCACCGGTCTTGGATTGAGCAGAAATGGCCTCCGCGACATCCATCAGTTCCTGATCGTAATCTGCGAGTTCGTCTCTGAATCCAGTTAAAGATCTCGATTTATCATATGCCTTCTCGATGACTGATTTCATCTCATTGCCTTCCGCCGCATTGAAAGCCTGATAGAGACATGAGGTGACGTCAGAAATCCTTGCGACACCGGCATCGTTGACATCAGCAGTCTGGGCAGTATGATTGTTGGCCACGACATTCATGATGAAGAGGATCGTGAATATGATGAACACGACGATCTCGATGACCATGATGTACGGCTCAGGAATCTCCTTGACGAAGAGGCCTACAAGCATCAATGCGATCTCTATGATAATCAGATAAGATGCGAAGATCGATGTGGATGACTGGAAGATATAGCTGTTCTTGTGATTAGGGGTCGTAAGGAACGAGACCATATTGAGAACAAAGGCCAAATCTATCATCACAATCGAACAGATCATTGTGTTTGTCCAGTCCTTGATAAAGATATACATAACGACATCGACGACAGCCATTATGACAAGTTCAATAAGGACTGCAAGGTAATTCGCTTTCATTCTATCTTACTCCCGCATTCTGAACAGAATTTGACTCCAGGCAATAGTTTGTTACCGCAGTTAGGACAGAATAGATTGAGCTTCTGCCCGCATTGGGAACAGAACTTGCTGCCAGCTGGAAGAACTGCACCGCATGAACATTTCACCGTACCGGGATTCTGCGGCTGTTGTTGCTGAGCCTGCTGTTGCTGACCGCTACCATCCAAAGGCGTCATGGTGCTCGCAGCCATGTTGTACATGCCGGAACCAGCGGCAAGACCAAATCCGATACCGACACCTGCGCCGACCATTCCTGATCCCTCGTTCTGAGCGGCATCGTGCATGATGCTTGCACTCTCGCTCTGAGCCCATGTGATGCCCAGAGTCTCCAGTCTGGCCTTCTCACCTTCAGCCTCGATCTGAGTGGTGGCCCTCTTGGTACGAGCCTCCTCGAGCACCCTTCTGGATTCATCGTTGGCAACATCGAGCGCCTCAACGTAGAAGTTGACAAGACGTATTCCGTACTCGTCGAAGATTGGATCCAACATGGGTTTGACCATTTCAGCTACTTCATCCTGTCTTGAGCAAATACCGATAATCTCATCATCCATGGACTTGATGACGTTACCGAGGAGACTCTTTATCTTCTGCGATACAGGAGCCCTGAACTCGCTGATGACATCTGTTGCTGTCAGTCTGTTCTGATTGAGGCCGACGAACTTCAGGAAGAACTTCTTAGAATCCACTATTTGCAGGGTATAAGCGCCTCTTGCCTGGACCGATGTGGCGATGTTGTACTTCTTATCGACAACCTGGATCGGACTGTCGGTGCCCCATCTGTTATCCAATTTATGGGCTTTGTTGATGTAATATACCCTTGCATTATAGATGCTGATGCCGTTAGACAGCATGTTCCTAATACGGCTCAGGAAAGGATAGTTGTTAGTCTCCAGATCATACTCTCCTCCCGAGAAGACCTCTAGGACCACTCCGTTCTTATAGAAAAGAGCGTCTTCGCTCTCGCCTACGATGAGTTTGGAATGAATGTTGAAGTCCTCGAAAGGCACCTTCCAGAAGACATCATCAGCTGACATCGCGCCGTATGATCCGGCGTTGTTATCGCTCTTGATGACACTCAGGAATGTCTTCTTGTTGTCATATGCCGATTCATTCTTGTTCTTGAACAATCCCATTCGATTCACCTCACAGGATCAATTTTGAAATCGTTTCTTTATCGCCCAGATTAGCTGGAGCGATATTGCCCAGATTGACCATGAGTGTGTATCCATTAGAGTTAGGTTCTGCTGGAACGTAGATTAGACCATGGATAGTAGCCCGCCCCATCTGTAACTTCGGATGAGTGGATCTGCAGGCATCCAGATAGTTATTGACTATGAGCTCTACATCATACTTAGTAGAAGTGGGTGCGACTACCTTCGTACTGGCGTTTAACCTAGTATGGTGTGCATCGTCATAAACATAGCGCACCTGACTGCCCATTGTGATAGATGTCTCATCGCCCTTTACCCTCTGCATGAAAGTGGTCTCGGGCATTGCTTTGAAAATATCGGTGATCGCCTGTCTGGAATTCTGGACAGTGGACGAAGAAGTCGGGAATTCAGCAGAAACGAATATGAGCTCAGACACTTGCACTGAATGCTTCTTGAACAGTGATCCGGTGACAAAACTGTACTTGATTTCAACAACCCACAATGGGAAAAGAACTGAACCGGAACCGGATGCGACCTTGAGAGAACCGTCACCGCTCTTCGCAGAAATGACTTCTGAAAGAAGATTGAGTATCTCAGAAGTCCTCTCTATCCTGCTGAAAGAAGCGAGATTGCCATGCTGCATTTGGTTCTCAAGAGTAACTTCGGTCATCAGATCGCTTATGACCTTGAAGACCTGCTGCGTATCAAGACCAGAACTGACAGACAACGCCTTTGCGATGCGAAGAGTGGTCCTGCAGACGATGGCCTCTCTGGAAACAGCCAGAGCCATCGATGAATAATCGATGTTGGAACGTGCATCTTTCTCAACCGAATCCAGATTATACGCTGCATCCTCAAGTTTCATAATCGCCGCCTGAGAATTGCCTGACATGATATCGTTGATACCATCGCAAGCTTTGCTCAGAGCATCGAATCTCTTTTTGACGAGCTCATACCCCTGCAGATCAGCGATGGCTTCAGCTGACGCTTTGTAGTTGTTTGTCATGAACTGATAGCGATCTAGCTGATCCTGAGCCATCAATTCGACACTATTGACGGTCATCGCATAGGATGTGGAAACACCTGAAGCCTGATTCACTAGTCTTTTACTGTCATCATCGACTGCCAATGCCTTGATTGATTTGACCTTTGCATCGAACTCGAAGAGCTCTTTAGGACTGTATCTTGATGGCAGTCCTTTGAGAGTTTTGAAAGGCATGACAAGCAATTGATTGGAAAGGGTGCTGATGAATCCGAACTTGTATTCTCTAAATGTAGCTTCCAGAGAAGGTTTGATCGAGGACATGAAGATATTATGGCGAGCGATAGGATCCATGGTCTCTGTCTGATTCAGCGACATACCTGTCGGTATGGTCTTAGAGATCCAGGCCATCATCTCCATCTTTGCCTGCTCGATATATTTCTGAGAATCAACCTTAAGCTGCGATCTACCGCAAGAAAGACATTTCAGCATATCTCCCTCACCGGAGAGCGGCCCTCCGCATGATTTACATCTTAATTCTATGACTTCATCCATGATCATCACATCAATGCATACCGGCCCTTAGACCATTGATCTGTCTCTGCAAATCATTGATCTCCGACATCAGTTGATTATAAGCCTTCGTGACCTCAGCATCGGTGTACTTCTTTCCCAATTCAAAATAGGTCTTACCGACGGTATCGATCGCGGAATAGCAGGCACGGCAAGCGAATATAGACTTCGTACTATTGGTCGCCAACGGCTTATTGGGGTCTGCCTGCCTGAGAATGGGGTCTGTGAGCATACTACTCATAGGAACGAAATGTATGTTCTCACCAGAAACTTCACGTCCGCAGAACCAGCAATGGACGGTCATCGATGCACCGCGGATGAATTCCTGATTCTTGGAGATCGCTTCCTGATTATGACGTTCGTTGTTGTATATCAACGCCTGCTGTTGGAATTCAGCAGCCTTCTTTGGATCTTCCCACTTAATGGCCTCAGATAATCTTTCATATCCAAGAGCATACATCATGTTAGAATAATCGCGAGCTGTAACCTTCTTCTCATCGAATATCTCCTCAAGGATGAATGTACGGTCATAAGCCGCAAATTCGGCTGCTGTACTGATAAGCTGTAAGCCTGCTTCCTGAGACACATCACTATTATTCAGAGCCTGCTGTCCTTTGATACGGAGATTGCATTCGTTGAGAAGGGCATCCACAGAAACATCATATACACCATACTTGACCATAAGGCCAGGATAGTTACTGAATACACCGATAGATTTAGACAGTTCATTAGGATCCCTGTAATTAGTACGCATCTCTAACATACGCTTAAGAACATTAACTTCCGGAGTCGCTTGACCCAAACTGATGACTTTGTTCAGGTTATTCAAAGCATCGCCGTATTGCTTCTGCGCAATTAAATCGGAAGCCTTATCAAATTTGATGGAGGCTCTTTCCTCTTTGGTCTTAAATAATGCCATCAAACCACTGAAGCCGAATCAAATAACAACATTAATAATGCTTCCAACAGAATAGGAAAATATATCCAATATCAACCAATTCTATCTTCTATTACTCCCAAATAGAGAAATAGCAAATTCAGTCTGTGTCGAAGTCAAATAGGCACATAATCCAAGTACATACGAGATTGTTCTATCAGGTAAACCCAGGTTATATCATTAAAAACTACTCGATGATTGCATTGACTAATCATAATCAGAGACACGGACGATCAGTATTTGACCAATCAATACAAGTACAGCGTCTGAAGTTCTGTTACGATCGTATTGTTGGAATTATTGTACTTCACTTCCAAACGCTTATTCTCAAAAGTGGTGAAACGATTGTCATAGCAATTCATGCCACCTATATCTATAGAGAGATCATAGATGGCGTTGGTCAGGATGAATTGATATCTGCCCGCTTCCGTGATATCGAAAGAACGCGACTTTTTAAGAAGAATCCTGAACGATCTGGAGAAGTCAATAGCTGATTGGGTTATAACTACTTCAAAAATATGTGAAGGATAGTGTGTTCTGGAGTTACTTTTGCCACAGCTATCACAAACTATTCTGAACACCCCTTCGTCAAAATGGATATGATTCCCACAAGAGCATATAGCATTAGAAGTGTTGTAATCCCACGAATCCAGGATAACCGGATTGGCAATTAGAGTGGTACCACACAGAGGGCAGAAGATATATGCCGCATCTCCAAATGATCTGCCACACAATTTGCATCTAAGGGCGCTAAACTTAGCATCATTCTTCGCGCCACATTTGTTACAATAAATCTGATCCAACGACTCATCATTTTTAATCGGATTCCCACATTCTCTGCAGAAGATTATATTCATCCTATCACCGATAATCACCTGAATAATTCATAACTAACTAAGAACTCATACAACATTCCTAATAGGCTTAGAAGCCTTAGAGAGTAATTCAACAGATATCGAGATAATGATAGCAGGAACAAGGAAGAACAAGAAATAGATCAACAAAGACATGGGCCCAGTCTCTGGATCAATTAGAGCAATTTTAGGAGCAACTTCGACTATATATAGATTAATCGGATAGGTCATAACAGTCATCAGCATCCCCATAAAAAAGAATACAAGACTACCCAAGGCTGAAGGTACATAATGAGCAAAGCCACACAGGACCAAAAGGAACGATCCGAAGAACATGATGAGCAACAATTCGTTAGGAATAACATCCCCCAAACCTGTTACCCCTTTGGATATTAGTTCATACAACGTAGCTTCTGTGATATCGATGCTTTTGCCATCTCCAGAGATATAGATGTGGAACTTGTGGATGAATCCGACATAAGCCATAGCGATAAGGCCAATGGCCAGGAAAAGATAAGACATATAACGTTTCCGATCAAGATCCTCTTTGGTAACTTTAGAGACAATGATCGTGTCCCCCCTGGAATCCTTGGTAGAATATGATCCTGTAGACATTCTTTCTTTCACTGCATCATAGAATTGGTGTTCTTTATCTTGCTGAGCTCCTAGAGGATTCTCTCTTTGATAGGAATTGTTTATATCATCAGATCTAGGAGATTCATAATGATGAGTGGAATAATCTCTAGTATAATCGGACGACGATTCGTCCTCATCCTTAAGTGAATAACCACATTGTCTACAGAACAGATCCTCATCCGAGTTCTTTGTGCCACATCTACCACAGAAGGCCATGAGGTCAGATAGTAAACGCAGTATTTAACAAAGACATTCGAGAACGACCTCAATAGATACTGCGTTTACCTCAACTTACCTGATATGTCCTTTGAATGACATAACCTGTTGGAATATAACCTACATTCGCCCAATTATGGATTCTCGAGCCTGCATCTGAGGTAGCCTCACAATAGTAATAGGTCTTGCCCTGGAATGTAGTACTAGTTCCAGATGCACCGGAAACCGCGACACCTGTAGCAAGATGGGCAGCGGTAAAATTACCAGAAGAGTCATAACAGTAGACGTAATAGAGCACAGCATCATAACCCATGGCTTCCATTAGGGTTGCAAAAAGGATGGCATGATCCTCACAATCGCCCTTCTGTTCCCAGAGGATCTCAGCAGGATATTTCCAATAATCCTGGACATTCTTGCCGTCCTTATCGTACTGATATTCGAAACTCTGCACGAACTTCAGGACATAATTGACACGCTCGATATCAGACATCGATGAAGATTGATTATTCAAATATTTGGCCAAACTCTTGATCCAGGAATCATCAGAGGTTACAAAGTCATCGATCCTATCAGCAGCTCCGTTGATATTGCGAGGTATGGGATCAGAGTAGTATTTGTAATACCACTTGAAACTGAGGTCCCACGTAAATGAATCCGATGAATTGTTCAAACTGAAGAAATCAGTGAAAAAAGAATACCATTTGTCCACGTTATATTTCCATGAATACTTATGAGTAACATTTTCATTGACTACATATGTGTCCGTATATGATGCCGTATAGCCGTCTGTATAGGTTATCTTCTGGACCACTTTCACCGCTGTACCTGACGAGATGCTGGTGGAAAGAGATGAATTGGAACTACCATTATACGTAAGGAGAGTCGATCCGGTCATAGCATCCATGAAGGTAACATACCTATTGCTGTATTCTACCGTATATTTCGAATTGATACTCAGGGTGACAGGTGCAAGAGAAGCAGAGGCTTCGAAAGAAAATGAAGCATCATGAATAATGCCGAACTTGGCAGTAAAGGTTACATCCGATTCCACGTTGAAGGTGTAGGTACGTAGATTGCCAAGATAGGATGATCCATCATACCATCCCAGAAATTCATAGCCAGAATATGAATTAGCATATAGAGTCACAGATGACTTATATAAATATGTACCCCCGCCCGAGCACTCGCCCCATCCTGAGTTACTCGAGTAAGCTTGGATGGTAAATGACCGCAACTCGAAAACAGCTACGTAGGTAGCATCAGAATTAGCCGTAAATGTGTAAGACGGATTACTTGAAACTCTAGAACCATCCTTCATCCAGTGAGAAAAATAATAACCATAAGAGGGTTCAGCTCTGATTGTTACTGAATCTCCCTGCTTAATATGCCCTCCACCGGATATGCTCCCTCCGTCCGAATAATTAGACTTCACAGATATATCATAAAAATAAGCAAAATAAGCAACTAAACTCTTATCGCCATCAACGGATATCGTACGACTTGCAGAGGTGTTACCATCACTCCACTTGTAAAACTCCATGCCATTGGTACCAGCAGCTCTGATGGTGATCATGTCGCCAGACTCATAAGAGCCCGAACCATATACCATACCAGATCCATTGGTAGATAAATCGATTTCATATTTTGTCGGCATCAAGAATAATACTGCAACAATGGCAATAACAGCAACTACAGAGATAACAACCAGAATCGTCCGGCGATTTGTCTTCTTATTGGATGTAGATATTGAAGCTATAGTAGTAACGACAGGTTCTGGAGGCAATACTTGAGCATCAATTTTCGTCTCAGAAACTGAAGAACTCATATCAACAACGGAATCGGCTGAGGCCATAGTACCGCATTTAGGACAATACTTTACACCATTACCGATCTCGGTACCACACTTCTTACAGAAAACCATGTCATCACCGAAGATTAAATCTTAATCTTAACAATATTTGTCGGATAAAGGAACGTGTTACACCGGCTACAACGCTCCTGGCCTTCAGTGATCGAACAACCACAAACCCTACAATGATATGAATAATTATCAAAGTTACCTTGAGAGAGGTCAGACGATTGATCAGAATCACTTGATTTCTTTTGAAAAACTTCCAACCTCTTTCCACAAACGGTGCAGAATAAAGAATCATCAGAGTATTCGGTTTTACAAGCCGGACAATACATAATATTAGAATCGGAAACCAAATCTCCGTCATACACTTCCACGAGTTTTATCCCACACATATTACAAAAGAGAGACTCATCTTCGAACTTTTTCTCACAACCAGGACATTGTTTATACAAAAGAACAGGATCCGGCTGCTGTCTAGGAACAACTTCAAGTTTAGTTCCACATTTATTACAAAATAACGAGCCATCTGTAAAGATGATTTCACAAGAAGGGCACTTCATCTCTTGAAAAGGATCTTTGGTGTTGTCCTGCGTAGTAAGTGGTTCTGAAGATAATTTAGTACCGCATTTGGTACAAAAAAGTAAATCATCTTTCAGCTGAGCATTACAATGAGGACAAGCCTTCATACTAACAAGTAAGAAGATGATTGAATAATAAAATATCGACAAGAACAATCAGTTTAGACCATTGGCAAACTAAAAATGGATGAAATAAAAGAAGAAGAGATGATGCACAATACATTAGAAAACCTCGACATAACTGTTAATTGATAGAATAAGAGCGCGTCCGCTGATGCTTCATGCAGGGAAAGAAGATGATTCAGTCTGATCGATTGAATCCTCACCGTATGCTGCCCTCTGCCTGCTGAGGAAGTACTCATCGGGTTCAGCGAACGGGCCACCCATGACGAGATCCTTGTTCTGGGGCATGAACTCCAGGGATGAAACTGCGAATGGTGTGAACTTGGCAAAGTCCGTAATTGTGAGCTTTGCGGATCTGAGGTCGTCCTTGTATCTCAGGTACGACGATTGGGCCAGATCGAACTGGTGCGCCAAGCACAGGACCGGATTGTCCTGGATGTATCTTACGTAAGAACCGATGGTATCGTCATCCCCTTCGTAAGTCCTGATGATCTCGCCGCATTCCTTGCAGACCCTGATCTTATATTGTCTATCATAACCTATGAGTCTGATCTTGTTCTTGGAGATGCCTCCCCACTGTCTTGCTCTGAGCTTGGCCATCAGCCTTTGCTGTGTCCAGTCCTCCCAGTCGATGTCGATGTCCCCGGACATGCGGCCCTTTCCGAAGAACTGCTCCTCGTAGTCCTGCTCCGAGTACCTGGCCTTGGGAGATTTGATGCCGGGGATCATGTAGTTCAGGATGTCCTCGGTCCAATCGACGTCCTCTGGATCCTTATCGGCAAGTCCGAGGCCCATGTGGGTGTACAGGTACGCAGCAGTATGCCTGATGCTGTGGACACCCTCGTGGGAATGGATCTTCTTGATTATCCATCCTGGATTCTCCTTCAGGAACTTGTCGGTGTCAAGCCATCCATAGCAGATATTATGGAAATGCGGTGATAATTCCCATTTTCCGTTGTTCATCCTCCAGGGGTGGAATATCGTTTCTCCTGATAAAGCTCCGATATCCTGGAGGGACAGCTCGATGTACTTCACCACCTTGGAGAAATCCTCCTTGGTCTGCATCCAGGATTTCATCAGATCCTGTGGAGGGGAGATCACCCAATGCCCTATCCTCCCTACGTCGATACCCTGCTTACGCATCAGCATCTTGTAAGCCTTGAGCCTGAGCTCCAATTCCACACCCTGCCTAAGGGCGGTATCGTTCATGCACTCAGGACAGTGCATGCTCCAGCAATGCCTTCTCTTCGCTTTGGCGAAATGTTCCGGATCGTTAGGACATGCGTTGATGACGAGACCTCCGGTCTTCGCATGGATGATGCCGCATCCCTTGACCTTCGGACGGTCCAGATCCCTGCCGGGCATGGTCCAGTGGATGTAGTTATGATGCTGCCTCCTGAAAAAGACCGTATTGCCCTGTCTGTCCTTGAACGAGGTTATCCCCCTCCTGACGAGCGAATACACCTCCTGGACGGGCCTTCCTATCTGCTTCGCAACTATAAGGTACTCTATGGCAGGATACGTTGCATCCTCCACGGGGAGGGTCTTGACATATTTCACTACCGGATGAGAAGCAAGAGCGGCCTGCTCTGCGAGGCCTGCCCTGTATGCCTGAGTGAAATGGGCCTCGATGGAGTTCAGCCTGAGCTGTTCTGCCCTGGAATCATAGCTTTCGATGGATCTCATTTCACTGTATGGGGATTTAGGTGAGCAGGTATCCCCTTACCTGCGTGTCATTGAATGTGAATATCCCCTCGGAGGGGATGTAAACGGCGACTGTGTCGCCGGTGGGAAGGCGGCCGGCGTCCGCCGGGGCTGTCGCCCTCGCCGGCGTCCGCACGGCCTGTTTGTCGCCCGCACCCTGCGCTCGCTAAGGCTCACTCCGGGTGCGCGCCGTCTGCTCACGCTTCCGGCGGGCGACATCAGGGGGATGAGGGCGGGGTTCCGTGACCGCCTGCGGCGTCGGCTACGCCTCCGCCCTTCGGGAACCAGCCCCTGCGGGGCCTTTGAGCCATCCCCTCCTCGGCGAGGTTCTCAATCCTCACCGGGCTGTTCCCCAGCCAGGCGCTGTAGTGCGCTACGCGGTCCAGATGCTGCGCTCTTGACAGCGCGGAGGACATCATAGTCTCCAGCTCCATGTCCTTCAGGAGCCTGACCATGGGGTGCTCTCCGAGACCGTAAGCATCGAAGAACGTGGCCATCCTGAAGAAATGAGCCGAACGCCTGGGATCGGCCAGGGAGATCTCCGGCGGAAGGGGCACCTGGGAGGATACTCTCAGCGACAGCAGCCTGTCCGTCTCCGGATCCGACGTGACACGGATGCTCATATGACCACGTCCCTGAGCATGTGGCTGTTGCGATAGGTCCACCATTCCACCTTTGGAATGGCGACGCACTCGTTGAACCTGGGGAAGAAGCACCAGGCCCTCCTGTCCGTTCTTGGATAGGCCTTCCCGGACCTGTCGATCCAAAGGTTGGCCATCGCCTGGCCCAGCTTGAATTCCGGGCGCTCGAACATCAGGTCCTCGTCGTGCATGTACTTGTTCATCAGGATGCAGTCCTGCGACCTGACGAATGCTACGTCGGTATCCGCCATGTTCTGCGTTGTAACGCAGACGACATTGGACTTGTGCGATATGATCGACAACCAACCCTGGATGTCCGTGTTCTTGGAGGATCCCCTGGAATGGAAGATCCTGTTGACATCCTCGATGACGACGACAGCTCCTACCGGGATGCGCTTGGTCTCGGATACCCTATGGTATCCTGGGAACATCGAGATGTCGTAGACCAGGGGATCGAGCATGTACACGGGACGGTCCTTCCAGCATAATGCGATCAGCGAGTGGAGGGAGCAGGATTTGCCCTGCTTCCCGCTACCGACCGCTATGATCAGGCCGTGCTCCATGCCCTTGATGTAATCAATCGCTCTGCTCATTGCTTGCCTCCCTGTCCTCCGGGGATTCCACCGATGTGTCCTTGGAGAAGTCCCTGTCCTGCATACCGAGGACGCTGGCGAAACCGTCTACCACCCTTCTGAGGGCCGACCTGGTGTAACCGAGGCCTATGATGTACGGGATGTCCAGGATCTGTGAGTTCTCCCTGAGGATGTCCTCTGCGGCCTGTCTCCAGTTGATGAAGGCCTCCTCTCTTGTCATGACGACAAGAGCATCCCTCTCGTGGATCCAGCTGTACACAATGTACCCCTCATCTGTGTCGATCTCCCTGGCGATGTATGCCGGAGCTCCCATACCGGTGTGGTAGAGGACGTTGTTCCCAGACTGGTTGAACAGCTTGTACACCTGGTCGGGAACGAACACGACACGGATACTGTGGGTTTCAGGCGTGAGGCAGACGACGTAGTATCCGTAAGGGTGATACATCGTCTTGGCCGCGTACCATCCCAGGGCGAATCCTGCGAACGGTGCGATCAGTATCGGCCAGGATTCTCCGAGGAACCAGATTATCGCCTCAGGACCGAAGACGAAGTAGCATGCCGCCGATGCGGTCGCTACCAAAGCTGCCAGAGCAACGATCCTGAAGGCGATGAGGCGGAGATTGCTCCTTCTGACGTAGATCGGTCTCTGGATCGGTTCCGATATCTCCGGCTGTACCGCCAGATCCTCGGGGCCTGGCTGACGCGGACCCATCTGGGCGTCATCGGCATACATCACAGACCTCCAGATCCATCATGGACTTCCTCATCGAGAACGCCCAGCGGAAGAAGGACATCGCTATCAAGACCATCACGATCGGTACGAGTATGTGCACGATCTCACCCCCGAATAGAAGATGATCCCTCCGGCGAAGGAGAGGATGCCGCCCACCGACAGGAAGGCGAGGGTCTCGGGTATCCCGAAGGATTCGGAGATGAACGGGGAGAGCCATGACGATGCGGCGAACAGGATTACGCCTACTGCCATACGAAGGATGTCCATGTCAACGACCTCCCCAGAGCTTTCCGTTAGGGCTTCCGATCTTAGGATTTATGGATACGTTCCTGCTGCATTCGGAAACGTCGGAATAGAATGCGATGTAGATCACGATGCATTCTATGGCGCATACGAAGAACAGGATGAACCCGGACATCATCCAGAAGACCGTGGGGTCCGTGGGGATGTTGTCGATGATCGTCTTCGCAACTGTATTTCCGGTGGCATCGCTCAGCAGGCTTCCCAGGGATTCACCCGAGGCCAAAGTGACCAAGAGATCCATGATGAAACTCGCATTGAGAATTCCTGCGAGCATGGGGATCCAGAACCTGAGCTTCATCTTACCCTCTCCCAGATCCCCTAGTCCGGATTCCATTGGTATCTGCCGATGTTCCTGACCACCGGGATGTCGAAGTACTCGCTGTCGATGTGGAATCTGCGCCTGACATAGTTGACGATCAGCCTCGTGACCAATATCATCAGAACGATGAAACCGAAGATGATTAGTATCTGCGCCGCATCCTGGCCTATCCCTAATGTTGACGCCACCACGTTGGAGGCACCCCCGTTGAGGAACAGGAAGGTGAATCCTCCGGCGACGGCCACCCTGAAGGCGTTCCCCCAGGTGATGACGGTCCGGGTGCCGGCCTGGACAGCCTCGGATGCTGCCACGGCAGCTTTGGACGTGCCTCCACCCAGGAGCTTGGACAATCCTTTGGCAAGACCGCTCCAGGCCGACATGGTCAGAACCTCCTCGAACAGGCCCTTGCCACCAGGACTACGATACCTATGATCAACGCGATGACGATCACGATGACCACGGGGTCGGTCAGGAAGGAATCTTCTTTCTCCTTATCCTGTCCTTCGGAATCCTGGATCCAGATGGCCTTGGCCGTGATGTCGCCTGATACGGTGACCGAGGAACCGGGCTGGTAGGTCAGCATTCCGATGGCCCATCCTCCGAAACTGTGGCCTTCCCTGCTTCCGCTGTAATCGGGAAGCGTTACGGAAGTCCCGGATTTCACTGTCACGGAGGATACCGAGGAGGATCCTCCGGCCACATCGAAGGAGACGGTGACATCCTCGTCGGTCGGAACAGGGAGATTCGAGGTCCAGATGGCCTTGAAGGTCATGTCGCCTGTCACGACAACAGTGTTGCCCGGCTGGTAGGTGACGTTGCTGTAGGTCCAGCCGCCGAATGTGAATCCTGTCCTGGTCCCATCATAGGACGGGAGGGTCAGCGATGTTCCATTGGAGACCATCCTGGACTGCATGGGAATGGATCCGCCGTCGACATCAAAGGAGATATTGTGGGAGATCACGGGCTGTGTGTTCTCTGTCCATGTTGCAACGAGGACGATGTTGCCTGTCACGGATGTTCCGAAATCATAGGGCTGGCCGTTCAACCTCCATTCAGAGAAGGCAAATCCCGCCTTCGTGGGCTTGACTGGAACCGTGGCGACCGATCCGGACTGGACGGTCTGCTGCTGGACGGGGGAACCCCCATTGCTGTCGAAGGTCACGGTGAAGGTCTGGATAGGGGTTTGGACCGGGGTCCATTTGGCGTAGAGGGTCATGGATCTATTGACGCCAGCATCCCAATCCATGGGGTTGGTGAACTCCTGATCGGTGAACCAACCATCGAATGTGCTATCCGCTTTGATGGGATCGATGGGCTTCGAAGCGGTGACGTTGTATGCTGTCTGCTCTATCTGAGGGACAGCGGAGCCTCCGTTGCTCTCGAAGGTGATCACAGGGAATCCCATGATCTGCACCTTGTAGACTTCAACGGTCGTTCCCTTGGGGTTGCTGGTTGTTTGGGTTACGTAGTATGTTCCCTTTGCGGCATATGTGTGCCTGGGGTTCCATTCCGTGCTGTGCTCGGAGCCGTCGCCGAAATCCCAATCGATGGTCTGGGCTTCGGCTCCGTCGAATACGAACTGCAGGGTGTAGGAGTAGAACTCCCCGTAGTCCTTGTCGTATGCCTGATCGGCATCTGATTCGCTTAGAGCGAAGGGCACCGCCATGAAGACGGCGGCTATGATTATCGCTGTTGTTCTGATATCATATTGCATAGATGATCGCACCTCCTGCGGGAGATGATGTGAATTCGAGGGACGAGATGACAGTGACTGTGAAGGTCTTGGTCGCAGACGTGTATCCGGACTTGGAGAAGGTCAGGGT
>SUSW01000020.1 GCA_015063235.1 Thermoplasmata archaeon | reverse complement strand
TGGTGCCGGGCTCATACTGCTATATTCACTTATATCAGTCATCGGCGTTCATGCGCACCACACACAGATGGCCCTACCATAGGGTCAACCCGGACGCAGAGTCCGGGATTTAGGTTTTTATCTCATACAATACATCACCTATTATCTTTGTTTTCTAATTGAGGGAAATTCATGGGAACAGAAGGACAATGGCATAACGATGGCAGCTTGAGTACCATTGCAGATAACAGGATGTGGAAGGAGTTTTTCAATTCCAAGAAGGGTACATATCCTGCAGGCAAGGTCAGATACTGTCGCAGGATCCTCCATGACAAAGATTCTACCGAGATCATACGCGAGATCTCCAAGGGGGACCATGTCTTCTCCATTCCCAAGAAGACTCAGATCGGTAAGCCGAATTCAAACAAGAAGAGGTCCCTCTATGCTTTCGATGAGGTTGAGACCATGGCGCTCCGTCTGGTAGCCTATAACATGCATTTCTATGACAATCTCTTTTCACGCAACCTGTTCTCGTTCCGTAATGGATACGGGCTCAGGGAGGCCATGTCGGCTCTGCGTAAATCTCCCGGTATCGGGAAGATGTACGGGTACAAGATGGACATCCACGATTACTTCAACACCGTGGACGTAGGGATACTGCTGGATGATCTCGACAGGACCATGGAGGACAAGCCTCTTGTAAGCATGTACAGGAATCTGCTTTCCGGCGATGAGGTCAGGTTCGAAGGAGAGGTCATCAAGGAGAAGAAGGGCGTCATGGCAGGCATCCCTGTCGCACCTTTCCTGTCCAATTTCTATCTCAGAGAGATGGATTCCTATTTTTCCGAGAAGGATTGCTATTACTACCGTTACGCCGACGATATTCTTCTGATGGCGAAGACCGACGAGGAGGCTAAGAAACTCCATGACGAGCTGCTCTCAATAATCGAATCTAAACGGCTGACAATCAACCCGGAAAAGGAGAAGCATTTCGTCCCGGGGGATGTGATCGAATTCCTGGGTTGTACCATAGTCGAGAAGGGCAATACCGTCATCGTGGAGATGAACTACAAACCGCCAGCGCCGCCAGAGAAGAAGGCCAGAGCTCCCGGATCATCCAGGACGCCCAGGAAGAGGAAGGCATCAGGCAGTAGTGGACATCCCAAGAGGAAGAGGGAGTGCGGCCACCGCAAGAAGAAGCTCAAGAAGAGGGCTATGCTGGAAGCTCAGAACAGGTCGGAATGACTTCCAGTTTCTCATTCACCCCAATCTTCATAAGTGCACAGCGAGATTCAGACCCGAGGTACCAACATGCCAATATACAAATGCGAGAAGTGCGGAACCACTGTCGATCTTGTGTACAAGGGATCATGCATCCCCAAATGCTGCGGAGAGACCATGACGGCTCTCGAGGCCAGGACTGACGATTTCAAGAACGAGAAGCATGTCCCCTACATCGAGAAACAGGACGGAGGGGTACTTGTCAAGGTCGGAAAGGAAACGGCCCACCCAATGACCGAGGACCATTACATCGTTTACATTCAGATCTGCGCCGATGGAATCATAATGAGGAAGTACCTCAAACCAGGAGACGCTCCCGAGGCATTCTTCAAGACCGATGCCAAGGAGATCAGGGCCTGGGAGTACTGCAACAAGCACGGACTCTGGAAATCCAACCAGTGATTAAACACATGCCCCTCCGGGGGCCTTACCTATAATCCAGAGTAACATTGTTTTTTAATTCGTATTACTCAAGTCTTTACCCAATTATTTATGGGGCTTTTACCAGCTACCTTGTGGAATATGCCGGTATAGGTACGGATAAGGTCGCAAGGGTCAAAGTGAAACTAAGCTCGGGATCTTAATCGCGACTGGAGATGGCAGGATGCTTATCAAAGAAATCTGAGCTGGATGTAAGACCTTGTTTTATACAGGTGCGATAATCCAGTAATAATATCTTAATATGTGACATTCGTCGTTTTCTGCAGTCTGGTCCTACCGGTACTCGGTCGGACCGTTGAAATGGTGATTGGATGAATAAGGCGGAATATGACGGAAAGATGTTCATCTCCGCGAATTCCAAGAAATTGGCCCTGGCGCTGCTGGCCGCGGTATTCATGCTTTGCGGCTCGTGCATCGTTGCGGTCGGAACGGAATCGGCGGATGCTATTGTAATGAAAGGGGATACGGGAGAGATCCACCAAAGCTGGAATTCCGGAGACTGCGTGGTAACGTACGACAGCCACTGGATACAGGACAAAAAAGGATTGGTCCAGTACGGGGACGGTATCCTGAAGGTCAGCGGACACGGCCGCATGGGAGACTATTTCCATGTAGACCATAGCGACTGCACCACCGCCCCATGGGATGACAGGATCCGCTGGCAATCCCCTTACTTCGGATGCAATAAGCTGATCATAGAGGAGGGCGTGACCCATATCGGATCCTGCGCGTTCTACACATTCGGCTACACCGAAGTGGTGATCCCCAGCACCGTGACCAGCATCGGGGACAACGCTTTCGAGAGATCCGATCTGAAATCCATAGTCATCCCCGACACCGTCACCAAGATGGGGAACGAGGTGTTCAAGAACTGCACCAAACTGACCTCCGTCAAACTGCCTAACGGCATAAAGGAGCTCGGAAAGAGCATGTTCGTGGAGGCGCCGATAAAGAATATCGAGATTCCGGCATCAGTCCAGTCGATGAACGGCGCATTCCAATTCTCCGGGATAGAGTCGGTAATAATACCGGAAGGGGTCAGTGAAATCGGCGATAAAACATTCTGGTGCTGCAAAAATCTGAAGAAGGTCGTCATCCCGGATTCGGTCAAATCCATAGGAGATTATGCATTCGAAAGATCTGCGATCACCGAGATAAGACTGGACAACGTGGAGAGCATAGGTTTAAGTGCCTTCCAGGAATGCAAAGCACTGAAATGCGCCATACTCTCCCCCAATCTGAAATCGGTCGGGGACAATACATTTGAGAAATGCAGTTCTCTCGAGTACGCTTACATCCCCGATACTCTCAAGACCATTCCGGATTTCATGTTCGCCTACTGCTCATCGCTGAAATCGATAGTCCTGCCCGATTCAATTGAGACAATAGGACCAAGTGCTTTCGGCAATACTGGGTTGGAATATGTCATTATTCCCAACTCAGTCAAAACCATAGAACATAGTGCATTCTCCGGTACCAGCCTTACATCAGTGGTCATACCGGCTTCAGTCAAATCCATAGGCTTTATGGCATTTGGTGTCAAAACACTGAAATACGTCTCTTTCGAAGGCACGGATGTCGACATCGGTTTCTTTGGTTTCCTCGCCCATCTGGAAATATTCAACGCACCTCCAACCACCGACCCGGACATAGCTTCTAAAAGTCTTTCCCAATTCGGCACGAAAAAGTTCTATGACACGGATAAGACGACTGAGATACCGTCAAACATGGGTTCCATCGGCGGATATACATGGACGACCGTGGGGATGACAGAGAAAGAATGTGCGTACAAGATACCGGATCCAAAACCGGAAACGCTCACATTCACCTGGATGAACTACGATGGTACGGTACTCCAGAAGACCTCCGGAGTACCCCTGAACGAATGGCCATCCTATGAGGGAAAAGAGCCGGTGAACAAGTATGGGCTCAAATTCTGCGGTTGGAGTTCAGTGCAGGACAGATACGGAAATGTGTTCCTGATGGCTAAATACCAGCCAGGAGATGTAACCGGTGTCGGAGGGGACGACGGCATGAATGATGGCCGCTATTTGGGTTCCTTCGAGAAGATAAATACATAGTTCGTGAAGACCTTCGCCGCCAAAGCCAAGTGGCTGCAGGCCTTGTTGGTGTTCGTGCCTTCTTTAGTCTGAAAAAACAGGATCGGGCCGTCATGCTGACGGTCCGGTCCACATTTTCAACGAATCAAGTCCGATTGATATGTTCGGAATCCTACAATTATAAGAAAAAGCGGTCCTTAGACCGCTGTGTTTTCATTCGAATTCGATGCTGACCGGTCTCTTCAAACCCATTCCTGATTCCGCTTCGACCGCTTTGACGATGCCGCAGGGCACAGGGCATGCGGTGTGGCGGAGGCACTCGCCGCATCTCTTGTAGATCTCCGATTCCGGGAAGGGTGTTCCGATGGCCTCGTAGGGGTTGATCCCTTCGATGGGGCCGATCTTGTTGACCATGGGGCAGTTGCTCTCCATGACGACGTTCACAGACATCATGTCATCGCTGGCAGTGGCGATGATCTTTGTGGTCATTCCGCAGACACCGGCTTTAACGTTACATACTGTTGGCATAATCGCACCTCAGTTCCACCAATCCTTCTTGCGGTCGATGGTTTCATCTCTATCCGGCCCCAGACTTATAAGGTCAGCGGGGACCTTCAGATACTTCTCTATGAACTCGATGTATTCCCTCATCTCACCGGGGAGGTTGTCGTATCCCGCCTTGACGACATCCATGGTGTTGGACCATCCTTTCCATCCTTTGAACGTCTCGTACACGGGTTTGGCCTTGTAAAGCTTGGCGAGTGATGCCGGGAAGTGCTTTATCTCCTGTCCGTCGATCTCGTATGCCACACACACCGGGAGCTCCGGGATGTCGTTGAGGACATCTATCTTGGTGATTCCCAGAGATGTGAATCCGCAGAGTCTTGAAGCATGCTCCACTACGACCAGGTCGAGCCATCCGCACCTCCTCCCTCTTCCGGTTGTAACTCCGAACTCTCCGCCCTTCTTCTGAAGTTCGACGCCCATCTCGTCCTTGAGCTCAGAGACGAACGGTCCCTCTCCCACACGGGTGGTGTATGCCTTGACGATTCCTACGACCTTGTCGATCCTGCTGGGTGCCACTCCGGATCCGGTGCATATTCCTCCGCCGCATGTTGCGGACGAAGTCACATAGGGATAGGTTCCGTGGTCGATGTCCAGCATAGCTCCCTGGGCTCCCTCGAACACGACCTTCTTGTTCTCGTCGAGAGCATCGTTGATCAATACGGATGTATCGCAGATGTACTTGCCCACCATGTCCTTCCATCCCTGCATCTTCTCGTAGAGGGATTCGTTGGTGCAGCAGCACTGCTCAGCATCCATCATCGTCATCAGATCCTTCTTGTACGGCAGAATGAATGCGATCTTCTCCTTCAGCAGGTCGTCCTCAAGCAGATCCCCTGCCCTGAATCCGATTCTAGCGATCTTGTCCTGGTAGGCGGGTCCGATACCTTTCTTGGTGGTACCGACACTGTTCTTTCCGCGGTACTTCTCCTCTGCTCCGTCCAGCTTCTTGTGGTAGCCCATGATGAGATGGGCCCTGTCGGATATCCTGAGTCCTTCTACGGATCCTCCGTTGTCTTCCACCTGTTTGATCTCCTCAGCAAGTTCCTCAAGATTCACTACGACTCCGTTTCCGATGACTGCGAGCTTACCGGGTCTGACGACTCCCGACGGAAGTCCGTGGAGCTTGAACACCTTGCCATCCACGATGATGGTGTGTCCCGCATTGTTTCCACCTTGGAAACGTACGATGAGGTCCGATTCCTCATCAAGATAATCTGTGAGCTTTCCCTTTCCTTCGTCTCCCCACTGGGAACCGATGATTGCTAGACTGGGCATTTATAGGCACCTAATCCAAGGAAAGTAAATGAGACATATAAGTGTAAGCGACGGAAGATTTCCAATCTTTCGTAAGAGAAAAATCAGTGTTTGGAATCCGGACTGGATTCTATGTACAGGGCGACGACATCTTCCAACGGGAGATCGGTCTTGAACGATGTAGGGGCGATGTGTGTCGGAGAGGCTTTTCCGCAGGTGTTGAGGGTCTCGAGAAGGTCCGCTAATTTGGGCGGGGACATCTTGATGTGCGATGAAAGCTCGCTCACATCGTATACGAACACTTCGGTATCAAGTTCGTTGGCCCACAGGTCAAGGTACTTAGTGCATCTCTTTTCTGCAGCCATGTTTGCTGGATCCATCTTCCTGATGAACTCCTGGTCGTGAAGCGGACCTAGCCAGAAAGGGCCGAACCTATGTGTGGGATCATAGGTTCTAGAGGTGGAGCGTTCCATGGTCTCCATATTGTATTCTAAGTACCCGAGCTTCTCCATCATGGCATCTGCTTTCGCAGCCCCTTCTTCGACTTGTATGTATGTACGGAAGTAATGGTCGGCATAGAACGAAAGCAGAGGTTTCATACCCCTGTCGAATTTCGCCAGTTCTCTGGCGATGGTGCACATCAGTATGCGCAGCCCTCCCTCATGGCACATGTAGCCCCTGACAGGTTCCGATTGGTATCTGCGTCTGCATTTGGGGGCATGGGCGCCGGCCAGAGGGGCCGTGTCCGTGGCCGTAATCGCCAGTACGCCGTTCTTCCTGCATCCTCTGATGGCCGATTGTATGTACGGTACCGGAGAACCAAAAGGGTCCAGGTCGACATAGTCAAAGGACTCCTCTGCAAGGAGGGCGTTCATGTCCCTGTTGGTAGCGCGGCAGTTGTCAAGGCCATTCATCCTGATGTTCTCTTCGATGTAAGGTATCGCATCTGCACTGTAATCGTTCGCAGTCACATCGGTTCCTTTGACCTCATTAGCAATGCGAACCGCTCTGGATCCAGTGGCCGACATGGCGTCCACAACGGACATGTCTTTTCCAAGGGCACGCAGAAGCATGATGCTGACGTCGCGGTTGAAAGCCATCTGCTCATTGAAAAAGACACCGCCCTGGATCTTACCGGGGCCACCTGAGGAATGGAGCTCGGGAACGAGGATGTCTGTGGACCCCTCGCGGATTATGACGCCTTCAGGCATCAATCATTCTCTCCGTGCATGAGACGGACGATCTTGTAGGGTAGAATATTCCTGTTTGTGGGAGTGACTTCGAGAATCCTGACGTCATCCCTCCTCCTGATATCCTGAAGGAGCGGATTCCTGGATTTCTTATGGAGCGTGATGATCATCGGTTTATCGGCTTCCAAGGATTCCTTGACCGCCTCGACGAACGCCTCGCTCTCCACCTCCATCTTTCCTACCTCATCGATTACGATTATGTCGCACTGATTTATGGCATCCTTGATGGCCTTGACGCCGACCGCCTCGAGTTTAGAGAGGTCGACACCTATCTTACCAACCATGATCTTGCTTTCAATATCAGTGCTTGCGAAAACATCCTGTTCTCCCGTAAACAGATTCCTGACGGTGAATCCTGTCTTCTTCCTATTATCCTCTATCGGTTCATCAATCATGCCCCCGATGAGGAGCTCCTCTTCTTTGAGCATCTCGATGACACGAAGTAGGGCGTAGGTCTTTCCTGAACCAGGAAGACCGGTAATACCTATCTTGATGTCTGTAATCATAGAATGCCTCCAGCAGTAAAGAATCCACCAAAAGACTATCTCTTTTTATACATTTAAAGATTTTTGGGATTATTTGAATTTAAGACTAGAATTCTTAACCATTATCGTACTATTTCGGGATTCGAAAGCTTTTTCGCGGATATCGGAACAGACGAGAATCATCTTTTAATAGTTATGTTGGATTATTTATCCAATGCTCTACAGCGAGTTCGTTAACGTTCTGTCCAATTTCCCGGGTATTGTTCGTTTCGAAACCCTTGACCAAGAAGTCATGCGTAGAGTCATGGATTTGGAATATTCTCCCAGAAACATCGGGTTTACACCGGTAGATCCCGAGGGCATCTTGGAGGTGTCCAACAAGAATCTGAACATGGTTCTTTTCTGCGACCGCAACTTCCCTATGTTCACCCAGCCGTTCATGGACATTCTTGATAAGAATGGCAGGTTGATCGGATTCGATATAATGGATTGCGATAAGCACATATTCAAATCCGATAATTTTATCTGGCTGACGGACAACCTTTTCGTGGACATATCTCAACTGGATTCCCGCGGCGAGCTCCGGACGGTCATCCATTCCGTATCTTTCCCGATACCCGGTATCCCCGACGATGTCAAACCCAGAGTATACTACCCAAGTGTTGCGACGGCAAAATACCTTAACAAACATTACAGGATCAAGAGCAAAGTGATCTCCACAGTGGTGCTCGGAGTGGACCTCCAGTCCAGGAAGCTTCCAGAGATTCAGACCTCTGAGATGTCCGAGATAAACATGAGCGGGTAATTCAGTTCCCTGTCAAATCTCATCTCTGCGGTGACCAGATTGCCGTCCAATTCAATTCTGATTACGGCATCGATCATATTCCCTGTGAGTGACAGGTAGGAGTATCTGTCCATTTCCTTGCTGAAGAACGAGCGGTCAATTGTGACCTCTGCGGATTTGACGTAGGGCTGGACCTCGATGGACCTCGATATGGCATCCTCGAGCTTTTCTACAGACTCCAGATTTACCGGGGTCCCGACGAACTGATGGTAAATTGTAGCAAGCTTTATGCCGGCTTCGAAGACCGCACGTTCACGCGGGGTGCATGAGAATCTGCTGTTGGCCAATGTCTCCCTGTCGGTCATGCTCGGTGAATCGGAAGGGCGGTATTTCTACATTCAGGTGACATACAGCATCTGGTTCAGATCCTGGTCGTCGTTCTTCCGTATGTACGTGAATCCTTTGGATTCGAAGAAACCGATCGTGGTGTCGGAGCAATCCAGACGTATCAGGCGGCAGCCAGTGGTCTTCCACGAACAGCGTATCATGGACATGGCGCTGTCGAAAAGGGCAGACATGGGGATGTCGGCATCCAGACCTATACACAGATGGGATATGAGGTATGTAGGCGCATAGCCGGTGCGGGCAGATACATTCATGGAGCTCATCAGATCCTCGTCCAGGGTCTCGAAGGCCGGTACATACATGTGGCTCGTACCGATGGTGAAGAAGGCCAGTATCTTCGTCCGGATGGAGATGTCCATGAACAGATACGTCCTTGCGATGCCTTCCTCCTCAGCATGCAGCGCCTCGCACCTCAGGAACGATGCACCGTCCTGATCCAAGGATCTGAAACTGTGGAGAAGTGATTTGACGGAATCCGTGTGCATCCATTCTGTCAGAGAGTGGAGCGGCACCATCACAGGGACCATCGATGAACGTTCCCTTTCAAGAGGTGCTAGGAATCCCCTGTCAGCATTATCATATGCTTTCAAGAGGTTCGAAACGGTCTCGTATCCATCTATCTACAATTCCTCGTCCAGGCTGTTGGTGCTCATTTCTGTTCGGAGCCGTTCTAACCGAGTAGCGTAGATAAACCTGATTGCTGCAGTTAATGCGAGCAATCCTCAGCGAAGGCAGGGATCATCTCTTCTCGAGGGGCACGTACTCCTTCGGGCCCTGTATGTTCACGTAGGCGGGCCTGAGGATCTTGTTGGATGTGATCAGCTCTTCTATGCGGTGTGCGCTCCATCCGATGATCCTTGCGGTGGCGAAGAGCGGTGTGAAGAGCTCCTTCGGGATGTCCAGCATGTCGTAGACGAATCCGCTGTAGAAATCCACATTGGCGCATACGCTCTTGTTGTTGTGCTTGTGATTCATGATCAATCCGGGCGCTATTTTCTCGATATTGGTGTAATACGTGAAATCTTTGAGGCGTCCCTTCTCTTTGGCCAGGTCCTTCACGAAGGATTTGAATACAGTGGCGCGGGGGTCCGATTTGGTATAGATCGCATGCCCCATTCCGTAGACGAGACCGGATTTATCAAAAGCCTCCTTGTCGAGTATCTTGTTGATGTATGCGGTTAGCGCCTCGATATCGTTGGGGTCCTTTACATGCTTCTTTATGTCGGCCATCATGTCCATGACCTTCAGGTTAGCTCCTCCGTGCTTGGGGCCTTTGAGGGAGGACATGGCAGCGGCTATGACCGCGTAGGTGTCCGACCCGGATGATGTGGTGACCCTGGTGGTGAATGTGGAGTTGTTGCCTCCGCCGTGCTCCATATGGAGGACGAGTGCAAGATCGAGGACAGTGGCCTCCAGTTTGGTATATTTCTTGTCCGGTCTGAGCATCCTCAGGAAGTTCTCGGCCGTGGAGAGGTTTGGATCTGGATTGTGGATATACATGCTCTGGTTGTTGATGTAATGGTTGTAGGCGTGGTAGCTGTACACCGTGAGCATGGGGAACACCGTGGTGATGTAGAGGCACTGCCTCAGGACGTTCTCCAGAGAGTTGTCGAGGGCGTCGTCGTCATAGGATGCGAGGAAGAGGACCTCTCTAGAGATGGCGTTCATGACATCCTTGCTGGCCGCCTTCATGATGACATCCCTTGTGAATGTCTTTGGGAGCTTGCGGTTCTGATTGAGGATCTCCATGTACTCCTCAAGCTCCTTTACCGTGGGGAGCTTTCCGAACAGGACCAGGTATGAAACTTCTTCGAAACCGAATCTTTTGTTGAGGAATCCCTGTGTGAGCTCTTCGATGCTGTAGCCACGGTAGCGCAGGATACCTTCGACCTCCTGCTTCTCTCCGTTGACGGTGATGGTACCGTCGACCTGGGATACTTCCGTCAATCCGACTATGACTCCGTTGCCTGAAGCGTCACGGAGACCTTTCTTCACATCGTACTTGGAATATTCCGCCTGTGCGAAACTGTCATTCTGGATGCACAGATCGCGTTTAGATTCGATGAAGGATTCGTACTCTTTCCTCATTTTATTCCCCCGGTTGCCGTTCAGTCATTCAGAAACGAGATAATAAAAGATTTTACCGCCGAAGCCAGAGTTGGTTCTTCCAGTGTACAAAAATGTTCATTAATGTATAAAAATGTGTAATTATGTACATTTAACTACCATCGAGTTGGATTATTCATCCAAAACATATATATTGATTAATCATTATTTTTGTTGCGATATCAATGACGGTCTACTCTGTGATGGACGTTGCAAATTACTTCATCGACTACTTCAAAAAATCAGTGGATCCCATGACGGTGCCCCGCCTTCAGATGTTCCTGTACTACGCACAGGCAGAATGTCTGGCTCGCCACAACAGGCCTCTCTTTATGGATGAGATCAGGGCATATCCCAACGGGCCTGCAGTGACAAGGATCTACGCTTATTTCGATGGGGCAGGAAATGAACAGATCACCTCCACGTACGGAAGCTACTCAGTTTCGAAGTTCGATGACGTCGACCGCAACCTCCTCTTGGATGTGGCCGTGTTCTACAATCAGTTCTCCACAGGACAGCTTCAGATCATGTCCTACCACACAGGGGGCCCCTGGGCGGAGACACACGGGACATACGGCGACAAGCTCGCAGCCATAGATCCCTCTGCCATTAAGGAGTACTTCCTCCGCAGGCCCAGAATCCCGTCCCACATGGACTTCATGCTCGCAACCATCGAGCTGTCCAAGCATAACGATGCGGTGGTAGTCGGAGCCGGTCCTATCGTAGATAATCAGAAATATCCCGCTGACAGTTTTACGTCATCATGGGAATGATATCCGTATCAGGCAAGTCCATCGAGGCACCCTCCGGGATGACAATCGAACAGGTCATCTCGGAGAACGGCCTCCATCCAGATTCTTATCTTTATCTTATCGACGGAAAGCCAGTTCCTATGGATACCGTCATCGGCGAAGAAACATTCGTCAAGGCAATGAGGGTGGCCTCAGGCGGATGATCAGAGGCCCATCATCTTCTTCATCAGACCGAAATCGAATCCGTCTTCCTCAGCGTGCTGTATCATCTCGTCCAGATTTGCCAGGAATGCCGAACGCGCATCGTTCCCTTCCAGCTTGCCTTCGGACGAGGACATGGAATCCTCCTCGGGGAATCTGAGATACTCGTACCTGAGGATCCCCAGACATTTCATGCCCGTGAGGGCCTCTATCTTCTCGATACCTGATTTCAGTATGGTCCTGTCGCCTCTGAAGCGGTTGATTATGAATCCCTTCAGCTGCGGTTTCAGTTCATCGGGGATGAGTTTCCAGGTACCGTAGGCGGCTGCGAAAACGCCCCCTCTCTCGATATCGGCAACAAGGATCGCAGGGACACCAGTGGCCTTCATGAGGCCGGTGTTCGCGATATCGGTGGCCATGAGATTGAGTTCAACCGGGGAGCCGGACCCTTCGCACAGGATTGCATCGTGCTTCGATTCCATCCTGTCGAATGCCTTCTTCACCTCTCCCATGACCATCTCATGATCCATCTTCTTTTCTTTGGTGAGGTCCATGAAGGGCTTCCCGTTGAGCACCAGCTGTATCACGCCGTTCCCTGAAGGTTTCAGCAGGACCGGGTTCATATCCGTCTCGGGCTCGATTCCTGCAGCCCATGCCTGGAATGCCTGGCCTATCCCGATCTCCCCGCCGTCCTTGGTGGCGATCGAGTTCAGCGAGAGGTTCGATCCCTTGAAGGGAGCGACATCGATTCCTGATCTGCTGAGATATCTGTTCATCATGGCGCAGACGGTGGTCTTCCCTGCTCCGGAGGATGTTCCCAGGAACAGTATGCTCATTCCCTCACCCCGGCTATATCGATCAGCTTATCCACATCCAGATTCTCCTCGAAAACTTTGGCCAGTTTGACCAGGTTCTCTTCCAATACGGAATCGTAATCGTCGGTCTCGTTGAATTCTATGGCATTGCCGTCATGTTTCACAAAGGAAAGGAAGTATCTTCTGAAAGCCGGTCTGTCGAATATGCCGTGCTGGTATGTACCGAACGTAAGCTCATCCTCTCTGACTGAACCTTCTGGAAGAGGGTCCGCATGGAATCTGTCCAGCATGACAAGGGGCTTCTCGTTGACTTCGCTGATGCCCATATGGAGCTCGTATCCGGTGATCTCGCCTCCGTCTCCGACGGCCAGTCTGCCCTCGTTCTGGATGATCTGCTTGTCATATTCGCCGAACTTGGTGGTGTTGTCGAAGAATCCGAATCCTTCGTATACCGCGTGTTTCCCTGCTTCGATGCCGTTGCTGTCGTCCAGCGTCCGGCCCATCATCTGGTACCCTCCGCATATGCCTGCTATAGGTATCTTCTTCCACAGACTTTTGATGGCATCGAACAGACCGGTTTCCTTCAACCATAGCAGGTCGGAAACGGTGTTTTTAGTTCCGGGCATTATCAGAGCATCCACACCTTGCAGATCCTGTGGCCTCTCCACGAATACGGTGGATACATCCTCAAGGAACAGCGGATCCAGATCCGTGAAGTTGGCCATGCGGGGGAATTTAACCACTCCGATGAGGCATTTTCCTGCACCCTTCTTGTGCACGCCCCTCAATGCTTCCGAATCCTCGCTGGGGAGCACTACATCGGCATGAGGGATTATTCCTATGACAGGTACGCCGGTGAGCCTCTCCAGCTCATCAGCTCCGGGTCTGAGCCTGGAAGGGTCCCCCCTGACGTTGTTCAGGATTATGCCTTTGATGCGCTTCCTGTCCTTCTCAGGGATCAGCTCTATCGTTCCGAGGGCGTATGCGAACGAGCCACCCCATTCGACGTTGACCACCAGGATGACATTGGCATCGGCTATCTCGGCAGCGCGCATGTTGGCGATATCCTTGTCGTAGATGTTGATCTCGGCAGGGGAACCTGCACCCTCCATCACCACGCAGTCGTATCTGTCCTTCAGGAACTCCACATGTTCCCTGACGATCTCTACCCCCGGGCCGGGGACGAACTCGTTGTAGTATCCGTCCACATCGTAGTCGGCGAACGGCTTCCCGCACACCATCACCTGGGAGACCGTATCCCCCTTGGGTTTCAGAAGAATGGGGTTCATATGGGCATCCGGATTGGTCAGGCCCGCGGCCTTCGCCTGGAGGACCTGTATCATAGCTATCTCGGCACCGGACCTGGTGACCTTCGAGTTCAGGCTCATGTTCTGGGATTTGAACGGGGCGACCAGATATCCCCTGTCGTGGAGGATCCGGCAAATCGCCGCCACTGTCACAGATTTGCCGGCATCGGATGTGGCGCCGACGACCATGAGCGCCCTGCCCTTCTTCCAGAACTTCGCCTTGGCATCCCTGAAGATGTCGGCGAATCTGGGGTCCGACGCGTCCTTGATTCCCAGGCGGTCTATCTCCGAATAGATGAACCTGACTACCGGCGTCCTGTGTATGAACAGACAATCGGAACAGTTCCATACAGGTCCGTGCCTGCCCTGAAGTTCCCATCCGAACGTGGTATCATGGCATGGGAAGAATGGACAATAGCAGAAGGAACAGTCCTGTCCAGTGAAATGTGCGGGATGATACGGACACTCGTGATTGGGTCCCAGCCAGCCTCTCTGCATCTCCTCGTTAACCTTCTTGCAGATCTTGTCCATGTATATCGCATGGTGTATCAGCGATTGGACTAATAAGCTTAGTCGGAGGAGTGAAAGTGGACGGTATTTAAACGGCCATGATGCTGGCTCCGGGTATGATTTTCTTTGGACTTTCACCCACCCCCTGATTCCGTTAATATAGTCCGCAGTCGTTCTATCGCCGATGGGAAGCACTTTCAGGTTCATTCACTGTGCAGACCTGCATCTGGGATCGCGCTTTAAGGGATTGGATTCAGTCGATGCGGCGATGGCAGCAAGGCTGAGGCAGTCTGTATTCGATTCGTTCGGACGCATAGTCGATAAGGCGCTCAGCGAACGCGTCGATGCAATGGTGATTTCTGGCGATTTGTACGACGATAGGAACGAGCTCCCGTCCACACGCGCCTGGCTGTGCAGGCAGCTTTCAAGACTTTCGATACCCGTGTTCATCTGCCGCGGAAATCACGATGTGCAGACAACTTGGGATGAATCGATACCTTATCCCGACAATGTCCATGAGTTCCCCATGGAACCCGAGAGGGTCGAGATAAACGACGATGTGGAGATCATCGGAGTTAGCTACAGGGAGAGGAACGAGACCAGGAATCTCGCAACGGAGATTCAGGGTACTGAAGGCAAATTCACCATTGCATGCCTCCACTGCGACATAGACTCGGTTTCCGAAGGACATCCGTATGCCCAGTGCACCCTCTCCGACCTCAGAGGAAGAGGCGTAGACTACTGGGCCTTGGGCCACATCCACAAGAGGACGGTGGTCTCCGACCAGCCCTACATCGTCTATCCCGGGAATATACAGGGACGTAGTTTCAAGGCTCCCGGTTCCAAAGGCGCCTATATGGTCACCGTCACATCGGGAAGGGTCACCGGTCTGGATTTCTTCAGCACCCAGGGATACATCTGGAAAGATATCTCCGTCGACATAACAGACCGCGATTTCAACGACATCATCACCGAGCTCCGTCCGGTGCTGGGAAGGACCACCATCAGCAGGATAACATTCAATGGCTCCGGTAAACTGAACACCATGCTCCGCACGGCAGGGGACGATGTACGCGGGACCATAGCCGAATCCACAGGCTCCACAGTATCGGCCATAAGGGTCAGGACGTCTCCGGAGATCGATGTGGAAGCACGTGCAGGAGGTAAGGATATGGCGGCCGCCATCATAAGGGCGGGCAGAGGGATGGAATCCATGTCCCGCGAGGAGATAATCGACATCATCTGTAGAAACAAGGTGGCTTCCCGTTACAGGGCAGAATTCGAATCAATGTCGGATAAGAAACTGAAAGGGATAATCGCCGATGCCACCAAGGATATTCTCACGCATATGGAGGCTGGAAGATGAGGATCAGGGATATCCGCATAGATTCATTCGGCCTGCTGAAGGACCGCCGCTTCCGGCTCGGCCCGGGACTCAATGTATTCTACGGCCCAAACGAGAGCGGCAAGACCACCACGATGGAGTTCATAAGGAGCACGCTGGTCCCCACAAGGGCCCGTCTGTACCCTGCACGCGCCAAGAGCGATTCAGGTACGATTACCGTAGAGGATCAGTCAGGGATTGCCGAGATATCATACGGATCGACCGAAGGCATCCCCGAGATCCTCCGTGACATGGATCCGGAACTCTACAGGAACATCTTCGCTATGAATCAGAAGGGGCTCGATGATTACGACTCCGTTTCCAACAACGACATCCGTTCCAGGTTCCTGACAATCCCCGGAGGGGAATCCATGCCTGCGGTGATAGAGGGTCTGGAGGATGAAACTAAACAGATCGTAGGATTAACCGCAAGGTCCCCTTCGGCGCTCAACGGTATCCAGGCTAAGGAGGATGAGATCCTCAACAAGATCGCAGAGATGCGTTCCGGAGCAGAATCCTATTCGCAGCTGAAAGACAGGTCCGCAGAGCTCAGGACTGAGCTCGATACCATCGCCGATGCCAACCGCGTCAAGCTGGAGGACAACGAATTGTATTCGAAGGTCTGTTCTCAGCGCCCTAATTTCCAAAGCCTGGAGGAACTGAGGGCTAAGCGGGAGGCCGCCGCCAAGGAAACGATCGTCACCGAGGAAGAGTTCGCGGAGCATGACAGGCTGGTCTCGGAAAGGGATAGCAGGAAATCAGCATTCGAGGCCGTGGAATCGTCTCTTAAAGATCTCTCGGCCAAGCTGCCTGTGGACGAATCAAAGGCCAGGAGATATCTGCCTGAGATAGAGGGCATGTTGCTGCGCAGACGCGAATCGGTAACGGCACCTCAGCCCGTACCGGAACCGAAGAAGGGATTCCCCGTCATCGCGCTGGCCCTGGTGCTCATCGGTTCAATGGCTCTGGCCATACCTTTCCTGGACATCACAACCAGGGTAATAATCACAGGCGTATTCGTGTTACTAGGGTTCCTAGCCTTCGCGGTCTGGAAGAAGAGGCCTGCAGCGTCTCCTGTCCAGGCACCGCTGGTGACCGATACCTACGAACAGGACCTTATCGCTCTGATGGGTTCGTTAGGCCTTCTCCATACTACCGTGAATCAGGACCTGAACGTGCTGAATTCGTTGAAGAACACGCTTGCATCCATAGATATGCTGTCGATGAGAGCATCCAATCTCCGCATTCAATACATGCAGGCTGATAACGATTATGTGACGTTCGTCAGCCGTTTCAGGGGCGAACAGGGTTATCAGGAAGCCGTGTCCAGGTCCGGGCAGATCGGTAATCTGGATTCGGCCATCGCCGCGCTTACCGATAACATCAGAGAGGCCGGATTCGATCCCGACCAGCCGCTGCCTGACGTCGAGTACACGGAGGTCGATTCTTCCAGACAGGATGAGATCAATACCGAGCTGGGCAGACTGGAGCAGCAGATGAAAGGCATCCTCGACACCGAGGATCTGGATACTTTGATAGACACGTCATATACAGTCGCTTCCGAGAAGGGCAAACTCCTTCGCGAGGCCGCAGTCCTCCTGATCTCCGAAGAGATAGTCCAGAAAGCCTGCTCAGACCTGTACAGCGATGTCCATCCGGATGTGGTCACAACTGCGGACCGCTATCTGTCTATGATGACCTCCGGGGTCTACCATCTGGACACTGATCCCCGCAGTACCGATATCGCAATCACATCCGAGCAGGGCAGGAAGACTCAGAAACAGTGGAGTACCGGGTTGCGTGCCCAGGTACTTCTGTCCCTCAAGCTGGCGATAGCCAAGGAGATGGGCGGCGGAGATATACCGATGATACTGGACGACGTGCTGCTGCCGTTCGATTCCGTCAGGAAGGAAGGTGCATGCAGTGCTCTTTCGCATGTCTCCGGGGAGATGCAGATACTTCTGTTCACATGCGATGATTCCGTGAAAAGGATATGCGAAGGCATCGATGGGGCCAACATAATATCATTGAGCTGAAAGTGTTACCCCTACTTTATATACATAATATATGTTCGGGGTAATAAGGAAAGCCTAATTTCCTGTTCACACATATCATATCACGATCATCACTCGCCCTTGTGTAGGGCGATTCAAAGTGGGATGCGGGCAACGGAGCGCCGACCCGACATACGAGAAATTCCCATGAGTCAACGAATGGGCGGAGGTAGGAATACATACCTCCCTAAGGGATGCGCAGAGCAGGGACCAGGTTTTCCTAGAAACCCTATGGAGGGTGTAAATGAACATTGATCCCAATGCAACAAAGTACATGGTGAAGGCGAAGATAAGCGCCGACGGTATCATAGACAGGCCCGACGTTGTCGGAGCTATTTTTGGACAGACCGAGGGACTCCTCGGAGATGAACTGGACCTCAGGGACCTGCAGAAATCAGGCAGGATCGGAAGGATCGAGGTCGAGACGGTTACAAAAGGCGGAAAGTCCGAGGGAATAATCTACATGTCATCCAGCCTGGACCAGGTGGAGACTGTCATCCTCGCATCCGCTCTCGAGACAGTGGACCGCGTCGGTCCCTGCAAGGCTTCTGTCCGTGTACTCGGTATCGAGGACGTCCGTGTCACCAAGAGGGAGAAGGTCGTCGAGCGTGCCAAGGAGCTTCTCAACGAGCTCATGAAACAGTCCGAAGGATCCAGCTCCAATCTTCTCAACAGCGTCAAACAGAGCGTACAGGTCGAGGAGATCACCACTTACGGTCCCGACAGATGTCCTGCCGGACCCAATGTGAAGGATTCCGAAGCTATCATCATCGTCGAGGGCAGGTCCGATGTCCTGAACCTCCTGAAGGCAGGAATCAAGAACGCTATCGCAGTAGAGGGGACTAACATCCCCAAGACCGTTCAGGACCTCTCCAGGGAGAGGGTCGTCACCGCCTTCACCGACGGTGACAGAGGCGGAGAGCTCATCCTCAGGGAACTCTTCCAGGTTGCGGAGGTCGACTTCGTCGCCCGCGCACCCCGTGCACACGAGGTCGAGGAACTCTCGTCCAAGCAGATCGTCAAATGCCTCCGTAACAAGGTCCCCGGCGACCAGTACATGGAGATGAACAACCTCAGCTTCGAGGAGAAATCCTTCGACGAGCTGGACAAGTTCGAACCCGAGGGAGATTACAGGAACGACAGGCGTGATAAGCATGACAAGCGCGATGACCGTCACAACCGTGAGGACAGGCGCGACAGACGCGAGGAGCGCCACAACCGTGAGGACAGGCGCGACCGCGACGACAGGCAGCGCAAGGAGCGTTTCAACAACGAAGCACTTGACAAGTACAGGAAGAAGCGCGAAGAGCGTCAGGAGAGGGAGGAGAAGGATTTCGACATCTCTGAAGAGCCCGAGACGGAGCCCGTTAAGGAGCCTGAGGTCGAGGAGACCGTCTACGACGAGCCTGTCGAGGAGGTCAGCTTCGAGGAGGAGAAGCCGAAGAAGTCCACCAAGAGGAAGAAGGACGCAGTCGACAAATCCAAGAAGTCCGGCAAGAGGAAGGTCGATGAGGAACCCGAGGAGGAGCCCCAGGAGGAGACTGAGCAGCCAGCAGAGGAAGCTCCCAAAGAGGAAGAGTTCCCCAAGGAAGAGGAACCTGTCTCCGAGCCGGTAGAGGAACCTGTCGAGGAGGAGAAGCCCCAGCCGAAGAAGACCCGCACAGCCCGCGGAAAGAAGATCGTCACCGACAAGGTCCTCACACCCGAGCAGGAGTCCTACCGCGACATGCTGCTCGAGCTCTCAACAACCCATAACGCAAAGGTGCTGGATTCCAACAACGAGGTCATCAGGCAGGTCGCCGTGAAGAGCCTCGTGAACTCCCTGAAAGAGGACGGTGACGAGGTCCACGCCATCGTGTTCGACGGAGTAATCTCCCAGAGGATCATCGATGTATCCTCCGAGAAGGGAATCAAGACAGTGGTCGGAACCCGCAAAGGAAACATCACCAAGATGCCCGCAGAAGTCACCATCTGGACCAAAGAAGATCTGATTTGATAACCATGGCCAAACAGAAGCATGTAGAGACATGGGAGGATGTCGAGAAGCTGAAATCCACAGCTGACATCCTCATCCCCTCGGATCCCCTGGACAGGGTCCTGGGACAGGAAGAGGCGATCGAACTGGCGAAGATAGCCGCCAAACAGCGCAGGCATCTTCTCCTGGTCGGTCCTCCCGGAACCGGTAAATCGATGATCGCGAGAGCCCTCTCGATGAACCTTCCCGCCCCCCAGCAGGAAATCCGTGTAGCGAAGAATCCCGAGAACCCCGAGAGGCCTATCCTGGCCGTCCTCGAAGCCGACGAGGTCCTCAAAGAGGAGGACATCAAGGCCGCATCCATCGGAATCCTGCTCAAGCCCGAGGAGGCTCCGGCCAACGTTGCCGAGCATCTCGGATACAGATGTAAGAGCTGCGGAGGCTACTCTCTCCCCACGGATACCGTATGCCCCCACTGTAACCAGAGCAAGCTCGATTCCACAGCCAACAAGAACAACCCCTTCCAGGATATCATAAGCAACCTGGGAGGGATGCTCGATATGCCCATGCCCGAGGTGACCGCAGGAAAGGAGAAGGTCACCACCCGCGACAGGAACGACGAGCAGGTCATCTTCGAACGCGCAGGACCTGAGATACGCAAGCTCGATCAGGCGGCCATCGACAAGAGGGCCGAGCTCCAGAGCACCAGCAACGAGAAGGTTCTGGTCAAGCTCAGGAGGAACCCCTTCGTACTGGCCACCGGAGCATCCGAGACAGAGCTTCTGGGAGACGTGCGTCACGACCCCTACGGAGGTCATGAGAAGCTCGGTTCCCCTGCCTACGAGAGGATCGTGGCAGGTGCCATCCACGAGGCACATGAGGGAGTCCTGTTCATCGACGAGATCTCCCATCTGAAGGACCTCCAGAGGTACATCCTGACTGCAATGCAGGACAAGGTGTTCCCCATCACAGGAAGGAACCCCCAGTCCGCCGGAGCCAGCGTTAAGGTCGATTCCGTTCCCTGCGATTTCATCCTTGTAGCTGCATGCAACATACAGGACCTGGAGAACATCCTCTCACCGCTGAGGTCGAGGATAATCGGAAACGGTTACGAGATCCTTGTGGACATCGCCATGCCCGACACGCCCCGCAACCGTGCTAGATACGCACAGTTCGTGGCTCAGGAGGTCCAGTTCGACGGACACATCCCGCATGCCACCATAGAGGCTGTAGAGAAGATCATCGCCGAAGGAAAGAGGCGTGCCAAGCTGGACAACCAGAAGAACGCGCTCACCCTCAGGCTGAGGGAGCTGGGAGGACTCATAAGATCCGCCGGGGACATCGCGGTGCTCGAAGGCGCCAAGTTCATCACTGGCGAGCACATCGACAGGGCCCTCAGGAGATCCCGCAGCGTAGAGGAGCAGATCAGGGAGCGTTACGGATCCTACAACAAGGGTCTCTCCAAGGATGTCTCCTCGGCACAGAAGGAGCGTTCAAGCTACTACTTCGAGACGGAGCATTTGGACGACTCCATGTTCTCCTGATCAAACAAGGGGGCCAGTCCCCCTCTTTTTTTATACTTTTTGTGAGTAAATATCACAAACCGTCATATAGGCAGCAGTAGTTCTATTGCCGATGAGCTATAAGGCCGCTGTCTTTCTGTTAGCCTCATTCGGGCTGATAGCAGCGGCTATGGCATTCCCGCTCGTCTCTGCTGACGAAGTTTATGATGACAGTTCCTCGGAGGATCTCTTCGATGATATCCCGCCGGAGGAGCGCTATCCCGATGCGGACATCATAATCACGAAGGATATCGATGAGAATACGCTTGTGACATTCAAATCATACGGAGAATACGCCGTCACCGACGAGCATCCCTCCGAATGGTATACGGAGACATATCCTGCCGATACGGATGTGACCCTCCGCGATCTGTCCAAAGTGGATCACCCGTTCAAGATAGTTTACGACGGTGCATCCGTCAAGAAGCTCACCCTTTTCAACATCGATACAAAAGCCTCGCTCAACTCATCCGGTTCCCTGCATTTCATCATGCACAGCGGAACCATCGGCAGTCTGGCGTTCTTTAGCATCGATCCGGACGTCAAGCAGCATATGGGCAATTCATATGATTCCATGTCCACCCCTCTCCAGAAAGTCTCGGTAGATCTTAACGGAGGGGAGATTGAGCTGCTCAACCCCACTTCGGCTATGGTCTCGGTCACAGACTACGACCTCAGTCTCTACAAGGGCATGACCGTTCACAGGCTGTACACCACCGGGGATAACGGGAAGTATTCCAATGTCAGCGTGAGGATCAGCGGTGCACATGTCGGTTACATGTCCAACATCGCATCGAAGATCGGAACGCTTTCATATGATTTCGATTCCGGTGCCGTGGACTATCTCTGTCTCGGCGCCAATACAGAGCATATCGCTACCAAGGATTTCTCAAAACTCGCCACATCATACGTTTCCGGCGATGTGAGGGTCCATATAGCTCCGAACGTGGAGATCAAAAAGTGCATCATGGGCGCAGGGCTTCTGAACATGCCCGCAATACTCTGCAACGGCGAATCAAAGACCGATCAGGTCATTCACATGATAGTTCTTGATGCTCCTTCGGTCACGATAGTCAACGATACCGCTTTCCTGATAAAGACCCGCACTTCGGCATACAACTTTACCAGCTACCGTATCGGTCAGAACCCTTACGCTTACTCACTGATGGATACGATCACTTACAAGGACGCGACCATTAAGGTGTATTCCGAGGAAGGCGTCTGGAATTCAGTCGCCTCCTGTTCCATTCCTGTAGGGGGGATGCTATCGGTGAACACAGAGTTCCTCGTTCAGATGGACGGGAGATTCGTAGTCGAAAAGGGCGCCACGGTTTTCAATTCTAACGATTTCATACTGTGCGGAACACTGGTCATCGAAGGCGAGTTCCTTAACAACTCCGTCATCCAATGCAGGATCGGTTCGGTCCTGGAAGGTGAGACCACAGGTATCGGCTGTCAGGCCGATTATGTGTCTTACACGACACCCTCCTCAGCTCTGAACGTCATATCGCAAAGGACTGCTGTAGTGATAGATCAGCAGGAGGCCCATCCCATCGAATCCATTTCGGCGATTCTCTCCGATGACCGCCGTTCTGTATCCATAAAAGTGGAATCCTCCCACCGTATCTACGGCGATAAGTTCATGCTATCGCTTCAGGAGACCGATTCCCCTGAGGAGTTCGACAAGTCATACAGGCTCGATGTCAAAGGGATAGACACCACCGTTCTGAGGGCTGCCACCATAGACATATCGCTGCCTACGGACCGTAACGTGTGTACTGCAGCATACGTGTTCGACAGGGACTCGAACGAGTATGTGGTCGTGGGTACCTCGCTGTACGCCAACGAGGTCATATTCAACCCCGGAGACCACAATCAGTTCTTCCTCAAGACCTATGAGGACGATGTGCCTAATCCGAATCCCAAGCCGGCCTCCGAAGGCATCTCCAATCTGGATTATCTTCTGATGGCGGCCATCATTGCGGTCCTCTGCGTGACCGTGTACGCCATCATCACGATGAAACGTGATTGACCTTGGCCACCATGCGGTAACCGTCCTCACCGGGACCGTAGAGGTCCGGAACGGTCTCCGATATGATGAATCCGTGCCTATTGTAGAATGTGCGTGCGCTGATGTTGGTGGTACGAAGCTCCAGCTGGATCTCCGTGTACCCCTGCATGAAGCATTTCATACGGAATTCCCTGAGAAGACGAGAACCGATACCCTGTCCGCGGTATCCAGAATCCACCGCGAACAGGGCTATGGAGGCCCTTCCGTTGCTCATACGGGCCCCGGTCAGGGCTCCGCGTAAGTTCCCGAACAGGTCCTCCGCAACGAACTGACCCTCCGGCCACATGGTGCCGAAGTACTCGATCGTCTCCATGGAGAAGCTGCCGTCCAGATTGGTGTTCATCAGCGCGTATACACCGATCAGATCGGACGGCCGCATCTGCCTTGTAATTATCACCGCCTTCTTCCTCCGCCGTTGTGTTTGTTGCCGCCTTTCATGGCGATCGACAGGGCCAGTGCGATAATGGCGATGATGAATATCGCGATCGGGATGATGTACTGCTTGTATTCGTCGAAGTCGAATCCGCCGCTCTTAGCGTTGACCGTGAACTTCTGGGCGGTACCGTACACCTTATCATCCACCGTGACGGACACTTTCAGCGTATGATCCCCTTTTTCGGCGGTGAACGCGATGCGCTTGATGTCGTAGGTCATCTTCACGCCGTCCAGCTCCCAATGGTACTCGTAATCCTTCTCCGGGAAAGTTTCCGCCGTGGCGGTTATCTGATCCCCTTCTGTGTATGTGCTCTTCAGCTCAGATATGCTTATCTGGACGCCGTCGAAGTCATAGTTGTTGTCGAAGTCGGTTATGAACGCATCGGCGTAGAACTCCGTCACCTCGACGGAGTAGATTATGACGCACATCTCCCTGTTTTTCTGCAAGGAGGTGGGGGTCCAATTGACAGAGGTGACTATGCATGTATCATCCGAGATGATACCTTTGTTGTGGAGATACGGTTTGGTCATATCGGCCGCGGACACCGCAGTGGTCGTGTTGAGTCTCTCTATAAGCTCAAGTACGGACTGTTGATCGTTCGTGGAGTTGAGGATGAACTTCACATCAACACCCTTGCTGCTGCTGTCTACCAGGTGCTTGAGAGGAGATTCCACTGTCGTGAAGTCCTCGTACGCGGAAGATACGGACTGATTCTCTGCGTAGACTCTTCCCTTGGCCTGATCGATGGTGTATAGTGTACCGTCCCAGGAGCTTTCAGGGGACATGATGGGCGTGATGGGTGCCGAATATGTGACGGTGGGATAAACGTCGGTGGGGGCGGTGTATGAGAGCGAAGCAGGGGTGACCGTTGGGAAGTATTCGGCGAAATCGATTACGTCCCCGTACGTCTTGTCGAAATCGTTGGTGAAAACAGTCAGCATGAAATCGGCATACTGTTTGCTTTCTACGACTACGCCCCATCCGCGGTTGCCCTTGCCTTCCTCAGGATCATCCACGACTATCCCGTTCAGGTTGTTCTTGGTCCAGTTCTCGGATGTGACTATCACCTTACTGTCGTCGACTATGCAGTACTTCGCATGGTCGTAGTTGTATCTTGACATGTCTCCGCCGATGAATCTGATCTCTCCGCCTGCATCGACAAGTGCCTTCATTTTCTTGGCATCCTCCTTCATACCGGAATAGCCGACAGGGTTCTTCTCCAGCAGGACGGTTACCTCTACGCCCTTATTCTCCAGTTCGATCAGCAGTCCGTACATGTTTGCGCTGGTGAGCTCGTACATGTTGATGTACACGGTCTTCTTAGCGGTCTCGATCGTCTTGTATACGGGAATTCCGCCGCTTTCGGGGAATGTGAAAGGTGTAACCTCGGCATCGATCTTGAAGTCGGGGTCGAAGTAATTGCTTGTGATACCCCACCTCTGCCAACCGTAGGTGCTGCTCTTCGCCGCATCCACCCTGACTGCGAAATCGTTGCTCTTTTTGCTGGACATGGTGGGATAGGGTTCACCTTCCCAGAGGGATATGTCAGATATGGTGACGTTTCCGTAACAGAATGCGTCGATGATCTTGTTCCCTTTGACAAGATAGATGTCGTCTCCCTTGTCGCTCATTGTGAAGCTGTTGGCCACGATACCGTCCGTTCCGTAGACGTGATATGTGTTATGCTGCAGGAACTTGGATTCGGGATCATCTTTACTTTTGACGATGGTTATGAAATGGTTCGGTTCGAGAACGAGCGATTTGGTGAATGTTATGGTACCTTTGTCGGCACCCACATCAGGGTTGTTGCGGACCGAATAGTCGGTCAGATCGATATCTGAATCGCTGTAGTTGTAAAGACTGAAACCTTCGTCCGAGCCTGCGGATTTAACTTCGTAGAGCTTGAGTCCAGCATCCGCAGCATCTGAATCGTCCGCCAGAGACAGAATGGTGAACGACAGTGCCATAATGAGGACGACTGTCAAGAACTTCTTCATGCTGGCGTATGGACTGATACCGATAAAAACCGTTGGTAAAGGTGTCAGATGAACTTTATTAGGTCCCTGATGACGGCGTCGGGATTCGATGCCTTGGTGACTCCGGAGGCCAGCAGGACTCCCTCTGCACCGAGATCCACAGCGGTCCTGACATCGTTGCCGTTCTTGACACCGGCTCCGCAGAGCACTCTGATGCCCTTATCAACGGATTTGACCGCCTCTACGGTGTTCCTGACGATGTCCGGGTTGGCCGTAGTCACGGAAACGTCCCCGCCGATGAGCTCCGGAGGCTCCACGGCGATGAAACAGGGTGAGAATCTTGCAAGGTCTGCCGCCACTTCTACAGTGTCGGCGCAGACGCAGGTGTCCAGTCCGAGGTCCTTGGACATCTGGACACAAGTGCCCACGTCATCCGCGGGCTGCTTGTGTTCCGAATGGTTTATGAGGGTGCCTGCAGCACCCGCCGATTTGACAAGTGAAGGGGTGGTGAATCCCGTGCCCGAGCCCGGTTTCCTGGGGTCCACGTTCTGCGAATATACAGGTATGTTTACCTGGTCCGCAACGTAGGACAGTTCCACCATTGGGGGGCAGACGATAATATTGGCTCCGGTCTCATCTGCGATGGAATCGCAGATCTTTGAGAGTCTGAGGGCGTTCTCGCCTTCGATCTCGGAGTAGACCTTGAAGTTCACTATTATTGCGGGATCCTTTCCACTCATGTCGTTCACTCAACTTCGCTGTGCTTCTTGGAGCTGCTCTTCTTCTTGGCCTTAGGTTTCTCATCCGCATCGAGGGAGACGAACCTGTTGGTGAGCTCCTTGAGAACGTCGGGCCTGGAAGTGTACTCCATCTCCTCAGCTCCGAGGATAGATGGCACGAAGGGTCCCTGCGACCTCATGAACTTGCTTGCCCTGATGGCGTTCCTGCGAGCCTCGTCGAAGGTGGAGGTTCCGAAGAAGTCTACGGGGATGTGCTCGCCGTTCTTAGCGCCGTAGGGCTCGAGTCCCTGGAGCTTACCGTCGTTGAGCTGGAATCCGAGACAGCAGATTCTTGGAGGTCCGTCGTAGTATGTGGGATCGGAGTCCTCAGGGGAGCAGGGGTAGAATGCACCGATGTGCGAACCCCTCATCCATCCTGCAACGAGCATGGTGTTGTTGAGGAAAGGCTGTGTGTACTCTCCGACGGAGGGCAGACCGCTCTGGCATCTGCAGATGCAGACGGGGTCGTCCTTTCCGACGTACCTTCCCGCGGTCATGTTGAGCTTGTCCGTTGAGACGACGGCCGCAGGTCCGATTCCAGATCTGGAATTGACCCTCTTGATAGCGTATCTGGATGTGTCTCCGAGAAGGGAGAGGATGCTCCATGACTCCTCGGGAGCGCTCATGACGACCTTCTTGTTGGCCATGACATCCTGGATCTCGAAGTCGAATCCCTGCTTGGCCCTCTTGTCGATGACGAGTCCGGTGGTCGTGAAGGGATCCATGAAGATCCTCGTGAGGGGAAGTGTATATGCTGAAGGCTCGGTCTTGTCGGCCATGAAGAACAGCAGAGGTTCCGAACCCCTCTCTTCGAAGGTCATCTCTGCGGATCCGGGTCCTGCTCCTTTGACGTTTCCTGAGAATGCGTCGGTGAGAAGGTCCTGTCCAGCTGCGTAGAGCTTCATCTTCTTGGCGATCTTCGTGGCCTGCATGAAGCATTCCCATGCGGTTCCATGGACATCGCTGTTGTTCTCGCCCTTGTAATGGGTCATGTACAGGTTTATGTCATCTCCGACACGGGTGACGTAGAAATCCTCGATTATTCCGGCCTTCTGAGCGTCCTTGAGGACATTCCTGGCGGCGTCGAGCATTGAAGGGTGGGGCCTTGCATGTCCGACGACGGATCCAACATCCGCTTTGATAATGGAAACTGTTACTTTCTCTGCAGACATAATAACACTATATCCTGATGTATCCGAGGATGTATTGATTCTATAAAAAAAGGATTACGGGGACAAACGGGGACAATTGCTGTGTTCTATCTATTTCCGATTACTGGCAGTGAAAAAGATAAAGAGTTTCCAATACGGCTGAAGATGGCGCCAGCCGTATTGGTGCCGTCAAGACATGTCAGAGATGTGATTCTCCTAGGGCGCCGGTGTGTACCATTGCGTTGACGATGCCCGAACCTATGTCGCTCCCATCATCATCCTCGATGGAAGCCTTAAGCTCTTTGGCTCTCTGGAAAGCATCGGATGGTATCTCCGGCAACAGGACCTCCAATCCTGCATAGATGGCCCTGCATGCCAGCAGGAGCTGCGCCATGGTAGCGCGGTGCTCTTCATACTCGATGCTTACCGCATCGACACCTTTGAGAAGGCCTTCGCTAAGTATCTCAACAGGGCTCAAACCCTGTTCTAGGGCACTTCTCGTAAGAGGTGCGGCATCTTTTACCCGTAGATCCCGGACAGCCTCCTGAAGAGCCCTATATGTCTCTTCCCTATCCATTGTGTCTCCTCCTTTGCTAAGAGAGATGAATATAGATGTCCCTATGGATATATAATCCATATGATGATTTGTCCGCAAAAAGTTTCAAAAAATGTTTCAAAATAAACAATTTTTCAATTTTATATTTAAATCAAACATTATAATCCAATGAAATTATGAATTTTAATGAAGAAACTGTTATAATTTATCATTTATAAATTTTCAATTTAAAAATTATGTTATAAATAAATTTTCTATATACAATCCAACAGCTAAATGCTGTACATTTCAAAAAATCAAACCTTGTCGCAGCGGATCTGCCTGTTATGAATGGGTTCTCGGGCATCATTTGGCAGAACACCCGGCCGTAATAGACTAAGAGATATAAACAAGACCTACGATAGCCGACCATCATGACAGGTAACATGAAGCTGGTCCTTCTACGCCACGGCGAAAGCGAATGGAACAAACTGAATCTCTTCACAGGCTGGACTGATGTCGAGCTGTCCGAGACCGGATTGTGCGAGGCCCGCGCCGCTGGCAGACTGATGAAGGAAGAGGGATTCGATTTCGATGTCTGCTACACATCTTATCTCAAGCGCGCCATCCATACGCTCAACCTCGCATTGGACGAGATGGACCGCGAATGGCTCCCGGTCATCAAGACGTGGAAGCTCAACGAGAGGCATTACGGTGCTCTTCAGGGCCTCAACAAGGCCGAGACCGCCGAGAAATACGGGGAGGACCAGGTCAAAAAGTGGAGGAGATCCTACGACATACCTCCGCCGTCTCTGTCCGAGGACGATGACCGCAACCCGGCCAGGCAGGAGCAGTACAGAGGGGTACCGAAGGATCAGCTCCCCCTCACCGAGAGTCTCAAGGACACAGTGGCAAGAGCGGTGCCCTTCTTCAACGATGTTATCAGACCGAGGATGCTCGCAGGCGACAGGATAATCATCGCCGCTCACGGCAACTCTCTGCGTGCGCTGGTCAAATACTTCGAGAACATCTCCGATGAGGAGATCGTAGGCGTCAACATCCCAACTGGGGTGCCCCTGGCCTATGAGTTCGATCCGGATTTCAAAGTCATATCAAAGAAGTATCTGGGCGATCAGGATGCCGTCAATGCAAAGATGAACGCGGTGGCAAACCAGGCCAAGAAAAAAGCATAATACAGAAGGTCCAATCAGGTGTTATCATGACAGCAGTTAGAGATTCCAGCAACATAGCCGTAGGCGACGGTACAGTTACCGTGAACGGCTGGGTCCAGGATATCAGGAACATGGGCGGAATCGCCTTCCTCCAGCTCCGCGACAGATTCGGAGTGATCCAGGTTACCATGCCCAAGAAGAAGATCGATCCTGAACTCTTCGAAAAGCTCACATCCCTTTCCAGAGAGTCCGTCATTTCGGTCACGGGAGAGGTCAAGGAGAGCAATCAGACCGCACTTGGTCTGGAGCTCATACCTTCATCATATGTGCTTCACAGCGAGGCAGGCGTCCCCCTTCCCATGGGTGTAATAGACAAGGTGAATGTGGAGATGGACACGCGTCTCAACAACAGGTTCATGGATCTGAGGAAACCCGAGATAAAGGCGATCTTCGAGCTCAAGTCGATGATGGTCGCCCTCATCGAAGAGGCCGTGCGCGATAACGGATTCACACAGGTATTCACCCCCAAAATCTCAGCCGCCGGTGCAGAGGGAGGTGCCGAGTTATTCAAGATCAAGTACTTCGACAAGGACGCATTCCTCTCGCAGTCTCCCCAGCTCTACAAGCAGGTTCTTATGTCCACAGGCCTGGACAGGGTCTTCGAGATCGCTCCCGCATTCCGTGCGGAGCAGTCCAACACAAACCGTCATGTCACGGAATTCATCTCCTTCGACGGAGAGATGTCCTGGATAGACAGCATGGATGATGTCCTCGATATGATAGAGACGATCATCGATCACGTCATAACCGGTCTTAAGGAGAAGGGAAGCAAGCAGCTGGAGCTCATCGGAAAGGATATTGTAGTGCCTTCCCGCCCCTATCCTAGACTGACATACTCCGAATGCCTCAAGATCGTCAACGACGGCGGTCTCCCCCTCAAGAACGGGGACGACCTCGGAACCGAGGGAGAGAAGATCGTCGGGGACTACATGGCCAAGCAGGGTAAGGAGATGTACTTCATCGTCGAGTATCCCGAAGAGGCCAAGCCCTTCTACATCATGGAGAAGGACGGCACAGAGTTCTCATTCGCATTCGATCTGGACTACAAAGGTCAGGAGATCTCCTCCGGTGGACAGAGGGAGCACAGGTACGACAGACTTGTTGCCAGGATGGAGAAGAAAGGTCTGGATCCCAATGATTTCGGATTCTATCTGGATGCCTTCAGGTACGGTATGCCGCCTCATGGAGGGTGGGGTATCGGAATCGAAAGGCTCTTGGTAAAGATGCTAGACCTCCCTAACATCAGGGAAGCTATCCTTTTCCCCAGGGATCCTAGCAGACTCTCACCTTGAAACTCATTCGCGGGGCATCGCCCCGCGTTACACTTTCGGCGAATTCGGTCAACTCCCCCTTTGTTCCGTTTTTATAGTTTCTTCACGGTCTAGTCCATGGGATGCAAGATGGCCGCACCAGGCGAACCGTATGAGAGGGAATTGAAAGGACTTCTATCCGGCGATGAAAAGGTAATCGCCAAGATGCTGAAGACTTGTAGCGAGACAGAGAAGGAAGGGTACAGGATGATGCTGGAGAACCCGTTCCTGGTTACACGGGCTGCAGGCTCTCTCGGAATTGACCTGGTGGCCATGAGGTGGGACTTCTCGTTCCCCATCGAAGTCAAAAGCTCCTCAGAAGAAGTTCTCCATTTCAGCAAGAGTGCCCGTCTGATAGATCAGGCCAATGATATGCTGGACGTCTGCATACAATCCCATCTGGTCCCGATCTACGCCTACCGCTTAAAGTCCTTCCGCGGTGATCCTTGGAGGATCTTCACAATACCAACGGATCATAGATTCAAGGGACGCAACGCCCTTCTCTACCGCCGTATACCTTGTTTCGATACGTCAAACAGCGGCAATTACATAATGCGTTGGGAGAACGGTATGAAGCTATCGGATCTGATCAGGTATGTAGGGATGTCAGATTATTCCTCGGATGAGTGAGCGGAACACCGTCAGAACTCATAGGGCTCATCATCGGTCAGCCAAGGTTAATCATCATCCGGTCTGTTCCGAGACGTGATTGCAGCATTCGGATAAAACAGATTCTGCTGGATGGTTTTCTGCGTGTACCGAGCAAGCCATGTCAGGCGGTATCGGCCCTGACTACAATCAATTTCTTTTATGCTGAAGTATATTGCCGTCCCATGAGCGAGGAAGAGAAGCAGAAGAAGAGTGGAGGCAACATGACCATTGTAGTCGTTCTGCTGGTCATTGCCGCATGTCTTCTATTCGGCTATCTAACCAAATCCTGGTTGTTAGCTATATTCGTGGGTGTCCTGGCCATCGGTGTCTTCCTGATTTTGGCATCAGCGACTAGAAGCAAGCAGCCTGACAGGTACGGGACTTCTGAATCCGATTCAGCTTATGTCTTCGGATTTATGATAACATCTATCGGTGTCGCAGGAGTAGTTTTTGCATTAACGATGAATTTCATCTTTGCATTGATGGCATGGATTATCGTTGTCGCACTATACTTCGCGATAAAGAAGTACTGTTAACCTTAAAACGACAGGCTCTTGCCTGTCACTTTACCATTCTTAACGAAACAGAAGAGAAGTGGCCCGGAGGCCAATCTTAATGGGTTTGTATGCATCAACAGAAGACATGTCAGTTCTCTACGAGCTGCCATTGTTTCAGGTTAAAGGTGCAGCACTGTACTTTCGACGAGACGATCACTCCATCCTGCCAGAGATTGAAGAGCAACGGTTTGAGCTCGTCCAGATACATCCTGTAACACTCGGAGTTATGAAACTCTGTCGGACGGAGCTTCTTCACTATCGTACGTGTGCAGATCATCGGATTGTCTGCAATCACGCCTAATAGCTCTTCCTGAGTAATCGGCTGCATATCCCTCCAAATATGTATGGATATATAATCCATCCGTATATTGGTAGGAAACTATTACCACAAATTTCTTGCAAGTTTAAAAAAATTATCGGTCCAAACATCACTAGAATTTCAAGAACAACACCACCCAGATGTAATATGGTTTTGAATAGGCCGTTCATTTAGCTCAAGAGCTGTCTAAAATTATCATGATGATTATGCGGCTATCGGGAGTTCGCAGTAGGAAACTATGAACATGGGTAACACGAATCATCAATTCGTGTTACTAAATATGATCTCAAAGAAGTTAAGCGGTTTAGGGCCCGAAGGGGCGAACCTCCGGGCATTTAGGTTTAATGCGCCTTCCTGCTCTTCCAGACGAAGTGTCCGCCCAGGACCAGAACGAGTACCAGGACGATCACGAGGCTTGCACCGTATACATATCCTTTGCTGTATTCGACACTATGGCTGTCGAAGTAATAGGTGGAATAGGTGGTGAGCTTCGTCAGATACATGAGGGTTCCATCATCGTCTACATAGTAGGTTCCCTGAACTGGGATGCCTGTGTTGTTGACAACATGGAACAGTGTGCTTTCGGTGTTAGCTACCGGCAGGTATGCGAACATCGGTACGTTGCACTCGATCTCGAAAGCAGGGTGACCGTCATAGGTTCTCTCCCTTACACTCAGCTTAATTAGAGCACCTGCAAGAGACTGGTCCTCGAATACGATCAAGGCTCCGCATGGCAGCTTGTATTCGACGTAATCGTACTCGTCAGGCATGTAGAATACGACGTCGTTAGTGGGCGAATAGGTGGTGGCGTCAATAGCAGGAGTGACGAACCTAACGTTGACGGAAGTCAGGTCCAGGTCATGGTCAAAGACGTAGTTCAGATACCATATTCCATCCTCTGTGTGTCCCCACTTGTTTCCGTGGCTGTCAGCCATGTACAGGAAATCTGGATCGACTGGAAGCTCGAATACGGTTCCCTTGACAACGCTGTACTTCTCACCATCGACGGTTAGCTCACGGGTTTCTCCGTATGCATTGGCAGAGAGGGTTCCCCTCTTAGCCTCTATTATGGCTGGATCGATTACGACATAACCGTCCTTGATCGTGAATCCGACGTAGGATTGCGGGTCAAGGGTGTATCCGTCGAATGCTCTGAGAGTGATCTTTCCGTTCTCGAAACCGAATGCCGCGTTCTGCACGTCTAATACCAGAATGAGGCCCTCAGTGACGTATCCCTGATTGGCATAAAGCACGCCTGTGTACGGTACGCCAGAAGTGGCAAGGCTGGTGACAAGCATTCCGTCGCCTTTGATGTCGGTGGTCTGGACTGTTGCTCCTCCGTTCAGGTACATGAGCCTGCTGAGGAGACTGTTCTTACGGCAGTCATCAAAGAACACAACTCCATCTACATCGTAGATGGCTTTGCCTGATCCGTCGTCGTTGACCTTCATATGGATTGATCCGTTGTGCATGGACACATTCAGGTCATATCCGCTGCAGACGAATCTCATTTCGTCGTTCATATAGATGACGACATCCTTTATGGTTCCCGAGACGGACTTCATCGTGGAGCCTGGGAGTGCATCGCACCCGGACACCTTGACATTTCCAGCTTTAATGTCGCCAGTTTCGGTATCGTAGGCGACATTGCCGAAATCGGCCCAGATTCCCCTCTCGAACATGCGGAGGGACCCGTCGAATTTCTGGATCTCATAGACTGTTCCGAACGTATCGGGGTATATGTCTAAGCTCATATCAGCTTTCTCCAGAATGATGATGTCTTCCATTTCCGTCGTCTCGCCGTCTGCAAATAAGATGGAACCATTGAGTTCGAAGAGCAGGTGGTTGTCCGCAACGAGTTCCGTGTTGGAGTAGAGGTTGGTGATCTCAACATGGTTGGAAGAGTTGTCGCCGTGATAGTCTATTTCTGCATCTTTCATGTGGATATAGGCTGAGCATTCGACATCTCCTTGGTAGATTCCGAAGATTTCAGTCATTCCGAAACCGTTGACGGTGGCCTCTCCGAAGATTTCGTCGCTCATTCTGACTGCCATGTGTTCGCAGTACATCTCGTTGGCATTCAGGATGGTGATTTCTTTGACATCGACATCGATCGCTTCAGCGACAACTCCCGTGTATTCTTTCATGAGGTCGAATACTCCGAACGGGTCGGTGGGTACGCCGGGGAATTCGTGCGTCGTAACTGCGAAGTAGATCCTTATGACATCGTCGATGGAATCTATGGGGACATCGATCTTCGTTCTATCGGTGCACACCAGACCATCGATCTCCAAGTAGTTCAGATTGTTATCTGCAGACAGTTTGCCGATCTTGATTGTGCTTTCAGAATTGAAGTGACCTAGGGCCTCTGACATGCTGAACTTGAAATAGAGGTCCTCTCCCTGAATGTCCAGGTCCAGAAGGTCGTTCCTATAGCTGAAGTCGCCTTCTGTCAGAATTGTGACGTCTATGGTCTGTCCTTGCGTGCTGATCGACAAGTTGGCAGCAGGAAGATCGATGTCCAGGTTCTTTCCGGACTTGACCATGTTGCAGAATGCCTCCTGGTAGCCGATGTTCAGGGATGTCGCGGGTTCATCGTCGATAATAGATACTGTGGCCATACAGTAGAAACCTTTCACAGTAGCGAAATCGACACTGTCAGTGTAGATGATGGATCCGATGTTCAGCTGGCTGTCCAATGTAATGGTGGGCGGTACGAACACTTCGTAGCCGAAGCCGACACTCATCATGAATTTCTGGCAGCCAATCATGTATTCAATGAAGTCCTGGTCCTCGGTATTGCTGAGTATGTTCTCGTATGCCATCTGCAGGTTGATCATCTTCTCGGTAGCCATGTGGTTGAAGAATCCGCAAACAGCGCCCAGGGGCAGAACGGACTCTTCCGGGAGTTCCGCTATGGTTGATTTGATCAGCGAATCGATCATATCATGGCAGTCAGGACAGAACACTATCAGCTGCGGGTAGAAGTAGTCGTAGATGTACTGTTCAGCGTCTTCAGCAACGAAATCCTCTGTAATGTATGTGTAGATGTTCTTGAAGTTCTGGAAGGACAGGATTTCTCCAAGGGTGTTCAGTTTGAAGTTGAAATTAGATGTGAACGCGAGGTCCTCGAGAATCATCATGCCATCTTCATCCTTGATGGTGTAGGGTATCTGAAGATATCCTATGGCGATCTTTGTGGTTGCCAAGGCATCTCCGGTGAAATCGAAGGTGTTGATAATGGAAGCATCCTTGACAATGATTTCGTCTTCGGTATCCAGATCTTTGATGTTGATTACGGACTCAGCTGAACCGTTAATTTCTAGGTCGTTCATCGAGGCATCACCGTCAATGAACATCCTGATAACGAGTGTAGCACTGTCTGAGATGTCTGCCTTGAGACCTATGGCATTCAGGTCCATCTTATCGGAACCGGTGATTGTGAACTGAGCGTAGTCGGTACCGAGGCTCTTAGGGGTAGCAAAAGTGACATCATACAGGTAGGACACATTCTCGGCAGAGATCTTGGTTTCAGCGATCTCTAATTCGATTTCACTGCATTCTACCGTCATGTTTCCATTGGCAAAGAAGTCTGCCTTGGCGATACCGTCGACCAATGATGAGATGTCTCCGCTTACCTTGAATTCTGCCCTTACAGTGAGGTCGCCGTTGAAATTGAGGATCATTCCGTTGTAGGTGATCTTCGAAGTGTCCATTATTCTGAGGTTCAGAGTTATCTTGGTATCGGGGAGGATCACCAGACCTACAACATAATCCAGCTGACCTGTGAATCCCACCGTCTCTTCCTCATCGATGAGCATCGAGTACATATCGTCTCCCCAGGCCGCGGTGAAATAGGAGCCCTCCTCCATACTGATGCCGCAGTTATCCCTGGCAACGATCGAGAACTGCTCGGATGCTTCGAACCTCAGTTCAGAACCAGCTTCGAAGTAGATCCAAGCGCCTTCGGACATGACATAGTTGCTTTTGAAGACAACATAGTAGCCCTCTGGAATCGTTATGCTCTCGGTGATATTCGTTGGGAGTTCATACTCCGTCATTTCGTCAGAAACCAGCAATGTGCTGGATTCCATACTGTCGTTCTCAGCCAGCAGAAGGCTGGCATCATCAGTTCCATCGACCGAATCGGAATTGGCGATGAAAGAGGCGGGAACGACGAATGTGGCCGCTATTACTAGAGCCAAAATCATCATTTTCATTTTCAGGATATAGCCTCCTTAGATGGTTGTGAATACCTATAATAAAATAAAAGGGTTGACGGGAAGCAGGAGCCTTAACTGGCTTTATCCAGACCTATTTTTCTTCCAAAAGTGCTGCAAAATTGCCGTTTCGGCACTTAATAATATTTGTCCACTCCGCCGTAGCCTATGATAAGCTTATTCTCACGGGTCTTGTTGATGAAGTTGTTCAGCCGTTTATTGAACTCTTCAGGACGGTCCCTTGCCGAATCTATGTAATCGACCCTAATCCTCTTGTATGAATCCGAAAAAGATTGGAAATTCTGCCAAACAGTTTCGTCCTTTTTGAGTTTCCTCACGATATCCTTGGGAAACATGTATTTCTCTTTTAGCAGCGGTTCGACATTTTCTCTGATCAAGGGGTGTATCATCCCCATGGAATCGAGCCAAATCAGACGTTCTATGTTGGGTCTGGAGTAGGTGCTGCCCTTCTTCCTGGGCGTGAAGCGTTTGAGGTGATGGTTCTCATCAAGATTCTTGGTGATGCTGTCGATCCATCCGAAGCACAGTGCCTCTTCGACCGCATCGTTGTAAGTCATGCCCGGTTCGCCGGAACTCTTGGTGGGAAACGATATCCAGACCTCGTCAGAGGTCTCGAAGTTACCCTGTAGCCATTCGCGCCATTCGTTGCGGTCATCTGTGCATATGACCTCTCCTACCTCCGCTCTGAACGTTTTCATGGCTGCAACCTAGGTTTCACAACTGTTCGTAATAGATAAACCTGCGGAATGCAGGAAGCATACCCAGTATCTATAAACCTGTATTCAATCTTATTTCCGTGGTGATGCAGGATCACGAAATGCTGCGAGGTTATCACGTACTATTCCAATACGGATGCACTTATGCAGGATGACCTCTTGGCCAGACTCATCAGGTAAGTACTACCCTATAGGAGGGCTAAGGCTGTAGGGTACGTCTTTGACAGGGACAGGGCGCTATCGATCGGTGTGGAACTTCTTCTATTCAACGCACTGAACGACTTCGGCATTACTGACTACGAAGTTATTGAGGGGGTAAACGGTAAACCATTTCTGAAAGATTATGATGTTTGTTTCAATCTCTCGCATTCGGGCAATCGTGTCATGTGCTCGGTTGCTCCGGAGGATGTGGGCTGCGATGTCGAGGAGGTCAAGCCAATAGATATCGATATTGCTAGAATGAATTTTACTGATGAGGAATACTCGACCATAGTAGCCGCCTCTGAAGGATTGAAATACGATTCATTCTACCGTTTTTGGACCCTCAAGGAGAGCTTCCTCAAGGCCTTGGGGGCCGGATTGGGTTTGGAGCTGGACCGCTTCAACATATGCCTGGATGACCCGATTGGTGTCGATCAGGATGCAGATCCGCGTCGGTTCCACTTCAAGGAGTACCATCCGGATCCGGGATTCAGATACGCTGTTTGTTCAACATGTGATATGTTCAGTGAAAAGATGATATCTGTAGATATGCACAAAACATCGATTAGATACCTTGAAGAGTCTTCAGACAAATCTAATGGTAATGTGATACTTTTTAGTTGATGTTTTGTCTATAAAGAAAAGACATCAACTCCGTCATCCCCCAAACATGGTCGGTCAGACCCAATTTCATCGCAGGCGTGACATCCACGCGTTTGCCACCGTTCTCCTTCTTCCGG
>SUSW01000053.1 GCA_015063235.1 Thermoplasmata archaeon | reverse complement strand
TTCCGGTGTCCTTGAATCCGTTCCTGACGAGACCGTCACGAATGGACTCCTCATTCTCTCCGGAGAACGCGGTACCGTCGATGAAGCGTCCCTCCATCGATCCGACCTTACCTGCGATCATCTCGAGAACGTGTCCGATGGTCATACGGGACGGGATACCGTGGGGGTTGACGACGAGGTCGGGTGTGACTCCGTCCTTGGTGAAAGGCATGTCGCACTGGTCGACGAGCCTTCCGACGACTCCCTTCTGTCCGAACCTTGAACAGAACTTGTCTCCGAGCTCGGGGATCCTCTGGTCCCTGACCTTCACGCGTACGAGCTTGCGTCCGTCCAGGTCCTCGGTGATCATAACTGAATCCACATATCCGCTCTCTCCGTGCCTGACGGTAACTGACGTCTCCCTCCTCTTCTGAGGCGTAAGGAAGTCTGTCTCCTCCTCGTTGAACCTGGGAGGCGACGTCTTTCCGACAAGGACGTCCGAGCTTCCGACCCTGGATCCGGGCAGGATGAGACCGTCGTCTCCGAGCATGGAGTACTTGTCCTCCTCACGTGCACCGGTTACATCGGGCTGAGGAATCTCAAACGCATCCTCGGTTCCTCCGGGATAGCGGTGCTCCTCAGCAGAGTAGGACCTGAGGAAGGTGGACCTTCCGAGACCTCTCTGCACGGAGCTCTTGTTCATGACCAGAGCATCTTCGATGTTGTAACCGTGATAAGATAATACCGCGATACAGAAGTTCTGTCCTGCGGGCCTATGCTCGTAGTGCATGAAATTCATTGTCTGGGTCTGTACCATGGGAATCTGCGGGTAGTGCATCAGGTGACCCCTTGTGTCGGGCCTGATCCTGTAGTTGGAACATGAGATTCCCAGGGCCTGCTTACCCATTGCCGCACCCATTGTGATACGGGGTGCCGAGTTGTGCTCGGGGTAGGGAACGATACCGCATCCGACTCCGATGATGATCATCGGGTCGACTTCCATATGGGTGTACTTCGGGTCGAGCTTGGAGGGTACTGTGAACTCCTCCTCGCACCACTTGCACTTCAGGACGACATCCCCATCTTTTCCGGGATTCATCCAATCCGCATCCATGGGTGAGAGCGAATGGTTGCAGCAGGGGCACCTTGAAGGTGTGTCGTAAGCGTCTACAAGGACGAGTGCGTCCTCCTCTTCCTCTGCATCGATCCACTCGATGATTCCCTCGCGGAAGAGATCGTTCCATTTGATCTTCTCCTCGCGGATTCCCTCGATGTGCTTCCTTGTGAGTGCGAGCCTGCCGTTCTTCAGTATAAGCAGGGGCCTTCTGAGACGTCCCTCATCACAGTTGATGATGACCTCGTTGACCTCCTGATCGAAGCGCACGTTGATCTCACCGGAGATGAGACCGCATCTCCTGCGCTCCCTGATCTCACTGACGAGCTTCTTCGCATCGTCGTGGACACCGACGAGATCCCCGTTGACATAGATACGGGTCTCGTCCGCTGTCTTGACGGATTTGATTCCGAGCTCCCTGAGCATCCATCTGATATCCATCTCGGGGATTCCCTCGGATATCTCGATGATCAGTGCTGCGTTCTTCACCAGACCGCAGTTCTGTCCTTCAGGTGTCTCCGAAGGGCACAGTCTTCCCCACTGTGTGGGGTGAAGGTCACGGGCCTCGAAGTGAGGCTGGCTCCTTGTAAGTGAAGAAGTGACCCTCCTGAGGTGGGACATAGCTGAAAGGTTGGATGTCCTGTCAAGAAGCTGGGACACTCCTGCACGCCCTCCGACCCAGTTTCCGGTCGCGAGTGCGTGGATGAGCTTGTGCGTCAGCAGCTCGGTCCTGATGGAGGAACGGATGGTGCTGATGTCGAACTTCTCGTTCTTCTTCCTTCCCCAGCTCCTCTCGAGCTGGTACTTGAGGTCCTTCATGAGGCTGCTGAAGCTTGTCCTGAAGAGATCCTCCATAAGGTCTCCGGAGAGCTTGAGCCTCTTGTTCGCATAGTGGTCCTTATCATCCTCGTTCCTCTTCTCGAGCGAAAGTTCGAGAACAGAACGTGCCACACGTCCCAGGAAGATGGCTTTCTTCATCCTGTCATCGTATGTGTCTCCGAGGTGGGGGAGAAGCGAACGGTCGAGAATTGACTCGACCTTCTTGGTCCTGTATTCCTTCGCCTGACCGGCTGCGAAGTTCCTCTCGAGGAACAGGATTGCATCCTCTGTGGTGTGGAATCCATTGGGCGCATAGGTCTTCTTGTCAAATGCGGACTCGATGTTGGCGTAAACCGTGTTGGCCATGAGCTCATCGGACACGATGGTGTCGTAGATTTCCTGATCGGACTCCATTCCCAGAGCTTTCATAAGCGCTATAAGCGGGATTGATCCGGATACTGCGGGGACGGATACTGAGAGCATTCCGTCCTTCTTCTTCTCCACGAGAGTCAGAGCACGGTAACCGTCCTTCTGTGAGAAGACCTTGGCAACTTCGACTGCCGCGCCGTATTTCTCGTTGTACTCGACCATGACCCTGTTAGGTGCCAGGTCCTCTAATGTTATCAAGACCCTCTCGGTTCCTCCGACGATGAAGTATCCTCCGGGCTCCCTCGGGTCCTCTTTCTCCTTGACGAGCTCTGCCTCGTACTCCTCTTCCGTGAGTCCGTGCTCGAGGTGGCGCTCAAGGCTCTCCTTGTTCAAGCTGCATCCCTTTGACTTGACCATGATGGGCAGATCCCCTACCCAGAGCCATCCTGAGGACTCTCCGTCCATTTCCTCGCCATTCTCGAGGATCTCGAAGAAGACCTCGACACGTGATGCGTAGTTGAACTTTCTGAGCCTTGCCTCCATGGGGGTGGTCCAGTGCTCGCATCCGTTGGCCTCCTTGACATAGGGGTCTCCGATACGGATTGTGGGTTTGGCGTTCACATCGATGTGACCGTCCTCATCCCTCCTCCTTCCGATGCGGATCTCGAGGTTCCTTCCTCCGGTACGCTCAGGATCCAGCTTGATAATTCCGCGGACCGCGTCATCGGTGGGCACCCTGATATCATCGACGATCCTCTGCATCCTGCTGTTGACATTGTCTTCGGTTGCGAGGAAATCGTTGAAGGACGAAAGATGGTGGTTGACGATGTTGTGCTCTGAGAAATAAAGCTGTACTAAATCCCTCATCTTCATCCCCTCGTCACGAGCCTGTACGCCACGAATTCCTGGGCGGTCTTGCTCTTCCTTACGATTTTGATAACGCGTCCCTCTTCGATAGGGCCGTGAATACTCTCCAGGACTTTTACTCCCGGGTCACTTTTTCTTATCTTGGGAAGCTGCTCCAGTTTGATTCCCTTCCTATCGAGAACCGCTTGTGCCTCTTCCTGAGACAAGAGGTGATGCTCAGGCACTAAACAGTGCGTGAGAACATTGAACGAGATGCTTTCTGTTGCCAAGTTTTCACCTACTTTTTTCCAGACCGGTCATCTGGGGAAGACGTTTATTGGATTGAGAAAAAGTGTGTGCCTTTCCTCATACTTGATCTGCCGTCGATCTCTCATGAAGTCCATTGGCGGGCCTGAAGGGATTCGAACCCTTGACAGCCT
>SUSW01000019.1 GCA_015063235.1 Thermoplasmata archaeon | reverse complement strand
CATCGCTGTCGGCGAAGCGGCATACAGGAGATACCTTGACAATCCGAAGACATACTCTCACGCAGAAGTCCTCAAGATGTTCGGTGATGAAGAGTGAGTTATTCCGTTGAGTATACCGATGATGCTATCAAGCAGTTGAGGAAGATGGATCGTTTCACAAGAACGATGATACTCAACTGGATCTCCAAACATCTTGATGGTACTGACAATCCGTTCGCTTTAGGGAAAGCACTGACCGGCGATAAGGTCGGATTGTGGAGATACAGGGTGGGGGACTACAGGCTCATCAGCAAGATCAACAAAGGAAAACTTGTGATCCTGTTGGTCGAGATAGGACACAGGTCCAACATATACGACTGAATTCATCATTCTGTGAGGCATTATTTCATCGGATATGTTACCGAACTTATGCCCATATACGGGGTATAAGTTACCTTGATTTTCGATGTCTGGCCATTGCCTTAAGCGGTTCCCGGCGGGTCCGCCAATACTGTTAGCCAGCAACGATTTTTTCAGGTGCATTTAATCATAGACGGTTTATCATCATGACAGTGAGGCGAATGACCCGCGCATTAATGATTGTATATTCGGTATTTATTGGATATATCCAATATATTTAGACTAACAGCAGATGGGAACTCATCACACTACACCCCTGAGATCCGGTGACGAAGCAGACCATACCATCAACTTTAGATTCTCAGCATCGACATCAACCATCATTTCTTCCATGTAGAGGATGGTACATCTCCGATCATACTGCAAGAATTCCCGCATCATCAGGTTCTGACTTCTTTGTTGACTTCGTCCATAACCTTCAGGAAATGTTCCTTTTTATAATCTTTCAAATCAATCATCTTTCTGATCTCAGCGTTTTCCACCCTGAGTACCTGGTGGATGGCCTCCCTGAACACAGGCATGGATTCCTTGCTCAGCATCAGCCTCAGAAGGTTCTCGTAGTTGACCTTGGTTATGTGTATGTCTCCCTCGGAGGAATCATTGTTGACAATCCTTTTGAGGTCACCCACCGTCATGAATTTGCAGTCATCCAATTCGATTAGGCGCTTCTTGATGATGTAGTTCTTCAGATCGTCACAAACGTCTCCTCCGTCGACGACGATCATTGACATCTGTTCCATCTTGGTGCTGAGAGGATCGAGACCCATACCGAGATGTTTGTACTGGAAGATTTTCCGATCTGTGAGCACCTCCGGTTTGGTGTACTTGTCCGCCCATTCAACCTCGACACATCCCAGGACCTCCTCCTCGAATTCGCGGATGATCGTACTGTAGAAGGCCATGTTGTCCCTGTTCTCCTTGACGGCGGGGTCGTCATCCCATGTCAGCGCTCCTGCAGGGGTCATGGAAATGGTATTCCTCGCTTCGGCCACTTTCCCGTTCCTCCTGTGGACCAGCAGATAGGTCTCTCCTTCGCCTTTGTCATCCTTGGATTCCCTGACGTTGTTGAAGAAGCACAGTGCACACGCGCCTATGACCGCGGGACGGTTCGTGAGATCCAACATCGGGAGCTTGTCAAACATCTTGTCCAATTTCTTCTTTGCACTGTCATCCTCCTTCTTGAAACTGTCCTCGATGAGCTTGGCAACATACATCTCCCTCATGCCAATGTGATTCAGATAATCGAAATATCTGGTCTCGTATGCACTGATAATTATCCCGTCATCGGCCTCTGTGTCCGTACTAATCGCAATAACTCCGGCGTTGAATACCGGTGCCCCCACATATTTCCTCAAGTTCTGAGAATAAGTCTTCCTCATATCTGGGAGCAATGTCGCCCTCATGATGTTGAAGATCGCATTTCCCCGGTACATTTCAGCATCGTTTGTGACCTTTATCTTATCCAGATCCATCACTTGAATCCAGGATTCTCTGGCTATCAGATATAGGCTGTTCATGGTGCTCTTCTCAGGACATTTCCTCTCATACTGATAATAGGCCTTGAGCGCCTCCTCGGAGTAGATGAAACGGCTCTTGGAGACCAGATCGTGATTGCTCCTGAATGCATCTACCTTATCCAAATGCCTAATATGACGGAAACGGACATATGCCGCGATTATTCCTGCGATCGAAGCGATTATGGCAATAACTTGCTGCACCGATAAACTTGTAAACATCAGATACCACCGGGGTGATGTGGTCGGAAACCAGTTTGATAATATATAACCTGATTTCCCGAAAATGCATCGAACAGAGTCAAAAGATTATTACAGAACGTCAGATAAGTAAGGGGGGTCTCCCCCCCCCCAGTTTGTTTGTCATTCTTTCTTACAGCAATCGCATGAATCATCAATCGTGATGACATTCGACGCTTGGGACTGGCAACATCCGGAGCACTTGCATCCGCAGCTGTTCCTGCCGCTACGTTTGTTGCGTATAAGGACATAGATGGCCAGGATAACCATGACTGCGATGATTCCTCCGACAATCAGGTCACCCATGATCATGCTGCCACTTCCTGCGGTTTCTTAAACTGCCTGAAGGGATCCTTCGCCACCAGGACATACACCAGGACAATCGCGGCTATGACTGCTACCACATACGAGTATACCTCGATGTTGTCGCCGATACATGTACCGTATACCACATACACGATACTGGCGATTGCATATGCAAGCAGACACTGGTATGCGATAGCGATTCCTGTGTGCTTCCAGTTACCGAGTTCCCTGTGGATGGCTCCGATCGCTGCGAAGCAGGGCGCACAGTACATGTTGAACACGAAGAACGACATGATTGCGCTCTTGGGCAGTATGAGTGCGAGAATCTCTCCGACCTCCTCTGCCTCCTCTCCGGAACCTAGCACGACGGCGAGAGTTCCAATGAGATCTTCCTTGGCTATGAGTCCGGTGATAGTCGCTGATGCGAGCTCCCAGCTGTCTCCCCATCCCAGAGGCATGAAGAGGTATGCGAAGACGCCTCCGATTCCGGCTAAGATGGAATCGCCCATATCTTCCTCGGGATCGATGAAGTTGAAGCTAAATGTGTAGTGGGAAAGGAACCAGATGACTATGACAGTCAGCAGGATGATCGTACCTGCCTTCTTGACGAACGCCCATGACCTGTCGAAAACTGTCTTGAGACTGCTGTACAGTCCGGGCAGACGATAGGGAGGGAGCTCCATGATGAAGGGTGCAGGCTTTCCTGCCAGGTGCTTGAACTTCTTCAGGATTATTCCTGACACGATAACGAGAACGATTCCTCCGAAGTAAGCGAGCACTCCTACCCACCACGCTCCGGCAAGAGCGGCTGTGATCGCCGCTACAACGGGCAGTTTGGCACCGCAGGGCATGAAAGTTACCGTCATTGCCGTTATACGGCGGTCCGCCTCACTCTCGATGGTGCGGCAGGACATGACTCCGGGGACACCGCATCCGGTACCCACCAGGAGGGGGATGAATGATTTTCCGGAGAGGTTGAAGTATCTGAAGATACGGTCCATGACGAACGCCACACGAGCCATGTATCCGACCTCTTCCAGGATGACCAAGCAGATGAACAGAACGATCATCTGGGGCAGGAATCCGAGAACAGCACCCACTCCGTGAATTACACCGTCGACCAGCAATCCCTTAAGGGGCTCGCTGACTCCCATGGAGTCACACCAATCAGCCGCACCGGGCTCGATTATCTCTCCGAAGAGAACATCGTTCACCCATGCAGTCGCCGCGGCTCCTGGGGACTGCCCCCAATCACCGTCGTACATGGCAATGAAGTAGACCAATGCAATTATCGCTATGAATATTGGAAGTCCGAGTATCCTGTGCGTCACGATTTTATCGATACGGTCGGACAGCGTTCCCCTCTCATCTCTGGGAGCTTTGGTGTAGGCTCCGGATACTACCTCTGTAATCTTCGAGTATCTGCTGTCAGCAATGATTGAATCTGCAGAATCATCATACTGGTTCTCCAGATCCTTGATCGCCAGATTCAGCGAATCCCTGACACCGGGGACAATCTCGTTGACCGCGGAATCATCCTCGATCAGCTTGTAAGCGTAGAACCTGATGTTTTCTTCCGGAACCTTTCCGCTCAGAGCGACCTCTGCTGCGGCCTCTATCCTCATGATGTCGTCAGAATACTTCATCGCCTTGGGCAATTTCTTCGACTCGGCGACGGCCATGACCTTGGCAATAAGCTCGTCAATGTTCTCCTTCTTCGCAGCGGAAATAGGGACTATATCGACACCCAATCCTTCCGAAAGCTTGCCAACATCTATCTTGTCTCCCAGCTGTCTGACCTGGTCCATCATGTTCAGAGCGATGACCATGGGGATGCCCATATCAATCAGCTGGAGTGAGAGGAAGAAGTTCCTCTCCAGGTTCGTAGCGTCCACGATGTTTATCACCGCATCGGGCTTCTCGTCAACGATGAAATTCCTCGAGACAATCTCCTCAGGGGAATAAGGTGACATCGAATAGATTCCGGGAAGATCCACGAGCTCCGAATCGGTGCCCTTGATCTTTCCGACCTTCTTATCGATGGTCACACCGGGCCAGTTCCCGACACGCTGGGAAGCCCCTGTCAACAAGTTAAACAGAGTGGTCTTACCGCTGTTGGGATTTCCGGCCAATGCAATTGTAAAACTCATATTCATTCACTCCTTGGCAACCGCCGTCAGAAAATGTACGGCGGACCGAGTTGAAGAGATCATTCGACCTCGATCAGCTCCGCGTATTCCTTTCTGAGACTCAGCTCATAGCCGCGCACGGTGATCTCTACGGGATCCCCAAGCGGAGCTACCTTGCGAACATAGATCTCGGCACCTTTCGTGATGCCCATCTCCATGATGTGTCTCTTAAGGTCTCCTTCGCCGCAGATCCTCTTAACTGTAACATTGGATCCGACAGCGGTCTCCTTCAATGTAGTCATACTATCAGCTCATGGGGTGCAAATGATCTTGGAAGCCATTTCCGAGTCGATAGCCACTCTGGACCCTTTAAGTTCCACGATGACGTTGCCGTTGACGGAATTGATGATCCTGATCTCAGTCCCCGCAATGAATCCAAGTCCGGCAAGGAACTTCTTCACGTCCTCTCTTCCCGATATCCTTACTATGGTACCGGGCTGATTCATTCTCAGGAACGAGAGAGGGATCGAAGGTCCCCTGCACATCTTGACGTCCAGATTGTTCATGGGGGGAGACGTTTCGAACAGACTCATAATTAGGCATACCTAATTTTTTGTATTTAATTTTTAGTTTTACCGAAAATAAATAAAGCTATACTAAATACTAAGAAAGAAAAAGGCTCTGAACCAGTTCCGGAATGACAAATCACTCATCTTTCTTGTCGGGATCCTCGGGTACGATTATATCGGGAGCTGAACATTTCTCACACGCTCCGCAATTGTATCCGCAGTTGCATTTCCTCTTCTTCCTTGTCCTGACGAGGAACCAGATGGCGTTTCCGATAAGGATCACAACGACTATGAGAACTATCAATTCGGCCGTGTTCATTCGCTCACCTTCCTACTCTTCTGTCTGAACGGATCCTTGGCCACCAGCAGGTAGATCAGTAACGCTGCGGAAGCTACTGCGAGTACATACACGTACGGCTCTATGTAAGTTCCGTCCAAAGTGCCGTAGATCACATATACGAACAATGCGACGGAATAGGACAGCAGAGTGTGGTAAAGCAAAGTCAGTCCGGTGGACTTCCAGGAACCCAGTTCCCTATGTATGGCCGTCACTGCTGCTACACATGGGGCACAGAATATGTTGAAACTGAAGAACGACATAATTGCCGCTCCGTTGCCAAGTAGATCCGCTAATGCCGCAGATATAGATGAAATGGAGGCTTCGGTGTCTCCCAATAACAGAACTCCGAGCGTGGCGACGATATCCTCCTTCGCCATGAATCCCGTTATAGTAGCTGCAGTAAGCTCCCAGTTGTCTCCCCAGCCCAGAGGCATAAAGAGATAGGCTATCGCACCTGCCAGAGCAGACAGTATGGAATCATCCATCTGCGTATTCGGATCCAGATAGTGGAATGCGAAATCGAAGTGGGACAGTACCCAGATGACAACGGTCGCCAGAAGCACTACGGTCATTGCATTTTTGATGAACGCCCAACATCTCTCCCAAATGCCTTTGATGATAGACATGACCTTGGGAGCATGATAGGGAGGGAGCTCCATGATAAACGGTGCAGGATCCCCTGACAGCCTCTGGAACTTCTTCAGGATTATCCCTGACATAATCACCAATACGATACCCATGAAGTAGGCGTATACAGCGACCCACATGTTACCTGCCAATGCACCGGCTATAGCGGATATCACTGGCAGCTTGGCGCTGCACGGCATGAATGTGACGGTCATCGCGGTGATACGGCGGTCGCATTCGCTCTCGATGGTACGGGAGGACATTACTCCGGGGACACCGCAGCCGGTTCCCACCAGGAGGGGGATGAATGATTTTCCGGAGAGGTTGAAGTATCTGAAGATACGGTCCATGACGAACGCCACGCGGGCCATGTATCCGATCTCCTCCAGGATGTTCAGACAGGCGAACATCACGATTATCTGAGGAAGGAAACCGAGGACGGCTCCGACTCCCGACATTATTCCGTCTGTAAGCAGACTCGTCAGGATCTCGTTGACACCTTCACTGGCACACCAGTCCGCAACACCAGCACTGAAGTTGGCGAAGGCATCGTTCAGAACCCCTGTGGCCCAGGCTCCTGGGGAACTCCAGTCTGGGCTGTCGAACATCGCCAGGAAATAGACGAAGGCAATGATTGCTATGAATATGGGGATTCCGAGGTACTTGTTAGTCACGTACCTGTCTATGCGGTCGGACAGCGTTCCCTTCTCAAGCCTCGGAGCATGCGTAACAGCTTTCTGAACAAGACCGGTGATCTTATCGTATCTGCTGTTCGCTATGATGGAATCCGCGGAATCGTCATGCTCAGTTTCGAGCCTCTGTATATCCTCTTTGATGGACTCCCTCGCACCGGGAACCACTTCATTAACCAGCTGGTCGTCCTCGATGAGTTTGAATGCATAGAATCTCATGTTGTCCGTAGGAACCTTGCCCCGGAGAACTTTCTCCGCGGCCGCCGCGACCTCTTCGAGCGAATCCTCATAGCTAGCGGGTATGGGAAGCTGATGGCTGTCTGCGACCTCCATTATCTTCTCGACCAGTCCGTCGATGTTCTCCTTCTTCGCCGCGGAAATCGGAATAATCGGAACACCCAGGCCCTTTGACAGGACATCGATATCGATCTTATCGCCGCGCTTCTCAACCTCGTCCATCATGTTGAGAGCGATAACCATGGGTATGCCCATATCGATAAGCTGCAATGACAGATACAGGTTCCTCTCGATGTTGGTGGCATCGACGATATTGATGAGGGCGTCAGGTTTCTCGCCTACGATGAAATTTCTGGTTACAATCTCCTCAGGAGAGTACGGGGACAGGGAATAGATTCCCGGGAGATCCACAAGTTCGCTGTCGGTCCCCTTGATCCTCCCGACCTTCTTGTCGATGGTCACACCGGGCCAGTTACCCACGCGCTGAGATGACCCTGTCAATGCATTGAAGAGAGTAGTCTTTCCGCAGTTGGGGTTGCCTGCCAGCGCGATGATATGATTCATGGTATCTTTTCATAAGAGATAGCGGATCATTCAATCTCGATCATACCTGCATCGGCTTTCCTGAGAGTCAGCTCATATCCGCGCAGCGTTATCTCTATAGGGTCTCCGAGAGGGGCGGTCTTGCGTATGGTGATCGTTACCCCTTTGGTTATACCCATGTCCATGATGTGGCGCTTCACAGCACCCTCGCCGTTGATCTTCTTCACTTTGGCGGAAGAACCTACGGGTACATCTCTGAGGGTGCGCATGATATCGGCTCACTGGTCGACCATGATTTTAGTGGCCATAGAACTATCCAGGGCAATCCTGGAACCTTTAACTTCGAGGATATGACCGCTCAAGTCGCTCTTGACGATCCTTACCATCGCTCCGGGTACGAAACCCAATCCTTCCAGGAATCTCCTGATATCTGTTTTACCAGACACCTTGTTGACCGTCCCGTACTCTCCTCTCTTCATGAGGGATACGGGAATGGCAGAACCTCCTGCCAGGTGCTGGGTGTTTGGGGATTGGGGGCTATCCATATTATCATTAGGTCATCCTAAAACAAGTATATTAAAGGATTTATTGAGTTAGTCATTAAAATTGTTAGTTTTGTCTAAATTTCATCAAAACGGACAAAAATCACCAGGGGTTTTGGCCCCTGGTGCATGGTTACTAATTATGCTCCATACCCGGTTCCGCGACGAGAGGTTATCGGTTACATCCTTGAGGCTATCATGGTTTCGGCGCGGTTCCTCGTATTTCTGCCTAAAAGGTTTAATAGGGTCCGGGAACCCCCCGATTCCCGGATTGTGGTACTAATTGGTTTGATGGCTTGAAGACTCGGTGTCTCCTTCTTGGACCAATGATGTACTGCATCATTTGATTCACAGATTTAGGAATAACTAAATTGTATTTATAATTTTAGTTTGTCCTAAAATTTTGTAGAAGAATAAGCTTTTAAGACGTTTCAGAGAAGGGCAGCGGACGTACACTTATTAGGACGTAATCTATGACTGCACTCATGTTATCTGATATCGAGATCGCCTATGCAGCGAACCCCAAACCCATCAAGGAAATCGCAGCAAAGATCGGACTTTCCGAGGACGACATCAGCCCTTACGGAAGATATATCGCAAAAGTCCCGATCGAGAACCTGGAAAAACTCAAGGACAAGAAAGACGGGAAGCTCATCATGGTCACGGCAATAACCCCCACCCCAGCCGGCGAAGGTAAAACCGTAACGTCCATCGGCCTTATGCAGGGATTGGGCTATCTCGGAAAGAGCGTCGTCGGAGCCCTCAGGGAACCGTCCCTAGGACCCACATTCGGAATCAAGGGCGGAGCGACAGGTGGAGGGAACGCACAGGTATACCCCATGTGGGATATCGACCTACACTTCACCGGAGACATCCATGCCGTAGCAGCGGCCCACAACCTTCTATCTGCCATAGTCGACAATGAGCTTGTAAGGGATAATCCTCTTGGAATAGACCCCGCACGTGTCGTGTGGAGAAAGACCGTCGACATGAACGTCCGTGAACTGAGGAACATCGTCACAGGACTCGGAAAGGACAAGATCAAGGGCGGAGTCCCCCACGAATCCGGATTCATCATCACTTCGGCATCTGAGATCGCGGCAATCCTCTGCCTCGCAAAGGACCGTGCAGACCTCAGGGCAAGGCTCGAGAGGATAGTAGTCGCCTACACGTACGACAACAAACCCGTAACGGTCAAGGACCTCAAATGCGTAGGAGCGATGATGGTCCTCCTGAAGGATGCCATCAATCCAAACCTCGTACAGACGCTCGAAGGACAGCCTGTATTCGTACACGGATTCCCCTTCGCGAACATCGCACACGGAAACAACTCGATAATCGCCACAAGGACTGCACTGAAACTTGCAGATTACGTCGTGACGGAATCCGGTTTCGCCTCCGATCTGGGAGGAGAGAAGTTCATGGATATCGTCTGCAGAGAATCCGGCCTCAGGCCCTCATGTGTGGTCATCGTTGCAACGGTCAAAGCACTGATGACTCACGGAGGAGGAATCCTGGATGATGAATCCACACTGACGATCGAAGCGTTGGAGAAGGGAATGTGCAACCTCGACAAGCACATCGAGAACATGTCATCCTACGGAGTACCCGTGGTCGTTGGAATCAACCACTTCGCTCAGGACAAGCCGGAGGAGATGGACTATATCCGCGACCACTGCAAGAAGAAGGGCATACCGGTTGCATTCAACGACGGATTCATGAAGGGCGGAGAGGGAGCAGCGGAATTGGCCAAGACTGTCGTCGATACTATAGACAGCACGAAGACCGACTTCAAGTTCCTCTACGACCTTGATCAGCCGATCAAGAACAAGATAGAGATCATCGCTAAGAAGATCTACGGAGCGGACGGAGTCACTTACGACCCGCTCGTCGACAAGAGGATCGAGGGATACGAGAAGGACGGGTTCGGAAAGCTGCCCATCTGTATAGCTAAGACACAAGCATCGCTGTCCGATGTATCGACCCTGAAGGGAGTGCCCAAGGGATGGAAGCTCCACGTAAGGGAGATCAACATCTCCGCCGGAGCAGGATTCATCGTTCCCGAATGCGGAACACTCACGCTGATGCCGGGACTTCCTAAGGTACCCGCCGCCATGAGGATGGACCTCAAGGACGACGGAACCATAGTCGGACTCAAGTGAAACTCTAAAATCGGGAAGATGGGTAACACGAAATTAAAAATAGTGTTACCCTGAAACCTGTTTTTCTCCAATGAAATCAATCAAGATCGGGACGTTCCCTATCGATCGTGTTCACCATGAGCATTATCAGATCTGCAACCTTCTTCCCTTTCGCCGTCATGACAATGACGTTTGTATTGGTCTTAGCCGTCCTGTAAATCCTTATCAGCCCCAGCTCTTCCAGATCATCTATCTTGGTCGCCATGTTGTTGGCACGGGAGATGTTGTTATAGATATCTGATTTGACCACCGGTGCCATCTGATTGATGTAGCAGAGGATGCTCATGACATACTTCCCCTCCATCATCCTGAGTGTGGTCTTCTTGATTTTGGAATCCTCCCTCCTGTCCTCAAGTATCTTCTGGATCTCGGGAGGAAGGTCCTCAAAGGGCTTCGGCTCCTTGGAAACGTGATGCCTGTCATCTATCTTTCCGTCCAAAGGAATGCTTTTCACAGAAGTGTTGCCGCCGACCATGTTGAGAATGTTACACCTCTAGATATTAATCACTTTTCATGAAACACTAAAAGTGAGACATGTACATAAAATGTGACTCATCTACGATTTACTCATTTTAAGGCAACTAGAGGAAAACATCCTTCTTGTCATACGTAACTATTTCAATCTAAATGGGGGATTAACCGTCGATGGCAGAGCATGAGAGGCTCGGAAGGGCCTTGGAGGAATCGGTACGCCGCTCCTGCGAAGGGAAGAGAGTGGCGATAGCCTTCTCCGGCGGATTGGATTCCGGCATGGTAGCAGCGCTGGCATCCAAATATGCCAGATCCGTAACCTGCTACACATGCGGGACCGATGATTCCTTCGATGTCGCCGCCGGCAGAGAGCTGGCGGAGAAGCTCGGACTCCCGTGGGTGCAATGTCGCATCAGTGAAGAGAACATAGAGAATACCATACGCGAATTCATCCTTGCCACCGGTGTCAGCGACCCCTTCACCATAACGTACGACCTCCAGCTCTTCACCGTATGCAGAGAAGCGGAGGAAAGGATCGTTCTTACCGGACAGGGGAGCGATGAGCTACTCAACGGGACTAACAACATCGTCACCGACAGCGATGACGAGTACGAACGCCTGAGGGCCTGGGGGATGGATAGGCTGATGAAGGTCTCCGTGCCGTGCGAGACGACAATAGCCAGACACTTCAAGAAGAAACTGTTCTACCCCTATCTGGATCACGCTGTCATGGAAGCGGTGGAAGCTTTGGATACGGATATTCTCAGACCGAAGACGCTCGACGAACGCAAGGCTGTGCTTCGTGCTGCCGCATCCGATCTGGGATTCCCGGAGGTCTCCGGCAGGATCAAGAAAGCTTCCCAATACGGTTCCAACACCACCGAGCTCATAAGGAGCATGGCCAGACAGAAAGGGGTACGCTACAACAGATACATCTCCGACATCTACGAGGGCCAGGGGCTCAGGAGCGCCAACCGTCTGAGGGATGCGGCGGTGGATGTGCGTGTTGATCCCATCCTCCTCTACGACGCTGAGAAGATACTGGAAGAGAAAGGCATGACCCATTCCGAAGCGGTCGCAGCGCTCTACAGAAAGATGGTCAAAGAAGGTAATCTAGATTTCCTAGATGAATGAGCCAGACGATTCGTCTTATTCTTTTAAGACTCCGCAACGATGAAAGAGAACAGTCAGACGGTTCCCTTTATTCTTTATATCCGCATGCAATTGTCGTAATCATGGACCTGTATCACAAGGATGTCGTCTCAATCATGGACTTTTCAAAGGATGACATCGAAGGCATTCTCGACATGGCGGAGAAGATGGTCCCCTATGCTAAAGGGGAGAAGATCAAACGTACACTCGACGGAAAAATCCTCGGAAATCTGTTTTTCGAGCCGTCGACACGCACCAAACTCTCCTTTGAGAGCGCTGCATACAGGCTCGGATGCGACGTCATAGACGTCTCTGAGATGTCCATGACATCAATGGCAAAGGGAGAGACCCTTGCCGATACGATCAAGATAGTCGATGCCTACTGCGATGCGACGGTCCTGAGACACCCGTTCGAAGGAGCGGCCAGATTGGCTGCCAAGTTCTCTGAGCACCCGGTCATAAACGCAGGGGACGGAGCCAGCTCCCACCCCACCCAGACGCTTCTGGACCTCTTCACCATGAGAAGGGCCAAAGGTTCTCTGGACGGGCTCAAGATCACACTGGTGGGAGATCTCAAGTACGGAAGGACGGTCCACTCGCTGGCGCAGGCACTGACCAAGTTCGGAATGGACATCACACTGGTCGCGCCTGAGAGCCTGATGATGCCTAAGGACATCATCGACCACCTGGAATCATGCGGAAGCCGCCCCAGGATCATCACGGACCTAGAGGATGCGGTGTCCCAATCCGATGTCCTCTACGTCACGAGGATACAGAGGGAGAGGTTCCCGGACCCCAGCGAATACCTGAAAGTAGCAGGAACATACAGGATCGACAATGCACTTCTGGCCCATGGCAAATCCGACCTGATCGTCATGCACCCTCTTCCCAGAGTAAACGAGATCGCTCCTGAAGTGGATTCGACGCCGCATGCGAAATACTTCGAACAGGCAGCGAACGGCGTGCCAGTGAGAATGGCTCTGCTGAACGCACTCCTGGGAGGCGAACTCTGATGGCGAACGAGAATCCGATCAAAGAGGTGAGACTGACACCTATCAGGAACGGGACTGTCATCGACCACATAGCCTGCGGACAGGCGCTGAACGTGATAAAGATACTGGGCATCAACGAGAACAACATCTATTCATCGATAAGCATCGGGATGCATGTAAGCTCAGCCACGCTTGGCGGATGGAAGGACATTGTCAAGATAGAGGACATGGAACTGGATTCCAAGACGGCCGAGAAGATAGCACTCATCGCACCGGATGCCACCATCTCCATCGTCAGGGACTTCTATGTAGCCGAGAAGTACAAGGTCGATCTCGGCGAGCGCGTCATCGGTCTAGCCAGATGCAGCAATCCCAACTGTATCACCAACAAGGGTGAGCCTATCGATACCGAATTCCAGGTCATTTCAAGATACCCGACGCAGCTCAGATGCTGCTACTGCGACAGGGTCCTTATGAACGTCTCCGACAACCTGCTGTGATCCCATGAAGATCCTTCTCATCACGGGAATGCCGGGAGCCGGCAAGGAGGAACTGCTGAACGTCGCGCGTTCCATGGACATCCCCTTCCTCAGGATGGGAGATATCGTAAGGGAGTTCTACGTCACGTCCGGAGCGGAGCAGAAAGGATTGTCTGTCGGGCAGGTCGCCAACGGCGAGAGGGAGAAGCACGGAAAGGACATCTGGGCAAAGAGGGCCATGGAGAGGATGTCAGGGGACATCTTCCTCGTGGACGGCTGCAGAAGCCTGGATGAGGTCGGCTCGTACAGGGGGCTGTCCGAGGACGTCTACATAATCGCTGTCCACGCCCCGAGGGCCATCCGTTATCAAAGGCTAGTAAAAAGGGGACGCGAGGATGCCCCCAAAGACATAGACGAATTCGACGAGCGCGACAGAAGGGAGATGGGCTGGGGACTCGGCAACCTCATAGCCCTGTCGGATTACATGATAGTCAACGACTCCGATCTGGATTCTTTCAGGGAAAAAGTCAGAAGTACACTGGAGGGACTCAGGTGAAGTTCTCCATAGCACGCCTCTGCGGAGGACAGGCACTGATGGCCGTATCCGTGGACATAATGGATGTAGACATGGAAGCAGCTGCCAAGAAGATGGAGGAAGAGGGGCTGAAGATAACCTCGAAGGACGATCAGATGATAGTCTACGAGTGGAACGGCATGGAGACCACCCTTTACAGACCCGGAAAGGTCATGTTCTTCCCCTTATCGGACAAGGCTACATGCATAAGATACGCAACGGAAATCCTCGAAAAATATCAGTAAACCGCTTTAATCTAACAGTCCTCTACATTGTTTTTTTATAAATGGGGCATATCAACCCATTATGGACCCCCACATCATTGTGATGATTGAGGTAATCATCACAGCTATCCTCTCGGTGGAAGTATACAAACTCCACTGTGTGTCCAAGGACGGAGCGATAGCTTCGCTGATAGTAGGTGTCCTTCTGGCGTTCTTCGGGAACGTTGGCGCATTCTTCATCATGACCCTTTTCGTGATTGTCAGTTTCTTCGCTACCATGAGGGATATCGATAGGAAGATTGAGATGGGACTTCAGGAAGGTCAGTTCGGGGAACGCGGATGGAGGAATGTGGCTGCGGTCGCTTTCCCGCCCGTACTGCTGACGATGATCCATCACTTCACGGACATGGATGAGACGCTCTACATCATCATGTTCCTGACCACGGTCGCCGTGGCAGGTGCCGATACCATAGCGAGCGAGATCGGCGTGAGGGATCCCAAGACCTATATGATCACGACCCTCAAACCCACATCGCCGGGGACCAACGGCGGAGTGTCCAAACTGGGAACAATAGCCTCCCTCATAGTATCCTTTGTGATCGCTATTGTGGGATGGGTGGTGATGACTTCGGGAATCGATCTGCTTTTCCTGATACCCTTCGCATTCGGAATGTTCGGGAACATACTGGACAGCTTATTCGGAGAATGGTTCGAGAACAAAGGATGGATCTCCAAGTTCACAAACAACTGGACCACGGAGCTCATCGCAGGGCTTCTTGCAGGCGGCACATATCTGCTATTCTTCTGAGTGACGCCTGAGATTTTTCAGTAACCATTATATACCACTCAGACATGCCATGTCTTGGTATGACGGCCATAGCGGAGGAGTCACACCCGGTCCCATTCCGAACCCGGCAGTAAAGCCCTCCCGCGTACCTGTCTGTACTGTATTGCGCAAGCGTACGGGAACTCAGGCACGCTGTCAACCACTTTTATCTTTCTACTCTTTCAGCTTGTGCTTTTTAAACGAAAGGCCGAACCTATGATAGCATCGGGAGAATTCTATCCTCGGCACTGTGGAAATCAGTAAAAACTATAGATAAGAAAAAAGGAAGGCCCCGTCTCCTACGAATCAGGGCCTTGTAAAGTTTCAGTCGAGCTCGGTCAGCTTGATGAGCTTGTTCCACCTTCTGTCGACCTCGGCCTGCATCTGCTCGATGACAGGCTCCCATCTGTCCTGAAGGAGGTGCTTGTACCTGCCCTGGGAGCTGACCCAGTCAAGGACGGGCTTCTTCTCCGCCTTTCCGGCTGCGATCCTTGCACTCTCACCGGTGAGCTCGTACTTGCCGTCGACGACCTCGAACAGAGGCCATACGCAGGTCTCGACTCCCAGCTTGGCCATAGCGATGGTCTGGTCGGAAGCGAACCTCCATCCCCTGGGGCAGGGCGACAGTGCGTTGATGAACGCCGGCCCTCCGCAGGTGAATGCCTTCTGTGCCTTCTGTACTGTATCCCTCCAGTTGTGGGGCGATACCTGGGCTACATAGGGGATGTTGTGGGCCACCATGATCTGAGTGAGGTCCTTGGAGAACTCCTTCTTACCGGAGGACACGGAACCGGGCCATGATGTGGTGGTCTGCGCTCCGAGCGTGGTAGCGGAAGACCTCTGGATTCCAGTGTTCATGTATGCCTCGTTGTTCAGACATACGTATACCATCCTGTGTCCCCTCTCCATCGCTCCGGACAGCGCCTGGAGACCGATATCGTAGGTCGCTCCGTCTCCCGCGAAGTTGACGAAGTTGATGTTCTGCTCGATCTTTCCCTTCTTGTGAAGGGCGTTGTATGCCGTCTCCACTCCTGCGCATGTCGCCGCTCCGTTTCCGAATGCGGTGTGCACATAGGGGACGTTCCATGACGTGTACGGGAACACAGTGGTGGAGACCTCGAAGCATCCGGTGGAAAGAGATACAACGACCTCATCCTCCGATCCCATGAGGATCTGCTTAGCGATGATCGATTCCCCGCAGCCCGCACAGAGCCTGTGACCGCTGGTCAGCCTGACCGGCAGTTTCTGTAAATCCTTGAGTGCCAATGATGTCAAAGCCTCACCCCCAGATAGTGGATCTTCTCAGCCTTTCCGTCTACGACGGCCTTAAGTGATTTCTCGAATCCCGCGACTGTCGCATCGGCACCTCCGAGTCCGTAGATGACGTTGTACATCTTGGGGAGCTTGTCGAGGTCCGAAGCCGCTGCGACGATCTCAGGGAACATGGGTCCGTAGGATCCGATGCTCAGGTGCTTGTCGAATACGACGACGGCCTTCTTGCCCGCCATCATCTTGGCGAGGGCCTCTGCGGGCCAGGGCCTGTAGACACGGGGCATGGCGCATCCGATCTTGATTCCCTTGTCGCGAAGGAGGTCGACGGTGGCCTTCATGGTTCCGAAAGAGGAACCGAGGACGACAGCAACGTACTCTGCATCGTCGCACCTGTACTCCTCGACGAGTTTGTACTGCCTTCCGGAGATCTTGGCGAACTCGTCGAAGACCTCCTGGCTCACCTCCAATGCCTTCTGCATCGCAAGGACCGACTGGTACTTGTGGGGATAGTAGTAATCGGGACCGTCCATGTTTCCGTGGGATACGGGGTGCTTGGTGTCAAGCAGAGGGTACAGAGGTTTGTGCTCTCCTACGAACTCCTTGACCGCCTGTGTATCCAGCATGGTCATCCTCTCTATCGCATGGGTGAGGACGAATCCGTCAAGGTTGACCATACATGGAAGCTGGACCTCATGGTGCTCTGCGATCCTGGGTGCGATGATGCTCATATCATACGCCTCCTGGACGTTCTCCGAGAACAGCATGAGCCATCCGCAGTCACGGGCGGCCATTGCGTCTCCGTGATCGTTGTTGATGTTGATGGGTCCGCTCACGGCCCTGTTGGCTACGGCCATGATGAGGGGGACCCTCATTGCTGCTGTAATAGGGAGCATCTCCCACATGTATGCGAGACCCTGGGACGCTGTCGCCGTGAAGGTCCTCGCTCCTGCCGATGCGGACGATGTGCACAGGGTGAGAGCTGAATGCTCTGACTCGACACAGACGAACTCCGTCGTGACCTCTGCGTTCGCAACGTACTCTGCGAACTTCTCGACGATGATGGTCTGAGGAGTGATAGGGTATGCTGCGCATACATCGGGATCGATCTGCTTCCATGCCAATGCGATGGCGTTGTCTCCGTTGATTGCGATATCCTGAGGCATCTTCACTCCTCCCTCATGGTGATCGCGTCCTTGGGGCAGACCTTGGAACAGATTCCGCATCCCTTGCAGTGCGTGAGCTTGAATCCGGACATGTGTCCCTCCCTGAATACGATACTATCGTCGGGACAGTAGATCCAGCAGGACATGCAGTCTATGCATTTGTCCTGGTCGACAACAGGGACGTATGTTCTCCAGTCTCCTGTGTTGAACTGCTGGGAGTTTCCGGGCTTGACTATGCGTCCTCCGACGACCAGATCGCTGATGCTTGCCATTACCATATCACTGCACCTCCTGATATCCTCTCTTCAGTGATGAGAGGTTCTTGAGAATGACCTTGTCCGGGAGTTTTCCCGTGAACTTGGATGTTATCTGATCCTCGAGGTGGTCGTATCCTACGAGAGGAGAGCATTTGATCAATGCCCCCAGCATGACCGTGTTGACCATGGGCTTACCGATCTCCTCGATGGCTATCTTCTGTGCATCCAGTGTGTGGCACTCTATGTCTGTCATGAGAGCGTCCTGGAGCTCTTTGGGCGAGCCTGCGTAGTTGGCCACTACGATTGTGTCCTTGGTCGCACCCTTGGTGACGTCGACCTTTCCGACCAATGTACCATCCATGATGATGACGATATCCGGCTCGTATACCTGACTGTGAATTCTTATGGGGTTCTCGGAAATCCTGGTGAATGCCCTGATGGGTGCACCCATCCTCTCCGGACCGAACTCCGGGAATGCCTTGACGTACTTTCCTGCAAGGATAGCGGTCTCGGCTAGGATCTCATTGGCAGTGACGACTCCCTGGCCACCTCTGCCGTGCCAACAAATTTCGATATCCATTTGGTACCACTGAACTCCCCATGCCCTGTAATACATTTAAAATCTTTGAAAGATGAAATAACGAATAATTGGATATAATACTGCTCATATCATCGAATTTCGATGAAAAATACATAATTATCGTAGATTCGTATACGTATTTCATCAATATTTCTGTTGATATTCGAATCATGAGTCTTCAGGCAAAAAATAGTAAGTAAATTTAGTCTCACCTCGAGATTTACTTACTATTTTTCCGAGGCTGACCGAAACACTATATCTATTAGAATGATATTGAGCAAACATAAGGGGCCAGAACGTCCCGATTTCCAAACTGCGTTAAACCACAGCGGGGATTCCCAATGGATAAGAAAATTGTCGATGTAAACGAACTGCACGTTGAAGATGTGCCCTTCGTGGGTGGCAAGGGTGCCAACCTCGGAGAGCTCACAAATGCCGGATTCCCTGTGCCTGAGGCATTCGTACTCACCACAGTGGCATACGATTATTTCCTGTCAAAGAGCAAAATCTTTGACAAGATCACCAAAGAGCTCGAGGGAATCGACAGAAACTCCGATGACTCTCTCGTTGCTGCATCCGACAGGATCAGGAAACTTTTCGACGAGTGTGAAATCCCGGAAGACCTGAAGAAAGAAATCGTATCCAAGTACAAGCTGCTCTTCCCCAAAGGAAAGATTGGATTCGTCGCAGTCAGATCCAGCGCTACCGCCGAGGATCTTCCCGACGCAAGCTTCGCAGGACAGCAGGAGACATACCTCAACGTAAAGGACCAGGACGATCTCTTCGACAAGATCAGGAAGTGCTGGTCATCGCTGTTCACTGCAAGGGCCATCGCATACCGCGAGAAACAGGGATACGCCCACGAAGATGTCAAGCTCGCGGTCGTCGTACAGAGGATGGTCAACTCGGAATTCTCAGGAATCATGTTCACAGTTGACCCCAACAGCGGTGCCAAACAGATCGTCATCGAAGGAGGATACGGTCTAGGAGAAGCCATCGTAGGGGGAGAGGTCACACCCGACACCTATATCGTCGACAAGCAGAAGATGGAAATTCTGAAGAAGAGGATCTCCACACAGACATGGAAATACGTCCGCGGAAAGAACGGCGGTGTCGAGAAGAAGGACATGCCCACCAACATGGTCAAGGCGCAGAAGATCACCAACGAGCGCGTCCTGGAGATCGCAGAGATCGGACGCCAGATTGAGATCCACTACAACAAGCCCATGGACATGGAGTGGTGCATAGAGGACAACAAAGCGTACATCGTCCAGGCAAGGCCCATCACAGCCACTGGAAACTCAGTCACCAACGAGACAGTCGGAGACGACGTATCCAGCGATGCGATAGTTGCAACAGGACTCGGAGCAAGCCCTGGACTCGCCACAGGAAAAGTCATCATCTATGACACATCCATGAGCCTCGATGTCATCAAGGAGGGGGACGTCCTCGTCACTAAGATGACCATGCCCGACATGGTCCCCGCGATGAGCAGGGCCGCAGGAATCATCACCGACGAGGGAGGAATGACCTGCCACGCCGCGATCATCTCAAGGGAGCTCGGAACACCCTGTGTAGTAGGAACAGGAAACGCCACTGAGATCCTCTCCAACGGAATGGACGTCACAGTGGACGGAACCACTGGGAACGTCTACAAAGGAATCATCGCTAAGAAAGAGAACGCAGGCACACAGGGCGAATCCGTCGGTACGTCCGTATGTGCGGAGTTCGTACCCATCACCGGAACGAAGGTCATGGTAAACATGTCGATGCCCGCAAAGGCAGATGAGATCTCGAAGCTCCCCTGCGACGGGGTCGGACTCATGAGGATAGAGTTCCTCTTCACCAACTACGTCGGAGAGCACCCCTGCGCATTCATCGCGGAGGGAAGGGAGCAGGAGCTAGTCGACAAGCTTGCGGACGGAATCTCCAAAGTCACAAGGGCATTCTACCCGAGGCCCATCGTACTCAGGACGTCGGACTTCAAGACCAACGAGTACCACGACATGAAGGGCGGTGCAGATTACGAGCCCAACGAGGATAACCCGATGATCGGATGGAGAGGATGTTCAAGGTACGTCTCAGAGAGCTACCGCGATGCATTCATGTGCGAACTCAAGGCCATCAAGAAGGTCAGGGATGAGATGGGATTCAAGAACCTCAACATGATGCTCCCGTTCGTAAGGACCATCGACGAGGTCAAGGAGATCACAAGCATGATGGAATCCATCGGCCTCAGGAGGAGCAAGGACTTCAAGCTCTACTTCATGGCGGAAGTCCCGGTCATCATATTCATGGCAGATGAGTTCTGCAAGTACTGCGATGCATTCTCTATCGGATCCAACGATCTCACGCAGCTCACGATGGGATGTGACAGGGACTCGGATATCCTCGGACATATGGGATACTTCGATGAGAGGAACGAGGGTGTGAAGAGGGCCATCAGACACCTTATCAAAGTAGCTCACGCCAACGGCAAGTACGTGAGTATCTGCGGTCAGGGACCTTCAGTCTATCCCGAATTCACCGAATTCCTCGTGGAGGAGGGAATCGACGGAATCTCCCTCAATCCCGACACATTCTACAAGACCAAGAGGATCATCGCATCCGCTGAGCAGAAGATCATGCTCAGGGATCTGAGGATGCTCAGAGAGAAACTCTGAAACCGACGGGGGGTAACCCCGTCATTCATCTTTTTCCATGACTACCGTCAGGATAACTGCTGTGAGAAAGGTCTGCCACAAGGACCTCATGGATCTTTATGAGAATCCGATTGAACACACCTGCGACATACAGGAAGGACAGGTATTCTACTCTATAGACGGCCAAAGACCAGAGGACATGTGCGAGAGCGCATGGAATTCCATGGAATACTTCGTGAAAGAGCTGGCCAACGGCGGCGGCAACTTCTACGACGGATGGATGAAGAATCCTAAGTCAGCTATGATTTCGTGCAACGACGGATTCAGACCCGTCAGCTTCTACATCGAAGTTGTGGATCAGTGAACGTCGCGGTCGATGAGTTTCTTAGTAAGGGCATCGGTCTCTTCGCTGGGAAGGAGCATCGTTGTGACTTCCATGAACGGATGCTTCGTACCCTCGATGATGTTGACATCATCCAATGACCTCAGGCCCCACCTCTCGGCGGTCTTCTCAAGACCGAGCTTTGTATCGTAATCGTTCGGAACAAGGACAATGGCCTTGTAGGTCTTCATCCCCATCTTTTTCGCCGCCAGGATCCTGTGGTGTCCGTCCACAACTATGTAACCGTTCCTCCTCTCCACGACGATCAAAGGCTCGATCATGCCCCTTTTCAACTCATACTGACGGCCTACGAGCTCATCCATGTAAACCTCTTTCTGGGTGGGGATGATCCTGTCGACCTCGATATCCTTGTTGACGACCTTGAGTTTGATACCGTTCTGCCTCTCCAGGAAGCTTTTGACGGTCATTACCTTGTTGGGACGGGACTTCTCGATCTGCGACCTAACGATATCCAGATTGGATATGATACCTATTAGCTTCCTGTCCTCATCGATGACCGGAAGGTTTCTCAGCCCGTATCTGAAGAGGATACGTGTGGCATCGGATATGGTCATCGACGGGATGGCACAAAACGTTCCCTTTTTCATGACGTTACGGATCTTTGCGTTAGGCTGATCTATGAAACGAAGAAGTTCCTTTGCGGTCACAAAACCCAGAAGATACCCGTTCTCGGCCACAGGGAATCCATGGAATTCGGACCTTGTAATCTGGTCGATGGCTTGCTTAACGGTCATGTTCGGATCCACGGTCTGCACGTTGCGGACCATGTATTCACCGACCAACGGCTTGTCTTCTGGCATAGGCCCAGTATGGAATCAGAATGATATAGTTTGTTCTGAACAGAATCGGCCGAATGACGTCTAATCGTTCGATATAATGCTAATAACAAGGAAAAACAGCACCATATTTCCGAACGAACGACCTTAACCTATAAACAATAGACCGCTAATCGAGAGCGCAGAGGAATACTATGGCCGGACCAGTTTTAACCGGAGAATCAATCGAGCAGGAGACGAAGCTCCGCGATACACTATCCAAGATCAAGCACGTAATCATCGTCATCAGCGGTAAAGGCGGAGTAGGGAAAAGCACAGTGTCATCCAACCTCGCCATGTCCCTTGCGATGAAGGGATATCAGACAGGATTGATGGATATCGATATCACAGGACCCAATATCCCCAAGATGTTCGGCATCGAGGATGAACAGCTCATGGCCAACGAGAAAAGACAGCTCGTCCCGATCATCGTGCCCCCTGCGCTGAAGATCATGTCCATGGCATTCCTGCTTCCCAACAAGGATGTTCCGGTCATGTGGCGCGGCCCTGTCAAAATGTCCGCCGTCCAGCAGTTCATAGAGGATGTCAACTGGGGTGATTTGGACTACCTCGTCATCGACATGCCTCCAGGAACCGGAGATGAAGCACTGTCCATTGTACAGCTCATACCTAAGGCAGACGGAATGGTCGTCGTCACCACACCTCAGGACGTCGCTCTCCTCGACAGCAGGAAATCAGTAGGATTCGCTGCTGAGACGAAGATCCCGATCATCGGCATCATCGAGAACATGAGCGGATTCGTCTGTCCTCACTGCGGAGAGATCACCAACATCTTCAAATCCGGAGGAGGAGAGGCGACAGCCAAGGAAATGAACATCCAGTTCCTTGGACGCGTACCCATAGAGCCCTCTGTCGTGGACAGCGGTGATGCAGGTATGCCTGTCGTCCTGAAGTATCCCGACTCGGCATCCGCCAAGGCGTTTAACGAGATCATCGACAAAGTGATCAAAACAGTGGAGTGACATGAGGATAGTAGTCATATCCGAAGGGGAATCACTGGACTCCGAGGTCGGAGAAGACTTCGGACATTCCCCGTTTTTCCTTGTCGTAGACTCGGACACACTGGATTACCATGTAATCGAGAACGAGTTCGCGGACTCACCCGAGGGGGCCGGAGTAGCGGTGGCCAAGGCCATCACGACATTGAAACCCGATGCGGTCATCACCGGAGGCATAGGTATGCACGGACTCGATATCCTCAGAAAATCCGGCATTTACGTATCATACGATGAGGAAGGCTCCGTTGAACAATGCATAACTGATTTCGTCAGAAGGCACAAGAACAACGCGGCGTGATCACACGCCCTTCCTGTCGCCCCAGATTATCTTGTGGAGCTGAGGGAGGACCCTCGCATCCACATCATTCTTGAGAACCTCTTCGACGAGCCACTCCAGCTTGTCGGTTCCGCCCACCGGGCCGAAGATGATGTTGGTATGAGGATTGTGCTTCCTCAGATACCCAATCGCGAAATCCAGATCCGTCTGGTCCTTGATGACGAATTTGAGCTGGTCCTTCATCGACAGATAATCCAGATTGGAATCCAGCATCCTGTCGGTCATGCCTGAAGACGGGCATTTGATATCCATGCTTATCAGGATATGCGGATCGTTCGGAACATCCCTGAGATCCACGGCACCGTTGGTCTCCAAGACTATCTTCTTATCCGCTGCGATGAGCGCATCGAACAGCTCATAGATGTCCTTCTGGAGCATCGGCTCCCCTCCGGTGACACAGACTGTCCTGCAGCCCCCGATCCTTTCCATGATCTCGCCGATGGACATCTCCATACCTCCGGACATGGAGTACTGGGTATCGCACCATGAACAGTTCAGGTTGCAGCCTACTGCCCTTACAAATACTGTCGGGACCCCCATAGTGAGTCCCTCGCCCTGAATGGACTTGAAAATCTCACAAATCCTCATACGGGATCTCGTCCTTGAATCCGGCCTCTTTGAAACCGGCTAATCTAAGTCTGCATGAATCGCAGTGTCCGCAGGCCTTCTCTCCTCCGTTATAACATGACCACGTCAGATGCAGCGGAGCTCCGAGTCTCTTGCCTCTCCTGACGATGTCCGCCTTGGAATCCATTCCGATAGGAGTCACGATCTTTATCGGATGGCCCTCTTTGCCCGCCTTCGTCCCTACCTCCAACGTATGCTGGAAGGCCTGTATGAACTCCGGGGTGCAATCAGGATATCCAGAGTAATCCACAGCGTTGACGCCGATATAGATCCTGTCAGCATCAATGGATTCGCACAGTCCGGCTGCAATGCTCAGGAACACGATATTCCTTGCTGGAACATATGTAACCGGTATGGTCTCCTCCAGCGCTCCCTCGCGGTCCATCGGTACATCTATATCCTTCCTTGTGAGCGCGGAACGGAACGAACCGAGATTGAGATCGATTACGACGTGCGGCACATGGTAGAACTCACAGACATTAGCTGCTGAGGTCAGCTCCTTGGTGTGCCTCTGTCCGTATCTGAAGCTTATCGCGGTGGGTTCGCAGCCATCGGCTATCGCCTGTGCAAGACAGGTGGTAGAATCCAATCCGCCCGAGAGGAGGACGACAGCTTTGGGCATCATAGCACCTGCGTGTACCAAGCCGTCTGGCCGCGTTCCTCGTCCAATCCTATAGACAGCGATTTGACATTAGGCGGAAATACCAGCTCCTTGGACATGCGGATGGCCATCATCTTGGACATCTCCTCGGCCGTTGTGGTCGGGATATCCAGAAGAGTTACGTCCATCCTGGGTAAAACATATCTCTTTCCGTCGCAGACCGCCTCGATGGACTCGTCGGTAACTGTGAGCTTGACATCCGGTGAGCAAGTAGGAAGGAGCGTCTTGTGGTCGACCTCGTCGATCATCTCCTTGAGCTTCTTCTTCAGGACCACGAAATCCATGATCATGCCCTCTGCACCAATCTCGCCCTCCAATCTGAGACGCACGATGTATGAATGGCCGTGCAGCCTTGAACACTTCTCGTGCCTGGGTATGAAATGACAAGCGGAAAACCTTATTCCGCCGTAACCTCCGTCAATCTCTAGATACATGTTCACTCCTCCGTCATCTTCATCGCCAATGCGATTGAATCAGTGTAATCCGTCTTGACCCTGGATGTGTCTATGAATACCTTATCTGAGTTCATGACGGGCGCTCCCAGAGCCTTAGCCCCTCCTATGAAATGGAGCGTTCTGAAAATAATATTGCCAGTTATGCCTTCCGGAGCTATCAGGATATCTGCATTTTTCACCGCGTCCTCGATAAGGATCTGACAATGATATACGTCATAGCCTTCGCCCTCCAGCTGCTTCACTATATTGCGGGCGCTCTCTATGGACCTGTCCACTGCCTTGCATCTACCGACATCCTCGCATCTTCCTCCGGACATGACGGCGATCTTCGTACCCAAACCGATTTTTTTGGCCATCTTGACGCATTTCCTCGCAAGTTCTTCTTTCTGGGCGTCCGACCACCCCTCGTCTATTCCGACAGGTGCCATCAGAATCATCTTTCCGCTGAGAAGCTCCATTAGAACGATCCTTTCCAAAGATTTGAGTCCCAGTTTAGCCTTGATGATGGGGAGCAGCTTAGACGATGACATGTCCCCGCGAATGGCTGCATCGATCCTGCCTTCTGCCAGATCATCGGCGAGCTTCATAGGATCGTCGTATATGCGCACATCGTATTGACTCATGGCTTCAACACTTCTCTCGACGTTCCCTACGTCAGTGCCGCGCCCTATACCGACACGGACCTTCGGAAGGTCGCTATTAAGAAGGGACTCAGTGGTGAACATGCTACCACCAACTTCATCTTATATTATAAAATAAGGGTCTGACGCGGCATTGTTTTCCGGCCATACGATGGCGTATCGGAGTTGCTGAATAGATAAAGGGGTGCCGCTGTCATCTTGGGTTGAATGCAGCCTCACTTCTTGGAGGGTTCCCATTTGCATCTGACCGGAGATACGATGGTTCCGTCCTTCTTCATGGCCGCGAACTCCTTATCCACAACCTTCCTGTCCAACCCGGTGAGCTCCGCTACCTTTCCTGCGTTAAGAGGCTCCCCTGCTTTTTTCATCGCTTCCAAAATAATGTCTCTGTCGCTCATCCTACTATCTCCTCAGGGCCCGTTTCCGTAAGAATAGCGGTGACCCTATGATAACGAATAGGTTTGCTCATCCTTATAGTAGTCGGCGACTCACACCGTATTCTCATCCAGATTATTCATCAGCTTACGAAGGAGTCTCTGAAGCTCTAAGGCATCTTCCATTGTTATGTCGATGCATGAACCCATTGCCTCGGGAATCCCCCTGGCCTCCTCTCTCAACGCGTTTCCATCTTCGGTGAGCCTTACTAGGACAGACCTTTCGTCGCGCTTATTCCTCACACGGACCACATAGCCCCTGTCCTCCAGCTTTTTGAGGAGAGGAGTCAATGTACCTGAATCCAAACTGATCTTATCCCCCAGCTCGGTCACGGACATAGTTCCGTATTCCCATAAGGCCATCATAGTGATGTACTGTGTGTACGTAAGTCCGAGCGGTTCGAGATACGGCGTGTAACGTCTCACGATCTCCTTTGAGCAAACGTAAAGCGGAAAACAGAGTTGGTTTTCCAGCTTCAGGCTGTTGTAGTCTGCGTCAGACATTAGTTACACCCAATTGAACTAAACAGTAGAAGTATAAAGAACATCACGGCCTTATTTGGTCGAATTGATAAGAGTCCCATAATTTCTCGCCCAAAACTATGTCTAATTCGGTTAGTGTTATCATAGGACGATCGTATTTGGCAGAATCATCCATGGCCACACGAGGACATGCGGTGTTCACGTAAGCATCCACGCGGTATGCCATGAGGGACATTGGAGTGATCTCTTCCATGACTGCCTTGTAAGCCTTAAGGCCCTTAGATCTGATTTTCGAGATAGCTGCATCGGCTTCTGAGGATCTGTCCTGACCGATCTTGCTGCAAACTATGACCAGGAAGCTCTGCGAATCTTTGGCGGATTGGATGGCAGCGAACCTTTTCCTAAGGATCCTGTCCCTGATTTCGGACATGCTCCTAAACTCCTTTGTAACCGGATTCAATACGAAAATCTCCTTCCTGACTCCGAAAGCAGCAGCTAATGGGTGGAAATCACCTTCCCCGAGGAAAAGAAATGCATCCACATCGTCAAGAATGGATTCAGCGGCACTGCAATTGCATCCCAGGACCTGCCCCGGATAAGCTATCCTCTGGTCTCCGGCGCCTATGAACACCGTCCTTCCAATGGATTCCAAAAGGGATTTGGCCTTAGGCAGGAGATCCAGATACTGTATCGTGGCCAACAGACCCACTTTTTGCGGAAGAGCGTCCAATGCCGACAGAACATCATCGCTGAGATCCGCATCGGAACGGGACTCGATATACAGAACGTTAGGATCGAAACCCTGAGACGGGATTGGAGAATGTCCGAAATGCACCAATGCATCGGTCTTGCCTTTGTAATTGAAAAGATCGCAGGCCCCATAGCATGGGAGACCTATGACCAGAACATCAACCCCTGTCTTCTCGGACAGGTAATCTGAGATTTCAGTTGCCCGAATTTTAAGACCCTCGGGCAATTGGAGGGCGACGGAGGAATAACCTCCGTCGCGAATCCAAGCAACGATGTTTTCCAATTGGAAATCGAACATCTATAGCTCAGTTTACGTATTCCTGTCCCTTCTCTACGTCAACGTAGCAGGGGGAGGGGAATTTCATGGAGGCTCTCCAGAGAGCGTCCTTCGCAACTGCGACTTTGTCGGGGTTGACCCTAACGGTCAGGATTGCCTGGTTGCGCTCCAGCCTTGCAGCTGTTCCGACAGCCTTTCCGAATCCCTGACGCATTCCACTCGAAACACGGTCAGCTCCTGCTCCAGTTGCGAGCTTGTTCTCCCTGAGAACGACGTGGGGGAATGCCCTGACTGTCATGTGGTAGTTTGCGACTCCTGCCTGTGATGTGAGGACCTTGTTTGCTGCGATACGGCCTGCCTCGATTGAGGTGTGCCTGATCTGGACACGGTTCTTCACTTTAAGAGTGAGTGTTACAGGGAACTCCTGTCTGAGGTTTCCCATCTCATACTGGCTAACACGGCTTGCAGGCACTCCTCCCATATACTCGCGGCGAGTGTATGCCTGTCCTTTGATCTGTCTGTACATCGATGCTGGCTTTCTTACCATTGACACCACCAATTGTGATTGTG
>SUSW01000018.1 GCA_015063235.1 Thermoplasmata archaeon | reverse complement strand
GGCAGTGGAAGGGAAACTCCCGGAGCTCCCGGCGGATCCCGTCAGGGAAGGCTACCTGTTCGACGGTTGGTTCACCGAACCCGACGGTGGCAAAAAGGTGACCGTGGACACGCAATTCACCTCGGATACCGAACTGTATGCACACTGGAAACAGGCGTAAGGTGTACCGATCCAAACCTGGGAGGGTCATCCCCTCCCTCTTCAATCCATGTGACGAATGATTCTGCCGACAGATCTTCCCAGGCATATCCTGACAATCGAACGTTTATTATCGCGCGATCCCGTTGCTGTAATGCTCGGCGAGGATGTCAATAAGGTCAAGGCTGTAGCGGAGAAATGCTTCGAGGATGCTGGACAGGATGGAGGATATATATTCGGTCCCGGATGCGCATTGCCCCTATCGACATCTGTCCAGAACATCCAGGCATTGGTAGAAGTGTCGAAGAAGCACCCGTATTGAACATTTTCAACGAGTCTCTGACCCCTGTCTTCATTTTCCTGCGAAGTTTCAATACAGCTTTTTTCTGATAACGATGTGGCAGACCGTGTAGAAGATGGCCACATAGATCAGAACCACGACGATTGAAATCGGATCGAAGGAAGTGCAGGTGGCGGTCGCACGCATGATCGCTGAGGTGTGCGAAAGGGGCAGCACCCATACGATGTCCGCTACGAAGCTTGGAAGGGAATCGATATCGAACAGCGTGCCACACATGAACGACATAGGCAGGATGATTATGCTGTTGAACATCATCAGCGTCGGGGTGGAGCCTGCCAGCAGCCCTGCTGCGACACCGAGCAGCGAGAACATTATGCTGGATAGCAGCATAGCAAGGATAAGCCAGACTGTGATCTGAAGTCCCGATGTGAGTATCATCCCCAGGCCTATGATGATGAGTCCTCCGACCAGTCCCCTGATTATCCCCATGATGCATTTTCCGAAGATGATGGACGTGGTATGCATCGGGCAGAGGATCAGCTCGTCGAAGCTGGAATGGAACAGCCTCTGTATGACTATCTTCTGAGAGGATGACGAGAACCCGGAGTTCATCGATGATATCGCGACTATTCCAGGGATAACATATGCGATGTAATCGGAATCTCCCGCCCTCATTCCGTAACCGAAAGCCAGGAGGTATAGAAGAGGCCCTACAAGCGTTGAAACCATGGTCTGTATCAGGTTGTGCTTCATGTAGCACAGGTCCCCGTATGCGACCCTGAAGATCTCCGAAGGTATGTTGTGCATCACATCCTCCTCCCTGTGAGTTCCAGGAACACATCCTCTAGATTGATGTGGCGGATGGATATGGTATGCTCATGATCGACATCCATGGATGCGTTCTTGGCCGAGATCATATCCGGGAAGTATTGGACGGTCTGCTCCCCCTCCTTATCGGTGGATACCAATGCGAATCTGCCCAGATGTTCCATGAGCTCGTCCGGAGTTCCCTGAGCTATGAGCTTCCCTTTGTTGATTATTCCGACCCTGTCGCAGAGGGATTCGGCTTCGAAGATGTAATGCGTCGTCAGGAAGATCGTCGTGCCGGTTCTGTTGATGTTGCGGATCATCTTCCAGAGAAGGTTCCTGGATTGGGTGTCGAGGCCCGTTGTGGGCTCGTCCATGAAAAGGATGTCCGGCTTATGGATGAGCGAGCATACAATGGCCACCCTCTTCTTCCACCCTCCAGACAGTGTCGACACCTTATCGTTCATGCGGTCCGTGAGCTCCATCAGCTCGGCCAGCTCCATCATGCGCTTCTTCGACTCCTTGATCGAGAGGTTCTGCATCAGAGCATGGTGGAAGATGTTCTCCTTGACAGTCAGATCCTTATCCAGGCTGTGCTGCTGTTGGATGACCCCTATGCATCCGCGTGCCTGAAGGTACTGGGTGCGGGTATCGTAACCGTCGATAACGATTGTACCCTCATTGGGAAGGTCCATTGTGGTGAGCATACGGACGGTAGTAGTCTTCCCTGCACCGTTCGGTCCCAGGAAACCGTAGATCTCCCCTCTGTTCAGTGAGATATCCAATCCATCCACTGCAGTGAGCTTGCCGAAGCGTTTGACCAGCCCTTCGGCGCGTATGATCTCCTCGTTTTCCATATTATCGTTCGATTCCGGCAGTATCTCTTGGATGATATGTCCTGCTCCGATATAATTATAGGTACCCCTGGTAACACGAATATCGAGATAGTGTTACTCACTGGAGGGATTTGCCGATGGCCTTTATCATGTCGACGATTTCATCGATCTGGCTATGCTGAAGGTTGGGGTTCAGGAGAGTGAATTTCAGCATCGCGCGGCCGTCCTTGACGGTCTGGCCGGTGCTACATACGATGAGATCGTGGCCGATTACATGATGTCCTTTTGCAATTACTACGGCATAGAGGTCGGCAGTGAGGATACGACACCGTCAAGGAGATAATGATTAGCCGTAATCTCTATATGTTCGAACATCCGGAACTCATAGACCATCTTGAGAAGGTAGATTGGCCCAACGTGGAGTTCGAAAAGTTCGATCCAGAAACGGTCTTCACCAAGTATCTCGTAGATCAAGTGGGTCTGGATCAAGAAACCGTTCAGAAGGTCAAGGACAAGATAACCGGTAAGGGATTAGACTGCGAATGGTGCAACTTGGCAGGGTCCGTTATAGTAAGGTGGGCGGATCCCTGATGTCCTTGCACTGTCGTAAAAATACTAAGTGATAATTCGGATAGTCTGTCATTCCACACATCGTTTCATTCATGCGATTGTGCTCGTTCGTTATGAACCATGCCGAAGGCTAGACCCCTACCGGCTGATCCATCAAAAAGCGGCTAAAGAGGCAAAGTTAACTGTCCAAGTCAAGTTTAAGTTCTTGTAACCGAATTCAGAAAGCATTGTATCGATGTCCTATCCGCACTCGGTGCTGAGGATGACAATAAAAGAAGCGGATGAGTGGGAATTAATGTTCGAGATTCTGTCGCCTGTCGGTTCACCCAATGGTCTCCCCGCCCCTATGGATGGCGGATGCGATGCCGTCTATCTCGGGGGCAAAGCATTCGGTGCAAGGGCGATGACTCAGAATTTCTCCGATAAGGAATTGGAAGGTGCGGTCGGTTATGCGCACGATCGTGGAGTCAAGGTGTATGTGACGGTGAACACCCTCATCAAGCAGGAAGAGATGGGAGATGTCGTCTCATTCGTAAGATTCCTCGATGATATCGATGCCGATGCGATACTGATTCAAGATCATGGGCTGCTGAAGAACATATCCAAATTCGATATCATCAAGCATGCTTCCACGCAGATGCAGATACACTCGCTGGACGGACTGCAATGGTGTGCGGATAACGGGATCGACAGGGCCGTCCTCGCAAGGGAACTGACTTTGGACGAGCTGTCCCAGATAGTTCCTGAATCTCCTATAGAGACGGAGGTCTTCATACAGGGCGGCATGTGCTGCGGCATGTCTGGAGGATGCTATATGTCTGCATTCATCAAAGGGCTCAGCGCCAATAGGGGGCAGTGCCTCGGCCCTTGCAGGTCCAGATATGATATGGGCGGGAGTTCCGGTTTCCTGATGAGTATGAACGATCTCGAAGCCATCCGTCATGTGAAGGAATTGGAAAGGATCGGAGTGCGGTCACTCAAGATCGAAGGCAGGGCGAAACAGCCCGCGTATGCCTATCTGACCGCGAAGATATACAGTATGGTCCGCGATGGGAATACCGGTCCGGAGCTCGATAGGACGATAGAGCAGCTCAGAATCGTGTTCAACAGAGGTACCTCCTCAGGCTATCTGGAGGGTGTGAAGCCGAACATACAGCCGCTGTTCCCGAACAGCAGGGGGCTGCATCTGTGCTATGCAGAGGTCAAGGACAGCACGATCGTCGGGACCATTGATGGTATTTCTTCGGGCGATGGTATAATGGTCTGTAAAGGGGATGTAACCAAAGGCGGATTCACAGCTTCCGGGAACACGGATATCAAGCTGCATTTCAAGCTCAGGGACGGCATATATGAGCTCAGGAAGACATCCAGGGAGGATGTCCGGGCGATATCGGATAGATATGCCGTGGCCCCCGAGCTGTCCGGAACTACGTCCCGCAAGAAGGTCGATCTTAAACTAAAAAGGCATAAAGTAATCCCGCGCAAACCAGAGCTCTCATTCTACATTTCGGATCTGGAGTCTCTCGAGGCTTCGCTTCCGTATGCCGACAGGATATACTTCGATAACCCGCTATTGGCGGACAAGGCCGAGGGGATATGCGGTGATACGGAATTCGTGAGGGTGCTCCCCCGTTTCGATCCCGTCTGCGAGTACACATATGACGGTTCATCGGTCATGATCAGCAATCTAGGGCAGTATCTATCGTGCCGTGATGCGCCACGTATCTATGTCAGCAACGTCATGAACATAATCAATCCGTATGCTGTGCCCGACGTCTATCAGACCACGCTCTCCCTTGAACTCTCGGGCAAGGAGATCAAGGAGTTCATGACGTGTGCTGAAGGCAGATTCGAGATCATGGCGTTCGGAAGGGTGGAGGTGATGTTCATACGCGAGCCCTCGATAGGCGAAGGCATATTGACAGATGAGAAGGGCAGGACGTTCCATCTCTACAAGGATGCACTTGGATTTACCAGAGTCCAGAACTCTTCCGACGTGGATCTGCTGCCCTTTATCGAAGAGATCGGAAGTTATGGCGTGTCATCGGTGGGTCTGGACCTCAGGAACCGTTCCCCTGAACTGGTAGGTGCTGTGGGCGAGATGTGCTTGAATCCCGATCAGGAGAATCACGACCGTCTCTTCGATCTGTGCGGACGCCGTACCATGCAATCCATGTGGCTGCGCGGAATAAGATGAAATGGGATGCAGGTCAAAGCTCAATCAGTCGAGTATTTCAGGGACGGGCATGTACAGAGGCATTTCCTGCAGGAGATGCATTTGGACGGATCTATCTCAACCCTGTCGTTCTCAACAGTCAAGGCACCGGTGGTGCATCTGGAGGAGCACTGTCTGCATCCGCAGCATTCCTCCGATTTGATCAGGAGTTCGAAAACAGTGCGGATAGCTTTCTTCACATCCTTGAGGTCACTTCCCTTAGATATTATCGCACCTTCCGCATATACTGTGATGTTCGCTATCGAAAGGTATGAATCCTTCTCCAATTCGGTATCCTGTCCGAGTATCTTGGAGAATCCGTAGAGTCTGTTGACATCGACTGGGCGCGAAAGTCCTGCCTCTACACTGTATCCAAGCACGCACGGGGAATATCCTTCCTGCAGTCTGACCTTCAGGGGCTGTCTTGCCGGAGGCAGAGTGCGTTTGGTGAGTTCCTCATAACTCTTCCCGCATAGCGGTCCGACCTCGTCATAGACGCGCTGTGGAAGCTCTCTGTACCTCCATAGGTGATAGGTCATCCATTCATCAGGCATACCTCTCGATCTTCCGTAGTCCTCGATGGCTTGATACCATCTGTCGAATTTCTCGCTGGAGTGTTTGTTCGTCTCTATCTCAGCAAGGGACATGAATGGGCACAGCATGCATCCGATACGGGGCATACCTTCGGAATATTTCGGGTTGAAAGGTTCCTTGCGCATCAAGATATACATCCAAACATGCAATGCATTCCATTCCTGGATCGGGGCGACGACCACCTGATTGGAGACCCATTGGTTCCTGAATACCTTCCCGTTGCGCATTCTGTTCTTGGATTCGTATCTGCGCTGACCGACGAATTGAAGGGAGCCGTTCGGGAAGATCTCCGATTCCGCAGCGGCTATTGCACTGAGCTTGTTGGTCTTGCAGCACCATCTGTATCCTTCAGCCGGAGGGCCGAAGGTCTTCATATTGTTCAGAAAGTTCTCGAAGGATGCCTCGGTCACGTACAGTTTCATCCCGCTGTTCCCGACATAGGATTTCACGAAATCAACAGTCTCGGGATATTCCAATCCCGTATCTGCAAAGATTACTTTGACCCTCATCCTTGCATCCTTGAAGAGCATAAGAACGGCCTGGCTGTCCTTTCCGCCGGAAAATGATATCGCAGCAGGGATGTGAGAGTATTCTTTCATCATCTTCTTGATGTAAGCGATCGCTTCGGAGACGAGACCGTCCATGACGGGGCGATTCCAGCGGATGGTCTGTTCCCAGTTGACGGGAACGTCATTGTTGCGGTATCCTTTGTTGGTTTCTTTGACTCTGACCGCCATACCGCGTTCGGCCACGGCAATCTCCGAGGGGGACATGGTCAGTGTACCGCAGCTGATGAGTTCGCCTTTGTCCGAGACCACCGCGACCCTGTCACCGGATACGGAATCCGGATCGCATTCCATCACCCCCTTCGCCAGAAGGTTACTGGTCTTCTTCATCATGAAAACCCCGCTGTGGCTGGCGATCACTCTGTGCTTCTCAAGATGGGGGAGGACCCTTCTGAAACCGGCGATATCTAAGGTGATATGCCATCTCATATCGTACTTGAATCTGATCATGCCTACGACATATCCGTCGATTACGATCTCCACGCTGTCCGATCCCCTCGAGTTGTCGTTGAGGATGACTACGCGGTCGTCCGGAATGAGGTCGCGTCCGCATCCTGTCCCATATTCCTCGTCAGCGAGTCTGCGTATGAGCGCGATATCTTTTTTGAATGCCGGTCTCAGGTCCCACGGTGCGGAGACCGGAACGGTTTGTGCTTCGGATCCGCATTTGGGGCATTTCTTAGCATTGATGATGGGCATGTTGCAGTTATAGCACCATTTGAGGCAATTCTTTCCGAGGGCTACTGCCATATTACCGTGAACTGTTTCATAGGATATGGATGTTACATCACGGGTCGGCAAATATGATGTCTGACGCTGTGAAAATGTTGAATACTGTTTGTAATGTCTTTCAAAACCCGTGCCTAGGGCACCGCATGCAGCATGTTCAGATATCCCTTTAAAATATGGATGTCGCGGTACAGTCATTATGATGCCGTTGGGCCCGCCCGTACTTTTCTGGTGCCATGATTGCAATCTTGCCGTTCTCGGATCCGGGAAATGTCCGAATTGTGGAGGAAACGCATCTAGGATAGACTATTGTTGCGATATACGCCCGGCATTTCAATATGATGTGGATCTTCTTAGAAGAACAGTGGACGGGCAATATGGGGAAGGTGTCTTCAGAAGTATGGTCCCGGATGACCGCTTGATTTTGTTCGGTATAGAGTTCAGAGATGATGTGGCGTACAAGGTCATTTGTGACGGTTACGTGCTTGGGGATCTGACTGCATCAGGCGGCAGATGGACCTTCGCCCCAGGGAGCAGGGCCGCATCTCTGATGGCTGGTTCCGTATCATCCCACATGGTGACCGTATCCCCCAATGGGCAATCCATGTCATTAAGGGCGCATCGTGTTCTCGGAGAGGATGTGGTTGAAGCCGATCCAGATATAATGAGGGGCGATACGGTATTCATCAGGAAGGCATCCGGGGGGATCAAGAGTTTCGGGAAGGCTATGGCCGATCACGAAGGATTGAGATGCAGCAACATCTCTGTGAAGAATACTGTTCCTGTGAAGTGCGGTCAGGAGATGCCTGTCAGATATCATACATGGAGAGAGACCGTCAGACTGAACAAGACGCTACTGGATGCCGTGGTCAGGAGATCTTCGGATTATGTCAGGAAGGTTGTGGACAAACATGCCGGTATTTCATGCAATTTGTCCCTATCCGGAGGCAAGGACAGTCTGGCCGCGCTGCTGGTGGTCTTGAAGGCAGGCATCAAACCAAACATAATCTATGCCGATACGCACATGGATTGCGGATCGGCCCCCCTTGTCAGATCCATAGCCGAGAGATATGGGCTGAAGCTGATTTCATGCGGGATCCCGGAGGATGTCCTGTATAGGAACATAGAGAGGCTCGGGCCTCCCTCAGTGGATTACAGATGGTGCTGTAAGATCCATCAGCTTTCTCAGTTCCATATCCTGGGGATGATGTTGGGGGAGGAGAACCTCACATTCGTAGGTCAGCGTAGGTATGAGGGCTCCAAAAGGATGCAGAACGGGAGCGAATGGATCAACTCCGCATCTCCAAGCCAGATATGTGTTTCGCCGATTCAGGAATGGAATGCATTGCATGTATGGATGCTTCTCACTATCGAAGATGCGCCATACAATAAGCTGTACGAACATGGGTTTGACCGTATAGGGTGCTATTGGTGCCCGGTAGTCAGTGTCACCCAACTCCTTGGGACCGAATGGGAGGATCCTGTAGCAAAGAATTGGAAGGAATGCATTGACAGATACGGGCAGGATAAAGGAATGCCACAGGTATGGCACGACAAGATGCTCTGGAGGTACCGTAAGAACATTGGGAACGTTCCCGGGCTCGATCCTGAATTGAAGAAGGATATAGAGGAGAGGCAGAAGGTCATAACTTATGAGACTTCCGTAACCGACGGTGTCGCATATTCAGGCAGGGGATTCGAGCCATCCAAACTGCTCCCGTTGTTGCCAATCATCGGAAGAACCGGATGCATGGAAGGCGACAGTCTGATCACGGATGGTCTCAGGGTAACTCCTGATGGCCGTGTACATAAACTCGAAGGGGAATTTGAAGGCTCGGACAAATCTGCAGACGAAATATTCGACCTTTCCATGATGGCAACTTTCTGTCTGGAGTGTACCTTATGCGTTCATCAATGCAGTAATTCAGCGATCACATTCCAAGACAGAGGCATAGTTCTGGATGCATCTAGATGCAACGGATGTCGCGATTGTATGTCCACATGTCCTTCAATCATGATACTCCGTCATTGATTATGCACATCGGAAGGAAAGAATCCAAGGTTACCTTCAACAATTTCATGAAAATACAAGAACGCGAAGGGTGTTGCCCCTCCGCTGTTCTTGCCGCCTACGACTGAGCTAGCTGCGTGAGCAGCTTGTTGAACTGAGCAGTACGGCATTGCTGCCGTCGCGGATAACCGCGTACTGACCCTGCTCAGTCGCATGTCGCGAGGAAATCCTACGCCGCGAAGGCGTCGGCGCACCCGGCACGGGCGAACGTGCTTCTATTGCGCAGTACGGCATTGCTGCCGTACTACTCTGGTGCTCTCTCCCCGCGGGTACTGGGGATCCCGCGCGAACAGCGTTTGAACGCTATCCGATATAGCAGGAACCTTTGCGTACGAGTTCGGCGCTTTGCGACGCCTCGACACGAGAACAGCGCGATGACCGCGCAACCCTCTTGCCGCACGCACGTGCGTACCATGCGGTGCCGCCCAGCTGACGCTGGACTGCAGACAAATCTCCAATCCCTGCGGGAATGGTCGAAACACATACCTTCGTGGATTATGTTAGCAATTTGTCAATCGGTGATTTAATCATGATATATTTATTAGTTCTGATTTTTTTGTCTGTGAAAGTAAAAGGCCCAAATCATTGTTTTTGTTGGATGGTTTTAGATATGTGACTATTCGGGACCAATTTACGGTAACTCTGAATGGTCATCAAAGATCAACTTGGATGCCTTCACGGCATCGGTGCCGTACTTCAGCGCTCTGCTGAGAATCGGGCAGCATACGGACATAATCGACCGCATCCTGCTGTGTGTGGAAACATCCGATTACCTTCGTCTGGTGTTTCATACTCCATTGTCTGCTCGGAATGGTTATTTGTTAAGAGGGCATCTAAACCCTCAATAAACATATATTCTGAACCCTTAGACTTCTAAAAGGTCGCCTCGTGCGGTCCTGATTCTTACAGGCAAAGGATACTCTGTTCGATACATATTACGGGGACAGTTCTGGCGACTTTGCCGATGTGCTTCTCGCTTTCTAAGCCGTTTAAGCTCTCTGGACTCTGGTCATCATATGCTTTCTGTAGTAGTCCGCCATCAGGATCAGAGAGATTATGAGCAGTACACCCAAGATGATGGGGCCCCTCAGGAGAGCTGTTTTCCCAGCGCTTCGATCCTATCGACTATCTCATCGATCTGGGCTGGTTCAAGGTTGGGGTTCAGGAGTGTGAACTTCAGCATCACGCGGCCGTCCTTGACGGTCTGGCCGATCACAGTCCCTTCGCTTAGGAGCTGTCTCCTGACCTTCTTATTGACCTCATCGACGGCATCCAGAGCGAACACGACTGAAGACAGCTTCGGCTCGACAGGCGCGATGAACGCAGGGTTGCGGGATATCTTATCGAACATGTACTTCGCATTGCCGACCGATTTGTCTATGATTTCCGCATACCCGTTGGCACCTCTCGTCTGGAACGCCATGAACACCTTCAGGGCGTCGAAGCGGCGAGTGGTCTGCATGGATTTGCCCACGAGGTTGATGTATCCGTCCTCCTCATCCTCCTCGCGATTCAGATAGTCTGCGTGGAGCTCGAAGCACCTCAGCAGTTCCCTGTCCTTCACGAGGATTGCCGAGCAAGAGATGGGCATCAGGAACATCTTGTGGAAATCCACGGTGATGGAATCGCACATCGAGATGGCCCCGATCCTTTCCTTGTATTTTTGGCTCATTATGAGCCCTGAGCCGTACGCGGCATCCGCATGGAGGTGCATACCGTAGCGGTCGCACAGTTTCCTCATGCCTGCGGCATCGTCTATGGAACCGAAATCCGTGCTGCCGAAAGTCGCCACCGCACAGTATGGGTACAGTCCTGCGGCGACGTCCTCCTCCAGCATCTTCTCGAACGCTCCAAGGTCGATCCTGCATGTCGAGTCGACAGGTATCTTCCTGACCGCGTTGTATCCCATACCGAGGATATGGCTGGCCTTGTCCATGGAGAAATGCGATATCTCCGATGTGTAGACGCGGAGCTTGCTGTATTCGGGGGGAAGACCGTTGAGCTTGACGTCCCAACCGAATTTCCTTGCGCAATACCAGTCGCGAGCGGCAATGATGGCCGAGATGTTGGATTGCGAGCCTCCGGATGTGAAGCACCCGTCGCCCTTGTCGGCAGAGAATCCGAACAGGCCGAGGAGGCCGTGGATCATGCTCTCCTCCATCTCGGTGGCCGCGGGACCCTGGTCCCAGCTGTCGAGACTGTCGTTGAAGCATGCTATGATAAGCTCTGAGCAGATAGTCTCCGTAAGCACTGGGGAGTGAAGATGGGGCATGTATTTGGTGGACCATGTGCGCAGCAGGTGCGGCATAATCTCCTTCTCTGTCTCTTCGAGGACCTTCTCGAAACCCTTCCCTTCTTCGGGGAGGAATCCGAGATTGCCTATCTTTGCCCTCAGTTCGTACGGGTCGATCCCGGAGAATGCGCTGTCGTCCGAGAACGAATTAAAGATGGATGTCAGGGTCTCCCTGATCATCTCTGAGAATCTTTCCTGCACCTCTTTGGTGTTGGAGAGGAGGACCGGATCATTTCCTGACATCCGCATCTACCTCTTTGACGACCTTCTCCATTATGGACATCGCTTTATCGATGTCCTCGTCGGGGATGTTCAACGCACAGAGGCATCTCATGACGGAACCGTTGCGTCCGCCCTTTTCCATGATGAGCCCGTTCTCGAAGCACATGCGCTGGATGCGCATTGCGATTTCTCCGCTGGGGACGGGATGTCCCATGATGTCCTTAGGCCCGTTGGGGTCGATGAACTCGACTCCGAGGATGAGTCCCTTTCCGCGGACGTCTCCGATGATGGAGACTTCCTTCTGCAGTTTGAGAAGGCGAGATCTGATGATCTCTCCTTTGCGGGTGACCTCTGCCAGGAATGCGGGATCGCTGATCCTCTTCATGGTGATCGTACCGGCTACCATCGCGAGCTGGTTGCCGCGGAACGTTCCTGCGTGGGTACCAGGGCCCCATTTGTCCAGTTTCTTGTCGTAGACTACGACGGACATGGGCTGGGATCCTCCGACCGCTTTGGATATGAGGATGACGTCAGGTACGATGCCTGCGTGCTCGAATGCGAATACCTTTCCGGAACGGCCCATACCGCACTGGATCTCATCGCAGATCATGGGGATGTCCAGCTCCTTCGTGATCCTTCTGATAGCCTGAAGGAACTCGATCGGTGCGGGGATAACTCCTCCCTCTCCCTGTATCGGCTCCAAAATGACTGCCGCAGGCTTCATGACTCCGCTCTCGGGGTCCTTCAGAAGGCGCTCGAAGTAAGCGATGCATGCCTTGGTCCCTTCCTCTCCGCCAAGTCCCATGGGACAGCGGTATGAATACGGATAGGGCATGAACTGGACGCCGGGCATGATGTTGGGCACCTGACTCTTCGCATTCAGGTTGCCTGTGAGCGCCATGGAGCTGTGTCCCATTCCGTGGTATCCTCCGGAGAATGCGATGATTGTGCTCCTGCCGGTGGCGATCTTGCACAGCTTGATTGCTGCTTCAGTCGCATCGGTACCCGATGGGGAACAGAACTGGATCTTTGCGTTGTCAGCAAGCTCCTTGGGCACTATTGATAGTAATGTGTGAGCGAACTCATCCTTAGCAGGGGTCATCAGGTCGAGTCCGTGGAGCATGGCTCCCGACTGGATCATCTCGATCAATGCCTGATTGATCTCTTCATCATTGTGTCCGAGTGCAAGCGTACCTGCGCCGTTTAGGAAATCGATATAGCGATTGCCTTCCACATCTTCCACCCAACATCCCTTTGCCTTTGCGATCGCAATGGGGAATTTGCGAGGATAGCTCCTGGCTGAAGATTCGAATTCTGCCTGGCGCGCGATGAAGTATTCGTTCGTATTTTGAGTCATTGCAAAAGGGATTGACCCATCGCTTTTAACCATTGCCCTCGGTGGAGGGTATATTAACCCTATATAATATCAGAATCAGTCCCCCGTGTCGCATTTCGGACATTTCGGGGCATGCTCCAGCAAGTAAAGCGTCGGAATCAGGGGGCAGTCATATCCTGTATCGTCGTAAGATACCGAACTCGTATTACCCGACCAGCCGTACTGCCGGTCTGGTGCTAACGGTAACAACAATGCCGGTAAGGCTGTAATCAGCCATGGTTTCTCATGATGAAACGTAAATACCATCAGACAGATTTGATTAGCATGGCAGAAGATCAGTCCGAAGAATTCCGCAAGTTCATCCTTGACAACAGGGAGATCATCGAGAAGATCCTGAACGAAGGCAAGGAAGAGGAGAAGAAGAAATCCCGCAAGGACGAGATCAAGGAGAATATCGGAGAGCGTATTGGTGAGACCAAGGACAAGGCGATATCAACTAGCGATGCCATCCTTACCGTAGCAACCGACAGCGAGGTACAGAAGCATTTCATCACAGGATGTCTGGAGTTCCTTCACTTCTTCGAAGCTGTAATCAAAGCCGCGCCGCTGTCACCGGAGGTCAGAGAGGCCGTCGAGAAATATCAGAGGGCAGGCGATGACACCGTCAGGAACATCGTCTCGGTCGGCGCACAGGATAGGATGGCGAGCATCAAGATCGATGATGCGGACCCGGTTCCCAAGAAGGCCGCTCCTAAGAAGAAATCAGGAAGCATCCCGATCAACGATCTCAGCGACGCGTCCAAGAAGAAGAAAACAGAATGATCTCATCTTTTGTTGATCCTCAGGTTCGATTCCAGCTCTTCCAGGGTATAGTATTTGCACAGCTCCACCGACAGGTCGCAGTATTTCTGATCCGTACTGATCAATCCGCCCTTCATCAGGTACGGGGAGAGGCCCTTGTCGAAGGCGCCCCAATAGGTGGCCATGACGCAGTGCTGGGCATACATCCCCGTGAACAGCGCAGCATCGCATCCTTCCGAGAGGATTATGTCGGATAGGTTCGTGTTATAGAACGAATTCATATGATATTTCCTCACGACATAGTCTCCGTCCTTTATCTCAAACCCGTCAAGGAGAATGTTCGAATCATCGGTGATGCCGTCCTGATGGGTAGGTCCTTCGAACAATATCCAAATCACAGGTCTGCCTGCATCCCTGAACATGTCGATGGCCTTCAGCATCAGAGGCGTATTGGCCTTCACCGATTCCAGAGTAGTGTCCTTGGCATCGGTTATGAATTTCTTCTGTACATCGACCACGACCAGAGCCAGTTTGCGGTCGTCCTTCGGCACGGGTACCAGTTTCTTCTTCGTCATATCAGGGCCTCAGCACTTGTTCTTCTTTATCAGGTAATAGCAGAATGCGAACATGACCGCTATGTAGATCAGTATTATGATAATCGAATCGATCCCGACGGTGTAATCAGGAAGCATAATTCCTCTCATCAAATTGCTGACATGAGTGAGTGGCAGCACATAGATGATACCAGCTACAACATCGGGAAGCACGTCTAGATTGAATATCGTTCCGCAGAGGAACGTCATGGGGACCACGACTATGCTGGAGAACAGGGAGAGATTCTGAGTTTTGTTCGTCAGCATACCGGCGAGTAGGCCCAGAAGGGAGAACATGAAGGATCCCAGTATTATCGCAAGGAAGACCCAAGGTCCGGGTTTGACATCCGGGCATATGATCCATCCGACCACCATCAGTATGGTACAGCTGATCAACGCCCTCACAATTCCTTGAACTGTCTTTCCCAGGATGATCGATGTGATATGTATCGGGCAGAGGAGGAGTTCATCGAAACTCATGTAGAAAAGCCTCTGGACAAGCACCTTCATAGAAACGGTGCTGAATGTCGAGGACAGGGTGGTTAAGGCGATTATTCCCGGTATGATGTAGAGCACATACGAGTTCGGATCATCCATCGTACCTCCGATTCCGAAACCGAACGCCAGAAGGTAGAGCAGTGGTCCGATAAGCGATGATAGGAGGACCTCAACGATGTTCCCTTTCATGTACTGGAGATCGCCCCAGGCCACACGGTATGTCTCATCGAGGATGCTCATTGCAGCTTCCTCCCAGATTCTCCGGTGATCTCAAGGAACACGTCTTCGAGCGTGGTCCTTCTCACGCTGAACATCCGCTCTCCCAATGTGGCGGAGAAGTCCTTGGCGGCCTCCCTGGTTTCGAAGTAACGTACCATGCGTTTGCCGTTATCGTCCGTGGTATCCACCGCTACCTTCCCTATCATGTCGCGCAGTTCATCTGTTGTGCCTATAGCTACCAATTTCCCGTGGTTGATTATGGCCACTCTGTCGCAAAGCGATTCCGCCTCCTCGATATAGTGTGTGGTAAGGAATATTGTCGTGCCTCTCGCATTCAGCATGCGGACCAGATCCCATAGCATGTAGCGGGAGCGGGTATCGAGCCCCGCGGTGGGCTCGTCCAGCAGAAGTATCTTCGGGTTATGGATTATCGCGGCGACAATCGCTGCTTTCCTCTTCCATCCGCCAGACAGGTCCATGACCTTGTGGTCCATGAACTCGCCTAGCTCCAATATGTCCGCAGTTTCCTTGACGACTCTGTCTATATCCTTCCTGGGGATCTTATGGAGTATCGCATGATGCTTTAGATTCTGACGCACCGTCAGGTCCTTGTCAAGTGAGATGTGCTGCTGTGCAATCCCTATCAGTTTCCTCGCTTCAAGATATTCGGTCTTGATGTCATGTCCATCTATCTTCACCGAACCTGAATCGTATTCTTGTATGGTGGTTATGGTACGGATCGTGGTGGTTTTCCCGGCTCCGTTCGGTCCTAGGAATCCGAATATCTCGCCTTCTTTCACATCGAAGCTGATACCATTCACGGCAGTGAAATCGCCGAATCTGACAACAAGGTTGTTGACTTCCACGATGCGGTTCATTCAATGCCTCCCCTTGACCACAACATGCCTGCTGATGATGATAAAGGCCACGGCGTAGCAGATGATTATGGCCAACGATATCCATGGGAATTCCGTCCCGAGGATGGCGGATCTGATGCAATCGGTGGAGTGTGTGAGCGGCAGTGCGTAAAGGATGTACTGTGCAAAATCCGGAAGGGCGTCGAGAGAGAATATGGTTCCGGACAGGAATGACATGGGTGTTATCACAAGGGTGGTGAACAGAGTCATAGTGAGATGCGAGTTGGAAAGCATTCCGGCCACCACTCCAAGCAAAGCATATGTGAGGCAGCAGACCAATATGATTCCGACGGCCTGTAGGGTCAGGTGCATGTCGTCGGTGATAAACAGTCCGATCGTGTAGAGGATGCTGCAGCTTATGATGCTCCTGACCATCCCTGCCCATGCTTTTCCAAGGACTATGGAAGTAGGTTTCATGGAGCACAGGAACAGTTCGTCGAAGCTCTGATAGTATGTGCGTTGGATCATCACTTTCGTGGCGACGTTGTTGAAACATGAAGTCATAGTAGAGATGGAGATGACTCCAGGTATCATGAATGCTATGTAGTCGAATCCTTCAACGGTAGCCCCCGATCCGAAACCATATCCGAATGCGACTATGTAGAGAAGCGGAGTTACTAGCGAAGTGAGCAATACCACTATGATGTTTCTCTTGATGAACATGAAGTCGATCCATGCGACCCTGAAGGAGTCTGTGATGACGTTCATACCCTGTAGCTCACCTCTTCCGTCGCATTGGTGTTTTCCCTTCCGGTGAGCTCTAGGAACACATCCTCCAGATTGGTAGGTCTGGTCGTGACCTGGACCTCGTCACCGAGGGTGCTTCTGAATGATTTGGAATCTTCTATGTCTGAGAAGTAGCGGTACTTCTTGATGCCGTCCTCGATGTATTCCACCGCCCATCTTCCCAGGTTCTCGCAGAGCTCTTCCGGAGTGCCTTCGGCAATAATCTTTCCATGATTGAGGATGGCTATCCTGTCGCACAGTTCCTGAGCCTCGTCCATGTAATGCGTAGTGAGGAAAACAGTCGTGCCTGCGCTGTTAAGCTCTCTGATCAGCTGCCACAGCATATGCCTAGACTGAGTATCTAGTCCGGCCGTCGGTTCGTCGAGAACGAGGATTGCAGGCTCATGGATCAGCGCGGCGACAATCGCAGTGCGTCTCTTCCATCCCCCGGACAGATTGATCGTCATATGATTCATGTAAGGTTCGAGGCCCATGATCTTCACGAGCCTGTCGATCCTTTCTTTCGCGACCTTTTTGGGAATATGATGGAGGATCGCATGATACCAGATGTTCTCGGCGACGGAGACATCCCTGTCCAGAGCGATGTGCTGCTGGATTATGCCGATCTTCTCCTTCTTCGGATCGTCCAGACCTTTTACCTCTTCGCCCTCGATCTTTATGGTCCCCGATGTTGCCGGAGTCAGGCTGGTCATCACCCTGATGGTGGTGGTCTTGCCCGCGCCGTTGGGGCCGAGGAATCCGTAGATCTCCCCTCTTCTGACGGATACATCGATGTTGTCCAGGGCGGTGAAGTCGCCGAACTTCTTAGTGATGCCCTTTCCCGAAATGATGATGTCATCTGTCATTCAATCCCTCGATGTCCCCTTCAAGGTCCTCGAACAGTTCCTTCAGCTTCTCCTCTGTCTCCTCGTCGGCGTCCCACATATCGCGGTATATCGCTTCCAGGAGCCTCGATACAACCTCGTACATCGCATACGGGTTCGCATCGCGGAACCATTCGGCATTCTCTTTATTGAAAAGGTAATTGTCTGCTATCGATTTATACTCCCAGCCCTCGATGATGTCCGATGTGGCATCCCAGCCGAACACGTATTCGGTCATCTTCGATATCTCCTGGGCCCCTTTGAATCCGTGGGGCTTCAGTCCTTCCACCCATTTCGGGTTGTTGATCTTGCTGCGGAAGATGTATCTTCCTTCCTCATCGATCGTCTTCGTCTTGATGTTAGATGTGTCTGCGGAGAACCCGATTACGGACATGGGTTTCTCGCCGCGCACCGATTCCACCGCCGCGTTGAAACCTCCCAGGTCGGTGTATACGTCATCGTTGTCGAACATATCGTATTCCCTGCTGACGCTGTTCTTCACCGTGACGTCCATGCTCATCAGCCTGTGCCTGAACGCATCTGGTTTCCTCTCCCCGGACCTCCCTATCCCGTAGGCGTATTCGCCATAGTCGCGGTATATCTTTCCGATCTCGCTGCGGTCCTTCCAATCCGATGTTCTGACAAGTATGTTCGTTCCGGAGCCGTACGATCCCGGCGCGTCTCCGAATATGCGGATCATCGCTTCCTCTCTGGCCTGGTCCTCGGGCATCCCCTCTTCGATGGATAATACGATGTCGTGACGGAGGTTGGCGAGAATGTAGTTCTCCTCCTCTGTCTCGTCGAGGTCGGCTATCATACGGACGGCACGGTCTATCATTCTGACGAGATTGGGGAAGGTGTCCCTGAACAGTCCGCTTATCCTCAGAGTGACATCGATCCTCGGTCTCCCAAGTTCGGAGACCGGGATGACTTCTAAGTCTTTGACGCGTCCAGCATATCCTGTCCAGACGGGGCGGATTCCCAGAAGCCATAGCACGTACGCAGTATCGTCCCCACCGGTCTTCATGGTGTCCGTTGCCCACATCACGATCCCTATGTTCTTGGGATACGATCCGTGTTCATCGACGAACCTTTCCAGCATCTGATCCGCCATCTTCTTTCCGATCTCCCAGCTCGAGTGCCACGGTATGGCATCCGGATCGATCGAGTAGAAGTTCCTGCCCGTGGGCAGGATCTGTGCCCTTCCCCTTGTGGGACATCCTGACGGACCGGGCTCTATGAAGTTTCCACGCAGGGCAGACATGACGCTGTCGATCTCGTTGTCCATCTTCATGAGGTTGGGGTATAGCTCGTCACATACGAACACGACCGTCTTTACGATATCTTCTCCGTTCTCGAAATCTTCAGCGAGTCTCAGGCACGCATCCTTCTCGAATCCTGCAGCGGCCATCTCGGAGATCAGAGATTCCATCCTGACCTCCACCTCTTCAAGTATCTCTCCGTTTAATCTTCCTGTTTTCAGATCTCTGCCGGACGAGTTGTTCTGTAGCTCCATCAATTCGTAACCCATGGATGATGCGATTGCCACTCTCAGCGAAGGTATCTCTCCATTCGCCATGCGCACTAGGCTGTAGACATCCTCTTCAAGTCTCTTCCCTTCGGGAATCTCTCCAAGGATGTGCAGACCGTCCTTGATGAGATTCTCCTTGATATCGACGACATAGTCGTAGAGGTCATCGATCCTCTCGCGGAGCTCATCATCGGAACAGTTCGGATCGAGCCTGAGGTCGCTGTACATATCCATCCTCTGGAGGATCTCCCTCAGTTTGGACATAATCAGCAGACAGTTCTGGTCCTGTCCCTGTGCAGTGGAGTTCATGTAGTTCTGAACGGTGCCCTCAAGTTCGAGGATCTCGTCGTATCCTCCGGAGCGGGTCATCGTCGGGATCATGTGGTCGATGATCACCGCCGCGGCACGTCTCTTAGCCTGTATGCCCTCACCGGGATTGCCTATGACGTAAGGGTAGATGTCTGGAAGCGATGTGAGGATGTAATCGGGACAGCAGTCCCCGCTGAGCGCGATGGATTTGCCTGGGAGCCATTCAAGGGTGCCGTGGGTCCCTACATGGATGACGGCATTTGCTCCGAAATCCTCTCTTAGCCATTTGTAGTAAGCGTAATACTGGTGGGGATGTACGCAGCTGGGATCGTGATAGTTCGCCTGTATATCTCTTCCCCTGTCCGGCTGGAATCCCACGATGATGTTCCCGAACACCTTTCCGGTGGCGATAATGTCCTTGCCTACGGTGTAAAACTTCCCCGGAGGCTTACCCCAATCCTTTTCGATGCGTTCCCTCACCCTGTCGGAGAGCTCTTTGTACCATACGTCGTACTGTTCGGGAGGTATCAGGTCCTCTGCGCGCTTCCTAACCTCATCGTCGGAGATCCATTCAGTATCGTTCGTGAGGCCTGCCAGCAGGATCTCGACAAGCTCCCTCGGGGTTTCCGGTATATTGCCGACGGTATACCCGTCCTCCTTCATCCTGCGGAGGATGCTGACAACGCTGGCGAATGTATCTAGGCCGGCCGCTCCTCCTGCATCGGCGTTCTTCGGCGGATATTGGTACAGGAGTATGGCGACCTTGCGGTTCTTATTCTCGATATGACGAAGCTTGGCCCACATCATGGCCATGTCAGCGACGCGCAGCGCTCTGTCACTGATGCTGTGATAATAGCGGATCCCCCCGTCCTTGTATTCGTTGCTGGCGCATGGAACAGTTATGATCTGGCCGTCGAATTCCGGGTGTACCACGTCGTACGCGATCTCGGCGGGGCTGAGCCCTTCCAGACGTTCTCTCCATGTACTTTCGTCCGAGACCATCGTCATAGTCTGCAGAGTAGGGACGCCGTAGTCGAGGAAGAAGTTGTCCTCTGTGACCTGATCCCCTATCCCGGGTGTGGCGATGAGGGTCTGGCTGAAGCTCATGGTCTCGATTATCGCATCCAATACCGGCTTCCCGTTGCGGGTCAGGTCCTCCCTGAGCAGCCTTTTGACGCCTTTGGAATGGTCGATCTTCTCCTCGGCGGTGTTCAGGAAGACCGGGACGGGATTCCCTCCCAGCTTCTCCACCGCACGAATAAGGCCGTCTACACTTTCCAGATTCCCTGTGACCCATTGTTTCTGATAGAAGAATATGCCGATATTGGGTTTGTATCCGTCGAGCGAATCCAGGTAGCGCGATATGTCGTGGTCTTCAGATCCCGGGTAGTAGATCCCCTCAGTAAGTGGATGAATTGGTTCCGGGATTTCGATGTCGATACCGTCATACTTCTTGATGGCCCATTTGATCAGCGAGACGAAGTTCTCGTCGCCGCCGAACACCGCATAGGACATGATGAGGTCGTATTCCTCGTCCGTTCCGTGGAAATAACTCCTGAATGCTTCGGTGACGCAGGCATCGGTACAGCTCAGGTGCATGCAGACGTTATGCTGCTCGATGGCATCGCGCAGCTTGTCGAACTTCTTGCAGTATGTCGTGTCCCCATGGACCTTCATGGTGACGAAGTCCGCCTCGGAGATTATCTTCACGGCCTCTGCAAGGAAAAGGGGGTCTTCGTCCAGATCCACGTTGTCGTAGTTGTGATAATCCACATCGAACCCTTCGGAACGCACGATCTTCACAGCTTCGTTCATGAGGAAGCTGTCGATTGTCCCTATGGAGATGTTGACGAATTTCATGTTCCGCACCGGTTCCAAGCTGTCTGGAAATATAATCCAAATCTGCTCTGGAAGAATCCGTTGAAACGGTATTTCAAACTTGTTCTATCAGTCCGAGAATCATCTGTCTATGGCGGCCCTGACGCTCTCTGCAAGTCTGTCCGCATTGAGGTCCTCGAGTCTGAAATACGTTCCTTCCAGGGCCATTGCCAGTTTCTCCGCGTTATCGAATCTGATGAATCCTGCACTTGCATCGATGACTATCCATTTCACCTGCGGGATGGAGAGGTTCTGAGCGATCTTCAGCACCTCGTCATTGGCATCCGAGCCTTCCTTGAGAGGTACATTGGCACGACCGTCAGTTATGACCACGATGTAGCACATCTCTCCCGTGTGGGAACGGGAATATGATGTCATGTACTCATTGACTGTGACAAGTGCCTCGCCAAGAGGGGTTTTCCCTCCGGTGGGCATCTCCTCGAGTTTGCGGTAGCTGTATTCGACTGAACGTGTCGGAGGCAGTACGAGCTCTGCGGTGTCGCGCCTGAATGCCATCATGCCTATCCTGTCCCTCTTGACGTAGCTGTCTCTGAGCATCGACAGCACGGCGCCCTTGACCGCGGCCATCCTCTTACGGACCCCGAGGGATCCACTAGCATCTACCAGGAACAGGATCGTGCAGCCTGCACGCATCTCGCGTACCTTTTCCCTGACATCCTGTTTCTGGATGTTGATCGCCATGTCCGTATGGCTCCTGCTCTTTTGATAAGGGGCTGCGGCCCTGACTGTGGCGTCGAAGGCGATGTCGTATGTCTTCTCGGCCGGAATGCGTGAGCGGGCGTAGCGTCCGGACGAATCCGAGCTCTCTACAATCATCCTCCTACCTTTCTTGGCCGAGGTCTTCGACACCTTCCTGTTCCTGTCATCCAGATAGTCGATCACTCTGAACTGGTCACCGATCTCGAATACCATGTCGTCCAAGAGCTTCTGGAAATCCAGATCAGGGGGCTGTTGCTGCTCCTGCTCTTGATTTTCGGGCTCATCCTGATCCCTGTCGTCACGGTCGTTCTGATCCTCACTTCTGTCATTATCCTGAGGGGGCTCTTCATCCTGTTGCTCCTGCTCATTCTGCTGAGGCGGCTGCGGAGGCTGTTCCTGAACGTAGTTACGGCGATGTGCTAGACAAAGCATGGCCGCCTCTTCCACATCCTTCTTCATGACCTCGTCGCGGCCGTTCAGGGCAGCAAGTGCCTTGGCTGTATTGATCATGCAGATGTCTCCGCGGTGGCCGTCTGCCAGGACCTTCACTGCAAGTTCGACAGATACGCCGATCAGGTCATCGGATATGGATACCAGGGGCAGAAGCTTGCACGCCCTGTCTATCCTGTCTTTGAGCGCATCCTCTTCGTCCTTGTACATCGCTATGAAGCGTTCCGGATCCTTCTGGAATTCCATATTCCTCCTGAGGATCTCCGCCCTGCTGTCCTCCTCTTCCGGGAACGAGGCATAGGCGCATAGGTCGAAACGGTCCAGAACATGCGAACTGATGTCCGAATCGGACGGATTCATCGTGGCGATGAGGATTGTATCCGTCTCATATTCAGCGGATATCCCCTCTCTTTCCAAAACGACCTTGCCTTCCAGGACCGAGTTCAGAAGGGACATCAGGATTCTCTGGTCCATCAGGTTCACATCATCCACGTAGACGATATTGCCGTTGGCTCTGGACAGAAGTCCGGGCTGCATAACGGCTTTGCCGTTCTTGATGGTGGCATCGATGTCCATCCCGCCGAACAGCTGTTCCTCCGAGACGTTCACCGGTATATTGATCAGTCTTTTGCCCGAGATGGACCCCATGGATCTGGACAGAACCGTCTTGGCGGAGCCTTGCCCGCCCCTTACCAGGACTGTCTTTAGATTGGGGCTGACGAGTATGCACTGCATCGCCCTCTTGGCATCATCCATGCCGAGGACTGCTGAGAACGGGAAGTTTCTCAGATCGACTGAAGGCATTTCTCGAGCTCCTCAGTGTCGAAACTCTCCTCTTCGAAAGGTCTGCGCCTCATACGGTGGGACATGACCAGCGATGCTACGGCGCGGATGTCGTCCTTCGTGACTGAATCTCTGCCGTCCAGAGCTGCATTGGCCCTTGCGGCCTTCATCATCGTGATATCTGCTCTGTGGCCGTCTATGCCGAAATTGGTCGTTATCGTGACGATCGCCCTGATGATATCGTCGTCGGTGGAGATCCTCGGAAGCATTTCACGGGCCTTGATTATCCTTTCCCTCAGAGCCTCTGTCTGTACCCTGTGCTTTTCGGTATAGGTCTTAGGGTCGGTATCGAACGCGACCCTTCTCTTCACGACCTCCATGCGGGTATCGGTATCCTTGTCGCCTTTGACATCGACAGACAGTCCGAACCTGTCGAGCAGCTGGGGTCTGAGCTCCCCCTCCTCGGGATTCATGGTACCTACCAGGATGAATCTGGAGGGGTGCGAGAACGATACTCCTTCCCTTTCGATGTAATTGACTCCCATTGCGGCCGAATCTAGTAGCAGGTCCACTATATGGTCGTCAAGGAGATTGACCTCGTCCACGTACAGCAGGTTACCGTTAGCCTGTGCCAGCACTCCAGGTTCGAACTTCTTCTCACCGGTCTTGAGGACATGCTCGATATCCAACGTCCCCGCGACACGGTCCTCGGTAGCACTGAGCGGAAGCTCCACGACCCTCATCGGTTTCATCTCGAAGATCAGCTTTTCCCCTCTATCCAGTTTTTCGGAGCAGTACGGGCAGAGTCTGTCCGGTTTCGAAGGATCGCAGTTGAAAGCACACCCTTTCACCGTCTCTCTGAATGGGAGGATTTGCGAGAGCGAACGTACCGTCGTGGATTTCGCGGTACCTTTTTCACCCTTGATCAGCGCACCGCCTATGCTGGGGTCGACGATGTTGAGGAGCAATGCTTTCTTCATGTCTTCCTGGCCTACAATCGACACGAACGGGAACAGGAGTTTTTCCATGATTACACCAACCATTGGATGTATGGTACGATTGACATAAAAGATGATTGCAAATGGTGTGATGCTTAAGAACAGTTTAGAGGAGACATACGTCGCTCCAGAATAGAAGGATTCACAATAAATGGTGCAAGGGACGAGATTTGAACTCGCGGACCACTAAGGACTAGCCCCTCAAGCTAGCGTCGTTGGCCATGCTTGACTACCCTTGCACTCAGCATTTCTGAGATATAGATGTCGTTAATAAAGGTTTCCAATCTGTGGCATTGCTTTCGGAGCCCGTATACAGATTTCAGAGAGCGCCCAGAGTCCTAATAATTCCTGATCATCCGCCTGTGAAGACCGATATCACGGAAATGACGATCGAAACCCCTGCCAGGAATGCACCCAGGATGAAGCGGTTGACACTCAGATACGGACCCATGATGAAACCGACTCCGAACAGGAAGATGGCTGAAAGGATGCACGAGACTTCCAGAGCCTCAATGAGGTCGTCGAAGAAGAACAGAGGGGTCAATACCGGGATCAGTCCGAGGGCGCTGAAGAAGATGCACCCGAGGGAGCTTTTTTTCATGGATTTTTCATCTTCCTTAAACTCCTCTTGGGATTGCAGCTCCTTATCCAGGATTGTGTCGCATACCTCCCTCTCGCACTTGTTCGAGAGGAGGTCCAAAGCGGTTCCCGAGAAGGAATCTACGATCTCGTTAAGCCTGGATTCACGGCTTGTGTTGTCCTCGTTTCTGAGTACCTTGGTCTGGCGTCTCGCATCGACCTCCCAGCTGTAAAAGGACAGTATCCCGTCGATGATGCCCCAAGTGACGCACATGCCTATAACGGCCACGGCAAAACCCTCTTTGTCGTTGAACTCCGTGAGACCGAACCTGACGGTATATACGAGAATCAGCGCCATTATGATTCCTGACAGCAGCTCCTGGAACGCTGTGCTCGGTCCCGTAAGAGTGACCAACTTGGTGAGGAATCTTCTGATCACGGCACCGTGAGCGTCACCTATGTTTATCAAAGATGCGGGGACGTACCCATTAAGAGCATCTCATCTGGTCCAATATGTCCTCGCAGCCTCTCCCATGGCCAGTATGTTCTCGTCACAGGTCGAGATAGGTGTCTCGCACCCGGGAGCGAGTATGAATCCGCTGTTAAGGCCTGCTGCAGTGATGACATCGTAGCAAGCCTTTGTAACTGTTTCAGGGGTTCCCATCATCATTACTTGGACCGGATCCACGTTACCCATGATCGCGATCTTGCTTCCCGCGACACTCTTGGCCTTTCCCGGATCGACCGCATGGTCGAAGCTGAGGCAGTCCGCACCGGTCTCAGGCATTTGTTCCAGTACCCTGAGGGTATTGCCGCAGATGTGGACGAAGGTAGGTGCGGTCTTATCATGTGCATTGCAGTCGGAAACGACCTTCTTGATGAAGGGTTTCGAGAACTGAGCGAACATATCGGGAGAAATCAGATCTTCCGAGGATGTCGGGTCGGCCATCCACATGAGTGTGGCTCCGGCATCGAGCATGGCGGTCTCCATCGTCGAGACCATCTTGGTCACTTTGCATACGAGTTTCTCGACAGTTTCAGGCTCTATGAGCATGGCCATAACCATGTTCTCTACACCCATGATGTATCCTGCAGTGGTAATCGGCCCCCATGAGAGTCCGCAGATGTGGAGATCTTCCGGGATGATCCTTGCCGTCTCCTGCAGAGCGGCGATTATCGAGCTGTGGAATTTGGGGCATTCGGACGCTATGTTGGCATCGAAGAGTGTCAGCTGTTCTATCTGTTCTGCATCGGTGGCAAGAGGTTTGGACACCTGTCCGTAGTCGTTCTCCGGGAAACGCACCTGCATCCCCAGGTCGACGAATACGACCTGCGAGTCCAGGACGGGCTTCACGAAATCTGATTTGGTTTTTATGGCATGGTCGACAGCCACTTTAGCGGAGATCTTTGGATCCCATCTTGCAGCTTCCACCGATATGCCTGCGCTGTGGGCAGCTGTGGCCAAAACGAAATTGTTGACCGGCGTCCTGTCAGTCTCCTCATGATTAAGAGCAGCTTCTACACAGCTCCTGTGTCCAGCATCCTTCATGAAAGGTTGTTAGGCCTTCGACAGATAAAAGGAATGCCGTGGTCATATGCGGTATTTGATTACTGTTTCAGCATGATGGTCCGCATAACCCTAATATTGGAGAAGGATATCGCAATGGCATGGTATCCTTGAAGACTGATATCGGGAGCATCAGCCTTGAAAGGCCGAGCATGATCGCTTCCGGAATAATGGATGAGACCGGAAAATCCCTGGTTCGCGTTCTCGAATCGGGTGCCGGTGCTGTTGTGACCAAGTCCATCGGACTGGAGCCCAAACCCGGCCATGACAACCCGTGCTTCATGGAGGTGCGCGGAGGTTATGTCAACGCCATGGGTCTCCCCAACCCCGGGATAGAGCTCTTCAAGGAGGAGATGGAGGAGGCCGTTCCCAAGGGTAAGGTAATCGGATCCATCTACGGCGCAGGTCCGGAGGATTTCTCGAAGCTTGCGGCAAAGATGGAGGATTACGGCGCATGTGCTGTTGAGCTCAATTTGTCATGTCCCCATGCCAAGGGTTACGGGATGGAAGTGGGTACGGATCCGGAGATGGTCCGTTCCATAGTCTCTGCGGTCAAGTCATCGGTATCGATACCTGTCTGGGCCAAGCTGACGCCTAACACCCATATCCTCACCAAAATCGGATCGGCGGTGCAGGATGCAGGCGGCGACGCCATCGTAGCCATCAACACTCTGAAGGCGATGGTCATATCCCCTGAGTTTGCCAGACCGATAATGAGCAACAAGTTCTGCGGATTATCTGGAGAGGCCGTCAAACCAGTCGGTGTCAGGGCCATATACGACCTTAAGAGTACAGTGGACATCCCGCTCATAGGTGTCGGAGGGATCTCGGACTGGAGGGATGCGGCGGAGTATATCATGGCCGGAGCGTGTGCGTTCCAGATAGGGAGTGCTGTCGGGACCAGAGGTCTGGAGGTTTTCTCTCAGATAAATGAGGGATTGGTCGTATTCATGAAGGAATACGGATATCCCACAATCGAATCAATGGTAGGTGCTGCCCATGAGTGACGTCGTTGTGATCAAGAAGATTATCGAAGAGGCGTACGACACCAAGACGTTTGTTTTCGATTGGGAATCGAAAGTAGTTCCCGGACAGTTCATCATGATTTGGATTCCGGGGACAGACGAGATTCCTATGTCTGTTTCAAGCATCACCGAAAAGACGAAAAGCGTCACCGTGAAGGCGATAGGCGATGCAACAAAAAGGCTACATGAGTTTAAAGAGGGAGACAGGCTATCTATAAGAGGTCCTTTCGGCAATGGTTTCGACTTAAGCAGTAAGAACATCCTGATAATCGGCGGCGGAGTGGGAACGGCAGCTGTCATGCCAGCAGTCGTTCAGACCGGTGCGGATACGATTATCGCCGCACGTTCGGATAAGGACCTGATCATGCTGGATACTGCCGAGAAGTACGCGGCGAACATGTGGGTCGCAACTGATGACGGAAGCAAAGGGTTCCACGGTAACGCGGTCCAGCTGATGAGGGAGAAGCTCGCCCTCAAGAAATATGATTGTGTGGTGGCCTGCGGTCCCGAAGTCATGCTCTATTTCACCTACAAGGCATGTGAGGAGCTCGGGCAGGACTGCCAGCTCTCCTTGGAGAGGTACATGAAGTGCGGAGCCGGAGTATGCGGGTGCTGCGTCATGGATGACAAGCGCATATGCAAGGACGGCCCGGTCTTCACCAAGGAGCAGATATCAAAACTCACGGAGTTCGGCGTGTCAAGAAGGGATGCGTGCGGACGTGTCGTCAAGTTCAGGTAAGAAATGACTCAGGCCGATCATGTAACCGTTGTACACGGCAGCATGGCCGTGGATGTCCCCAGGAGGATTTTCAAAGGGAAGGAGTGCAGCATCGATTGGAGCGAGGTCGAGCCCTTCAGGAGGATCATCCAGAGCAGATATCCCTGGATTTCTGATAATGCAATCAAGGTCATAATCAATAAGGCACAGATGGAGATGATGCGTGTCAGGGATGAGGAGACCAACGGCAGGGAGTACAGCAAGACATTGGCCCAGAAGGGCAAGCTGGATGATGCCATCGAGCACCTCAGGCTCCGTTTGGAACTGAATCCTGACGATGCAAAGTCATGGTACGATTTGGGGGAACTGCTTTTCAAGAAGGGCGATGCCAGCGGAGGTTTCGATGCCTTCCGCAGGGGCGACGAGGCGATGAAACAGAAAAAGCGATCCCCTTTAGTGTCAAAAGGACGATTGCAATAAGTCTACAGGTCTACAGAATCATTTTTCTTGCTATTACTAGCAGATTTACGCTCTCCGTGTGTTTGTAATGGTTCATGTAATATTATCGCCAACGGTGCGAATTGGCAAAATGATCATTTTATCAAGAGCTATTGATCCCGAAGGGAAAAGAATAGTCCTCCAGGTCGTACAAAGCTATCGCCTGGGGTTCCTTAACTGTAGTTCAGCAACAGACTAGGTTGTGCATTATGCAATTCCAGAATATGGTATGGGAATCTTTGTTAACTGATGGTTGAATGGTTTTGTATAGTGCAGTCAATCTACCTTAGGAGGCATAACCACGGAGAACGCAACTCACGAATTGAAGATGCCCACGAACTACATGGACATGACTGTAGAAGATATGGATTGCGATGGCGGATTCAGTTGGAAGAACTTCTGGAAGTGCGTATCGTTGGTCGTTGCTATTGTTGCCATCGGTGCAGGAATCGTTGCAGTGACCATTGGAACTGGGGGTACTGGTTTCGGTGTCGCGATGGGCGTCATGGCAGGCGGTGGCGCGACATTTGGGCTCGGTTTCGTTCTCGGCGGTAATCCGTTCAAAGAACCCAACGAATGATGGGGCCGGACAGGCCATATTTCAAAGGGATGCAGCAGTCGCAAGCCTTGCGATTACTGTCACCGAAAGCTTCGGAATGACCGTAGTTTCCGGCGATCCCGGCAGGTTCGTCGGTTGCGATAGTAGAATCAGACTTCGGTACTGCCTTATCTTTCGTGGTCTTCGTTAGTATCAAATAACGTGTGTATGATTTTTAGAAAAGAAATGTACCAAATTATATGGTAGTTCTAAAGATTGTATGACGGGTACATCGATCGAAAACAGTACATTCTTCAGTCATGACCATTAACGTTTACCTGAAAAAGAAAAGAATCAGGAAATACACTTTACCAATTCGTTATAATTATATACGGTAAATCAATCCAAGACCCAGCGTCGGGGTAACACAGTGGCTATGTGGCGGACTGCAGATCCGCATACGGGGGTTCGATCCCCTCTCCCGACCCCATTTGTCTTCTATCACACCGATTTCATCAGGATATCCGCTTGTTCTCTCAGATCGCTGATGACGGACTCATCCGGTTCCCAAATATTCTCTGTGAATGCGCGGCGGTCCAGAGCGAAGCCTCTGCCTTCTTCGTCGAGCACTTCCGCTCCGATGAATGAAAGGAGGTCGAACAACGCCTTGCGGCAGAACTGTGTTCTTTTGCCTCCGCCCGCCCCGGATATGATGACTTTCTTGCCCTTGATGGCAGTCTTCCTATCAGGATCGGATGGGTCCAGCGGACGGCTGAGCCAGTCAAGGAGATTCTTGAGGACTCCGGGTATGGATTGATTGTATTCAGGCGTGAAGATCCAGATAGCATCGGAGGACATGACCGCATCTCTGGCGTTCTTTACCGGTTCCGGTGCCGGGAACTCGATATCCTGATTAACGAACGGCAGGGATGCTGTTTCTATGAAAACTACATTCGCCTTACCTTCCAGCATACCCTCTGCTATGGTTGCAAGCTGCAGATTGAACGAACCTCTGCGCGTGGAGCCGACTACGAATGCTATCCTCTTAGCCATGCTACGGAATCGAAATTGGGATATAAGGCCGATTCGGGTTCAGAACTCGATTCCTTTCCTCGCATCGATTCCTTTGTCCATAGGGTGCTTGATGAGCTTCATCTCGGTGACAAGGTCCGCGTATTCCTCCAGTTCGGGAGGCAGCCCTCTTCCAGTGAGGACAATCTCGACGTGTTTAGGCCTTTTCTCAAGAGAATCGATGAGCTCTTTGGGTGTAATAAGTCCCAGACGTACGGCGTTCATACTTTCGTCCAGAATGGCCAGATCGTACTTCCCGCTGCCGATGAGCTCCTCGGCCTTCGCCAGGGCCTTGTGGGCGGCCTCGATGTCCTCGGGTTTCGGATTTTTGGAGACGAAATGGTCAAGCCCCATCGGGATCATGGTGATGTTATCGATCTTCTCGCAGGCCATATGTTCCCCATACCCCGCAGGTGGCTTCATGAATTGAAGGAACAGTACGTTCAGACCTCTTCCGCTAGCCCTCAGGGCCAATCCCAAAGCCGCTGTGGTCTTCCCCTTTCCGTTTCCTGTGTAGATCTGGACCAAACCGAGCTCGTTGCGAATATCCTCAGCCATATTCTCACCGATACAGAATCGGTTGGTGGCAATAAATAACGTTGGTATAAGTATGGGTGCCGGAGGCCCGGCACCCTTGGAGTTTCATTCCCACTCGATGGTGGCGCAGGGTTTGGGTGAGAGGTCGTAGAGCACACGGTTGACTCCTTTGACCTCTGTCAGGATGCGCTGTGTGATTTTGTTGAGAAGGGGCCAGGGGACCTCTTCGACTGTAGCGGTCATGGCATCCTTGGTGTTCACCGCACGGATGACGACGGGCCAGTCCCAGAGACGCTTTCCGTCTTTCACACCTGTGGAGCGGTAGTCGGGTACGATGGTGAAGTACTGCCATACCTTGCCCTCGAGTCCTGCCTTGGCGAACTCTTCGCGGAGGATCGCATCGGATTCGCGGACCGCTTCGAGACGGTCCCTTGTGATGGCGCCGGTACAGCGGACTCCGAGTCCGGGTCCGGGGAAGGGCTGGCGGTATACCATGCTGTCAGGCAGGCCGAGCTGTTTTCCGACTACACGTACCTCGTCCTTGAACAGCAGTTTGACGGGCTCAACGAGTTCGAAGCCGAACTTCTCTGGAAGTCCGCCAACGTTGTGGTGGGCCTTCACTCCGTGGCTCTCGAGGATGTCGGGGTAGATGGTACCCTGTCCGAGGAACTTGACCCCCTCGATCTTCTTGGCCTCCTCTTCGAACACCGTGATGAACTCCGCTCCGATGATCTTCCTCTTCTGCTCGGGGTCAGAGACTCCTGCCAGCTTGTCGAGGAAGCGGTCGGTTGCATCCACGTAAACGAGGTTGGCCTTCATCTGGTTCCTGAAGACGTCGATGACCTGCTCGGCCTCTCCCTTACGGAGAAGTCCGTGGTTTACATGAACGCATGTGAGGTTCTTTCCGATAGCTTTGATGAGGAGGGCGGCCACCACAGAGGAGTCGACTCCGCCGGAGAGGGCCAGGAGGACCTTTCCGTCACCGATCTGTTTCTGTAATGCTGCGACCTGTTCTTTGATGAATGCATCCGCCAGTGCAGGCGTTGTGATGCGCTCCATGGATTCTGGGCGTACGTTGCTGTCCATTTGTTCAACCTTCATACCTGTTAGGATGGCCGTTCCATGTATTGATAGGATTTATCATCTTTCTGAAAGGCCCCCGATAGAAAGGCGTAAAAAGGGTGAAAACACGCTTCGGACAAGCGTAAATACATGAATTTTGATTATGACAGTATGGGAAAGCACGCGAAAGAACGCCGTGCTGCCTCATTGGCCAAGGTTGCGGAGAAAACTCCGGCCTCTACCGGGAAGCAGTCAAAGAAGCACTGATCCAACGAACCAACATCCGTGATTATCAAACCTGAAAATCCCGTCGAGAAGAACCCGGCGGGATCGTTTAATGTCTCTTCATTCCGCACGTTATAGTCTGTATCCATCTGGGTTCGAACGTTCCGCTGGAATCGTCCTTCTCATAAGAGCATCTTCTGACGTAGGACCAGGTTCCAAACGAATATGGGATGTCGAAACCTGTGGCGGATATCCTTATATAATCTCCATTCTCGGTCTTTGTCAAAGTAACACTAACTGATGGTAAAGTGTTAACCTAGCACGTGATGGTTCTATCGATTCTGAAGATATCCTCGTCAGTCATATCATTTCCGCATGGGAAGCCTTTATGATTGATTCCGATGAACAGTTCCGCTCTGTTGTAGCGGTTCAGCATGGCGGTCATCGCTTTGATAGCCTCTGTTATGTCATCCATAGATTCGAAGAATGCAGTGGTGGCATTTTCCTTCCCTAAATTCATCTCACACATCGGATCAGACTCTCAGAATCGGGCATCTCATGACCATCTTGTTCCAAGACAGGCATCCTGCTTGGTCTATTTGAAGACCGCCGTAAGACAATCTCCGGATTACAATCATTCGACGAAAACCGATCGGGTTTAGTGCCCAAAGCTTTGGCTTTTCACCGACACGATGCTCTCAAAGCTTGAAACCGATTCTTCTTCGTTTACGATGAAAGGTAGCACATAAAAAGTCTGGAGGCCCGGTTTTCAGAGGTTTCAGACAGTCATGATGTATGGTCTATTCTTTTTAGAGTCAAACATCGAGGTTATCGAACTGTGGATAATTTTTTATTAGGCTCTAATCGATTACAATCCATGAGGTCGAACGGTCGCCTAAATACCTCCGAATCCGACGAGAAGACAAAGACAAGGAATCCGATGCATCACTCCTATCATAGACGGCTTATACAAATGCGAGTTCGCTGACTAGCACGTTGGTCACTGAGCTCGAACATCTATCCAGTATGATGAACGGATCCTGTTTTACATCTTGTGGAATCCACGGAACATCCAGGCGAATACCATTTCGGGGCATTCTCCTTAAAAAATACCTTCAAACTCGGTTTTCCCGGATTTTCACTCGTTTTTCCGATAACGTTACAAGACCTCGGAAAGTCCCGGAATACGCTAGATAGCGTACTCCGCAGTAGATTAATGCCTCATCCTGTCGAAATTATCTTCGATCCTAGACAGGATGTGCTCAGTCACCTTTTGGATTAACTTGTCCCCGAGATCGATGAGGTACACAGGTACCGGGAGGTCCATCATCGAACAAAAGGATCGTCGACCGTTTCACCGTTCTTCGTGTATTCCATACAATTGTTATTAGTTTGAAATTTCGAGAAAATTTTTAATAATTTCAAACTAATGATAAGGTATGCCGTTCGAGGAATTATTGATTCGCGAGAAATATCTGGATAGAATCAGACCATACTATGAGATGGATACGGTCAAGGTTATTGTCGGACCCAGACGTGCGGGGAAGTCCGTCATCCTCGAAGCAGTAAAAAACGAGATAAGAGCGGACGATAAGCACAAGATCTCGATTAATTTCGAGGACATGGATTACGATTTCATAAAGAACGCTTCTGATCTCAACAGCTATGTGAAGGAGAGGATCGACGAGGGAAGATACTATCTGTTCTTCGATGAGATCCAGCACGTAAAGCACTTCGAGAAGGCGATAGCTTCCTTCAAATCAAAATTCAACTGCTCCATCTTCATCACGGGAAGCAACAGCGAACTGCTGTCAGGTGACCTATCCACGCTTCTGGTCGGAAGGACCAAGGAGTTCCTCATCCAGCCCTTCACGTATTCTGAGACGAAGGATTACCTGAAATTAACCGGCAGGACCTTGGAAGAGAGTACATTCTACAACTATCTCCGCATGGGGGGATATCCGCAACGTTTCCAACAGCCTTCGGAGAGCGCAGTGAGAGGATATCTCCAGGACCTATTCGAATCCATACTCAGAAAAGATCTGCTCAGAAGGAGAAACGAACGTACCCTGGAGAAACTGAGGCGTGTGGCATCGTTCGTGTTGGCCAACAGCGGCTCCAGGTTCTCAGCGCAGAACGTTGTGGATTATCTGAACAAGGCCCACAAATCGGACAAATACATCTCGTTGCAGACGGTATACAACTACTTGGAGAAGATGGAGAAGGCGTTTCTGATCAAGGGAGTGAAGAAATACAACATCGCCGGGAAAGAGATCATGGATTCGGTAGCAAAATACTACGCCCTGGACAACGGAATGATGTTCATAAATACCAATTCCATCGACATCAGGGACACATTCTTCCTGGAGACACTGGTTTATCAAGAGCTGATCTCCAGGGGTTACGAGGTGTATGTCGGAGAGACCTACCGGAGCGAAGTGGACTTCATCGCCGTAAAGGACGGAAAGAAATGCTTCATCCAGGTTACATATCTCTTGGCCGACGAGAAGACGATAGACAGGGAATTCGGAGCGTTCTCCCCGATTAGGGACAATTCACCCAAATTTGTTCTGTCCCTCGACAGACTGGACATGTCCCGCGACGGCATCATACATTACAACATCATCGATTATCTGGAAGGGAAGGTGGACCTCATCTTGACATGATTAGTTTGGAAATCATTTAATCTTTATCGGAATTTCAAACTAATTTGAGATTGGACCCTTACGTAATCGCATGTATGACCGCAGTTCTGGCGTAGATCTGATCCATTCCGAACACCGATTTATCACATTCTATGGAATCCGCGGAACATCCATTGGAAGATCGATTTGAAACCGTAATGCAGCGTGCCTATTATGTGGCGGCTGTGGCTGGAGACCGTGCAGCGTTTATCCATGATCGCCTGGACCGCCTCCTGCCATGTGGTGATGTCATCAGGCAGTTCGACGTATCCCCGTCCTATATGGCGTGCATTGTGCGCATCGGACCCTGCGGTGATAGGTTTGCCGATACGTGCCGCCAATGCCTCCGATCTGCGGTTCGCGGAAGGGACGGAGCGTGCGTTCCTTGCCTCAGTGCCGTCGAAATCATATGCAAGGGTGTTCTTCTCACCCAGCCCCGACCACCATCTGTATGGGTGGGCGGCGAATGCGTATCCTCCGGCCTCGTGGATGAGGTCGATCGTTTCCTGGATGGACTTACGCGGAGGTATCCGTCTGTCGATTCCCAGCGCGACTATGTGTCCCTCTGTCGAGGAGACCTCCTCTGCTGGGATGATTATGACCTTCCCGTTGTCCTTCAGCAGATCGTATGCCTTGAACTCGTTGTGATCCGTTACTGCAATACACCCTATCCCCAGCTCTTCGGCTCTCTTGAGCAATTGTTCCGGTGTAGTCCTCCCGTCTTTGGAGAACATGGTGTGCACATGCAGGTCCGCTTTCATCTTATGTCGGCTCCGTCGAGGATGCCGCAGCCTTCATCGACGGTGATCACACAGTCCTTGCCGTCCCCGAACGGTATGACCTGATCCCCGTCGACTATCGCGACGACGTATTTGGGTGCGTTGGGGGGTAGTTTGATGTCCTTGCCCATGAACTTGCCGTCCACAATGGTGGAGGCTTTGATGGTAACTGCTTCGAAGTGCTTGAGCTCGATCCTTGAGGATGAGTTCTCCATTCCGCAGTTCAGCTTGGTGCCGTTGGGGACATCGATGTTCGGTTTCAGCAGCGCAAGGTGGTTTCCTCCGACCTTCTCGTCGTCCGCTGCCATGAGCATCCCGTAGGACTCCACACCGCGGAACTTGGCCTTCTTGAGGTTGGATATCACAAGGAGTCTGCGTCCCATCATGTAATCCTTCGGGAACAGGGATTTGATATTGGTGACCAGCTGTCTGGGGCCCTCTTCTTCGCCGAGGTCCACCTTCAGCACATACAGTTTCTCGGCTTCGGGATGGTCGTCGACCGCGACGATGGTTCCTACACGTACATCGAGGCGCCTGAAGTCAGCGAAGGGTCCGGTGAAGTTGGATGGCTGTGCCTCCTCTTTCTTCTTCTCCTGCTTAGGCTCTTTCAACTCGGGGATGTCCAGCTTCTTGAACACGGGAACGGAGTCGTTGAGCTGCTGTCCTGCCCTGAGAGGAGAGAGCACGGCATCTATCCCTGCAGATTCGATGGTTCCCTCGTTGCCGAGGAATCCCCATACCTTCTCACATGCGGCAGGAACGTACGGCCATGCCATTATCGAGAGTGCCTGGACGAGCCTGAGCACGTTGTAGATCACGTTTCCGCAGGTGTCCTTGTCCTCCTTGACGAGTTTCCAGGGTGCTGCGTCGTTGAAGTACTTGTTTCCGAAGGAAGAGAGGTTCATGACTGCTTTCAGTCCTTTCTTGAAGTCGCAGTGTCCCACGCATTCCTTGTACTCTGCGAGGGCCTCCTCGATGGCCTTTGTGACCTCAGGGTCCGCTTCTCCCGCAGGGATGGTCCCGAAGTTCTTCTTCGAGAAGTCCAGGCTCCTGTGGAAGAAGTTTCCGAGGTTGGCGACGAGTTCAGTGTTGACCTTGGTCTGGAAGTCCTCCCATGTGAACTCAGAATCGTGAGTATCGGGCATGACCGCCGAAAGGTAGTACCTGATGACGTCCGCATCGTATTTCTGGAGCACGCTGGGAATGTCGATCGCCCCTCCGCGGCTCTTGGAGAGCTTTCCTCCGCCGATCATGAGGTATTCGTTGGCGGGGATGTCGTAGGGCAGTTCCAGTCCGCCGACCCCCATGAGTATTGCGGGCCAGATGATGGAATGGAAAGGTATGTTGTCCTTTCCGATGAAATAGTAGTGCTTGCACTCCGGATTCTTCCAGAACTCCTTCCAGTAATCGGGCTTGCCTATCATTCTGGAATATTCGATGGATGCCGAGAGGTAGCCGATGACGGCCTCGAACCAGACATAGATGACCTTGTCGTCCCATCCTTCCACTGGAATGGGCACTCCCCAGGACATGTCCCTGGTGATCGCCCTGTCGGTGAGGCCCTCTTCCTGAAGCCAGTTCTGGGTGAAGGATTTCACATTGGATTTCCAGTAGTCCTTGTCCTTGATGTAGTCGATGAGCCTGTCGGTGAAAGCGCTGAGTTTTAGGAAGAACTGCTTGGTAGGTCTGATCTCGGGCGTTTGGCCGCACAGGGTGCAGTATGGTTCCTTGAGGTCTCCGGGTTCGAAGGTGGTTCCGCAACTGTCGCACTGGTCCGAACGGGATTTCTCCGCTCCGCACTTCGGACATATCCCCTCGACGTACCTGTCAGGGAGGAAGCGGTTGCATTTAGGACAGAAGTACTGCTCGGTCTCCTTCACATAGATGTAGCCGTTGTCCTTCAGCCTGTTGAAGATGCACTGCGTAACCTCGAAGTGGGTGGGGCAGTGGGTCTTGTTGAAGAAGTAGTGTATGTTCAGGTCCTCGATCGCTTTCTTGTTGATCTCGTGGTATTTATTGGCATAGGCCTCGGGAGTCATACCGTTCTTCTCCGCGGAGATGGTGATGGGGGTACCGTGCTGATCGGATCCTCCGACCATGAGCACCTCGTTACCGAGGAGGAGGTTGTATCTCCTGAATATGTCTGGCGGCAGAAGCGAACCTGCCACGTGTCCGAGATGAATTGGACCGTTTGCGTACGGCCAAGCGATGTTTATGCATACCTTCGACATTTTGAAACCGGCTCACAATCACGCACGCGGTATAAATGTTTACCAGGGTCTGTCGGACCGATTGGACTTTAGGTAACACGAATATGTAAAAAGTGTTACTCAAGTCCAGATCGTACTGCAGCTGCGGTAGTTTCCTCTCTGGCGACCTTCTCTAGGACGATTTTGCCATGCAGCAGCATCGCGATTCCGCCAAATCCTTCGACGATGATGAGCGCGATACCGATATCGAGAAGGTCTCCGTGGATGATCATCGCGACCGCGGCGTATGCCGCCGTGATTATGATGTTCCTAATCAGCGTGTTGACCATCGCCTGCCCAGCCTTCTCGATCGCCTGCATCAGCGAGGACCCGACGAACACCATCGAGAAGAAAGGCATGAACAGTGCCATCGTTAGGGTGAATTGGATCATCGAATCCTTCATGAACTCCATGTCTTCGGTACGCAGGAATATGTCCGCCAGAGGTACCGACGCGATCGCGAATAGTATGCACAGTCCCACCAGCCAGATGAATGAACGTTTCGCCGTGAAACTGTAAGCGTCACGTATCATATCGAATTCCTTCATTCCGTATTCTGCGGAGCATACGGCCACCAGGGCACCTCCCAGAGCCTGAGCCGGTATGACTACGAAATAGCCGATTCTCCACACCATGGTGTATACGGCGAGTCCGGCGTTCCCAGCACACATGATGACGAACATGTTGAGGAATATGTTGAAAATGTTCATCACAGACAGCTCCACAGATTCGGGCAGGCCGACGCTGAGTATCTCCTTCATGAGGCGTGTGTTAATCCTGAAGTTCTTCTTCTCGAAGCGTACGTACATGTCTCTGCTCCAGAAGTACCAGTGGAAGGCCATCAGCGACGAGATGACGAAAGCGATGACGGTGGCCCAAGCTGCTCCGGCGACCCCGAGATCCATCCAGAATATCATCACAGGATCAAGGATGATATTGATCCCAGCACCGACGACTTGAATCGCCATGGAACGTCTGGCAGCTCCCTCCCCGCGCAGCATCCCGGACATGACTCCACTCAGGATGATGAAGAAGGCACCAAGGTAGATCGGTATCCCGTACGAGAGGCATTCGTCCACCATGTCTCCTCCGCCCATCAGGATTATCAGGGGCTCCGCCGTGAGCATCAAGACTACCGTGAAGACTGCTGAGATCAACAGAGTCAGTACCAGCGCCTGGGCAGCGACACCGTTCGCATCCTCATGGTTCTTCATCCCAATGTTACGGGCGATGGCCGCAGACACCCCTATACCGAGTCCGTTCCCGACTCCGATGAGGATGCAGTAGACAGGATATACGATACCGAGCGCAGCCATGGGGTTCTGTCCCAGATCGGCTACCCAGAAGCTGTCAACGATGTTGTTGAGGTTCTGAACGAACAGGGCTACGGCTATCGGTATCGATAGAGTGAGCACACCCTTCCTCTGGTTACCCAGAAGTACCTTCACTCCGGCCGTCCCCTCACTCATAAGACTCTCCATCTCCGCTCTGTATAATAAATCTCTGAATTTCTGAATTTCACAGACCATTTATTTTCTGGTTGCGAATTTCGTAGGTATATAAACAAATATATAAACATGGCGCAAAATAATGTATCATCTGGAACATTTGATGTAAAGAATCGGACACATTGACTTTTTCCACCAGATGCGGCTGCGCATCGGGACTATCCTTCTCTACCACCATATTTATATTATCATAGATTCGGGCAATCCATGCGGATAGCAGCGGTCCTAGTGGACAGATGTCAGAACAGGAAGTGCAATCACGAATGTGAGAAGTTCTGCCCACTCAACAGAACAGGTGTGGAATGCGTTACCTTCGGCGAAAGGGGAAAGCCAGTCATCTCCGAGGGATTATGTCAGGGATGCGGTATATGTGTGAACAAATGTTCGTTCGATGCCATCAAGATCATCGGTCTCGCCGATGAGCTGAAGGAGCAGATGATCCATCAGTACGGCGAGAACAGCTTCCGCCTTTACAGGCTCCCCGTTCCCAAGAAGGGCCTGGTCACAGGTATCCTGGGACCCAACGGTATCGGAAAGTCGACAGCCATCAAGATGCTCTCCGGAGCCGAGATTCCCAACCTTGGTAACTATGAGAACCCCCCGTCCAAGGAAGAGGTGCTGAAGCACTTCGCGGGTACCGAGCTCCATGAGTTCCTCAAGAACGTTTACGAAGGCAACATCAAGACCGCGATCAAGCCCCAGTACGTCGACCTTCTTCCCAAGGCATCCAACGGAGTCGTCAGAGATCTGCTCTCCAAAGTCCAGGAGCGCATGACCATAGACGAGGCCGCGGAGATGTTCGACCTCACAGAGGTCCTGGACAGGGAACTGTCCAAGCTATCCGGAGGAGAGCTTCAGCGTCTGGCCATGGCGGCCACGATGATGAAGGATGCAGACGTCTATTTCTTTGACGAGCCGACATCCTATCTAGACATTTATCAGAGGGTCAAGATGGCCAGGCTCATCAAGGCTCTGAGCGCAGAGAAGCAGGTAATGGTCATCGAGCACGATCTGGCCATCCTTGATTTCCTTGCGGATAACGTCAATGTCGTATACGGTACAGAGGGTGCATACGGAGTATTCACCATGGCAAGGCAGGTCAGGACCGCCATCAATGTCTATCTGGACGGTTACCTTCCCGAGGAGAACATCAGGTTCAGGGACAGGCCCATCGAGTTCGAGGCATCACCCCCCAGGGCGGACTGGCAGACTGCAGACATCATATCGTTCAGGAACCTCAAGAAGGACTTCGGCGAATTCAAACTGGACATCACCGGAGGGGCCGTGAAGATCGGAGAATCCGTCGGTATCGTCGGACCTAATGCGACAGGAAAGACGACGTTCGTCAAGATGCTAGCCGGTGCCATCGAGGCTGATTCAGGAGAGATGGACAACAAGGTCAAGGTCGCATACAAGCCGCAGTACATCTCAGCGGATTTCGACGGGACCGTGCAGGATCTGCTGTTCATGAAATACTACGACACGGTCACTACCAGCTTCTTCACGGGAGAGGTATTGGAGCCTCTGGCCATCAAGCACCTCATGGACAAGCAGGTGAAGAACCTCTCGGGCGGAGAGCTTCAGCGTGTCGCCATAACCATGTGCCTCGCCACGGAAGCGGACATGTATCTCTTTGACGAGCCTTCGGCATATCTCGATTCGAACCAGAGGATGAACGCCGCGAAGACCATCAGGAGGATGATGGAGAAGACCGGACGCAGTGGAATGATCGTCGACCACGACATCTATTTCCTTGACATGGTCTCGGATTCCATGATGGTGTTCGGAGGGGATCCCGGTCACCACGGTGTCGGTGACGGACCGTTCGACATGCGCGAGGGAATGAATAGATTCCTCGAGGCAGTGGACATAACATTCAGAAGGGACGCGGATTCCCACCGTCCCAGGATCAACAAACCCGAGTCCAGACTGGACAGGGAACAGAAATCTAAAGGGGAATACTACTATTCGGATGTGCTGCAGCAGACGAACCAATGAATTAATGAAAAGGGGGGTAAACATGGGAAAAGCGGACACACATCTGCACACTCAGTATTCAGGATTCAGCAGGCTCGGGGTAATGAAGTTCCCTGAGTCGGTATGCTCGCCTGCCATGCAGGTCGAGAAGGGAAGGAAGAACGGGATGGATGTGATCGCCATCACGGATCACGACGAGACTTGCGCCGCATTCATTGCACAGGAATACGCGAAGAAGTACGACGACATCGAAGTCATCGTAGGGGAGGAGGTCACCACCGCTGACGGAGAGGTCATCGGACTGTTCCTGAACGAGAGGGTACCTGATAATCTGCCAATTGAGGAGACTATCGACATCATACGTTCGCAGGACGGTCTCGTCATCGCACCCCATCCGTTCAGCTATCACGTCTTCGGTCTAAAGGAACAGATCCTCACATTGGATATAGACGGTTTCGAGACTATTAACGGAGGCCATCCCGACAAGTATTCCAACAAGTTCGCCAAGCTGGTGATGGATAGGTATCCCGGGAGATGGGCCGAGATGTCCGGATCCGATGCGCATTCGGTATACACATCGGGATACAACTGGACCGAGTTCGAGGGAACAACTGCCGAGGATCTCAGGAAATCAATTCTGAACAGGACCACGAAGGCCGCAGGTGTACCTGCACCAGTTCTCGGACAGGTCCAATGGAGCGTCGAGGTCGCACTCGGAGGGGCCAAACTGATGTACAAGGCCCTCCGCGGTAAGCTCGAACCGGTGGAGAACGATCATCTCATCGAGAAGATCCTGAGTGTTAACGACCTCAAGAAAGTTACAGGCATATTTGCCGCACTGGCCTATGCTACGCCATGGATGAGCGGGCTGGCAACCGTCCTCAGCACCCAATATCTTGCGATTGGGGCAAGGAAGTATGACAGGAAGATACCGGAGCGCATGGCAGAGGTCGAGAGGATCATAGCTGAATATGACGCAACCCGCTGAAGTCTACAAGGTCGGGGTCAACGTCCCCGAAGAATTCCTGGAGCGTTTGATGGATGCCATCAACGGTTCTATGAGTCCGGTCTATCCGAAATACGACCGTACGTTCTCCTACTGGCGTGTGAAAGGGACCTGGAGGCCTCTCGAGGGCGCGGATCCGTATGACGGCAGGATCGGCGAGATATCCGTTGCCGATGAGATCAGACTCGAGTTCGCGGTCAGATTGTAGGATCTGGAATCCGTGGTATCGGTGATCGCCAGAGAACATCCTTACGAGGAGCCTGCCATAGACGTGATACCCATGCTGCCCTGGAAGGATCTCATTCCTTCGGACGGTACATGAAAACGTTATCGAAGGTCTTCTGCATCCTGTGAATCTTCAGGCTCTGCTTCCTGTAGTTCAGTTCGTCCTCGGACAGGATACCGATCCTGACAAACTCGTCCAGGGTTTCGAAGGCTGTATCGTAGTCTGATTCCACACCCACCAGTACATCTATGAGCCTGTTGCGGCAGTAGATGGTCTTGGGAAGTTCTCCGCCGTTCTCCTCCAGGAAGCGGTCTCTGATCGCTGGGAAGAGGTCGAGGTTATTGCAGCACTGCACCTTCATCTCCTCATAGCTCTCTGCTCCGAACAGACCGTCGATGTATGCTTCGGTGACCATGAATCTGTCGTAATCCGGGAGGTCGTGGGACAGTGCATATTCTCCTGCGAGGGCCGAGAGCTTGTAGTTATGATCCTCGCTGGAGCGTCTCATAAGGTCGACAAGGAAATTCTGCGCGGATGTCGTATCTATGCAGTTCAGGTATCTCTTCACTTTGACCTTGTTGATGTCGTTGAGGGAATCGTACCAATCATTCAGATTGACCGCCGAGATCTCTGCCGGAATGTCCTGTGCCATGTCTGGGAATCAGTCATCCTTGTTTATAGAACCGTCGATGGAAATCACTCTGGGCGGAAGATGCATATCCTTGGTCATGATGGTTTCAGGTGTCCATTTGAGATGTATCTCGAACTCATCGACCCTGTTGAAGCAGTTCCTGTCACAGTATCTGCAGAACATCTGGTTGCAGGGCACGGGCGTCATGGATATCTGTGAAGACAGTCCGTATTTCCATTCGAATGCCTCCTTCAGCTGCATCTCCTCCTCGAAGGTGTGGACGATGGGCTGATCCATAGGGAATACGATATGCATATCGATAAAAAGGTTGGGGCCGTACTTGATGGCCCTTACGCCGTAGATGTCGATCCAATCATCATGTCTGAATGCGTTGAGGACTTCTGTTATGCCTTTCATCAGATCCTCGTCCGTCCTATCCATGGAATCGTCTATGCTTTGTTTGATTACCTTGAGCCCCGTGTATCCTATTATGACTCCGAATATTATCGCAATGGATGAGTCAAGCCAGGCTGCGTCGTATCCCATGGCCATCGCTATGTAGACGACGAATAGGCCCAGGATGATCCCGACCGAAGAATACGTGTCAGAGCAGAGGTGTTTCCCGCTCGCTACCAGTGCAGGAGAACGGGTCTTCTTACCCTTGCTTATGGCCCTCCTTCCGACGATGAAATTGACAACTGCGGCGAAAGCGACTATGGCCAGACCGATGTCCAGCTGCTTGATCTCGCCGGGATTGAGGAAGGACATGATCGATTCAAAGATGATTATGGCCCCTGCGACCGTTATCATAGTGCCTTCTATGGTTGCAGATACGTTCTCGATCTTCCCGTGACCGAACGGATGCGACCTGTCCGGAGGCTGGGCGCTGAGATACAGCGCATACAGTCCGACGAAGCCCGCTACCACATTGACTATGGATTCGAGGGCATCGGTGAGGATGGCGACAGAGCCGGTCAGGTAATAAGCGACGAATTTGATGATCATCAGGATGAGGCCGACTGCAGCGATTATCTTTTGATATTCGAAGTTGCTCTTAGCAGCATCATCCATGAGGGAAATAATGTGAATTTAGGTATAAAGGACTTGTTTTCTACAAGTTGTATTTAAAAATTTTTAGGCTTTCCTCTAAATGCAGAGGTTATCGTACCTATAACGCACATTATGAAGCAGGTTATGAACGAATATCTCATGACCTGTATGAAGAGATCGTACGTGTCGGGCCCTAGATTGTCGGTGGAACCCATTATGGTGGAGGTAAAGACCATGGCGATTCCCATACTCACCATCATACCGCTCTGCCTCATCACAGACACCACTCCCGATGCCTCGCCGGAGTATTCCTGAGGTACTGACGACATGATGACAAAGGTGTTCGGGGCCGAGAACATCGCGAATCCGAAACCTATCAATACCATGGTGGCAGCCACAAAGTACAGAGGAGTATCCACATCGTAGAAGACTATAGATAATACACCTATGGCGGTGATCGCCATTCCGACTGTGGGCAGCAGGATCTTGTTCTCGATCCTGTCCGTAAGTCTTCCGAATGTAGGCGAGAACATGCATTGGACAGCAGGCTGTATGATCATCATCAGTCCTGCCTCCGTAGCGCTTAGGTTTCCGATGCTCTGCAGGTACAGGGCCATGAAGAACGATAAGCAATACGATGATGCGTAGTTCATGAACGTAGCTACGGATGATCCCGCGAATGTACGGTTCTTGAACAACCTCATCTCCAACAGGCAGTGGGGGTTATGGATCTGCATGTAGACGAACAGGAAGAGAAGTATGATCCCTGCAGCCGCGGATATGAACGCCCATGTCTGCGGAAGGTTCATTATTCCTCCCATCGTCAGCAGGATGGCCGTACCGTAGACGATGGAGCCTTTCACATCGAATTCACCTCCTGCATCATTGGCGATCTCACCCTTGAATCCCCTTACTATGATGAATATGGATATGAATGCCAGCGGGAGTACGATCAGGAAAAGGAGTCTCCAGCCTATGGCGTCGTTAAGGATACCGCCGATCGCGGGCCCCAGGGAGAGGCCCAGGTATACGCACATAGTCATGTACCCTAATGCTCTTCCTCTTCTGTCTAAAGGTGTCACATCGGTCAGCATGGACATTCCAACTGTAGCGAGTCCTGACGCACCGCATCCAATCACCGCTCTGCCCAGGATAACGATCCAGAAAGAGGGCGCCAGACAGCCTATTATGCATCCTACTGAGATCACCAGAAGGCATACGATGAACATCTTCTTCTTCCCAATGATGTCCATCCTCTTTGCCAGCGGCACCATGAAGATGACTGAGGCGAGAAGGAATGACGAGTTGACATATGCAAGATTATGTGAACCGACATCGAAGTCCTCTCCCATGTTGACAAGGGAGAGGTTCATCATGGTACTCAGAAGCGGGGTGATGAATGCAGAGATGTAGCATGCCCACATCACGGCTTTCACCTCCTTCGTCGAGTATTCCATGGCAGTTGGAAATATAATCTGTTATTAAGAGTTACGTTAAGTTTGAAATACGCTGTATCAGTTCTCGGCGTATGGCAGTTTTCAACGACATCACCGAGACTATCGGGGAGACACCCATCGTCCGTCTGAACAAGATCGCTCCTTCCGGGGCAAAGGTCTATGTAAAGGTCGAAAGGGGGAATCCTGGAGGTTCCATCAAGGACCGTGCCGTACTCTCGATGATCGATGCTGCTGAGGCCAAGGGCATTCTCAAGAAGGGCGGGACGATAGTCGAACCCACATCAGGTAACACAGGAATCGCCATAGCAATGATTTCCGCAGTACGCGGGTACAATGCCGTCATCGTCATGCCAGATACCATGTCGAAGGAGCGTATTCAGTCCATGCGTGCATACGGGGCCGAGGTAATCCTCACCCCGGGGGCTGAAGGCATGGGTGGTGCTCTGAAGAAAGCCGATGAGATCGCCGCAGAAAGAGGTGGATGGGTATGCGGGCAGTTTGACAATCCGATGAATTCTGTGGCACACCGTGTAGGAACGGGGAAGGAGATACTCCGCGATTTGCCCGATGTCGATTACGTATTCTCAGGATTCGGTACCGGCGGAACAGCCTGCGGACTGGCGATGGCTTTCAAAGATGCCGGTTCCAAGGCCAAGGTCATCGGTGTCGAACCAGCCGAGAGCCCCCTTGTCTCGGAAGGTAGGGCAGGACCTCACAAGATCCAGGGAATTGGTGCCAATTTCGTTCCGAGCATATTCGATGCGGAACTGTTGGGCGGAGTCGAGACGGTGAAAGGCGACGATGCCATAAGGATGACCGTGGAGATGGCAAGGAAAGAGGGGATATTCTGCGGAATATCATCGGGGGCCGCGGTGTTCGCCGCCCTGCGTATGGCCGAGAAGGAGCCTGATAAGACAATCCTTGCAATTCTTCCCGACGGCGGAGAGAAATACATGAGTACAGGGATATTTGATTGAGCCTTGCTCAGGCAATGGTTTTCGGATTAAGGAGCTTGCCGATCACAGCTTCTTTCACGAAGGGATTGTAACGATCCAGATTGGGCTTCTCGTCCAGGATCTTCTGTATCTCCGAAGATACGTGTCTGAATATGCGCTTGTACGCTTCGCACGAGGCACCGCCGTTCTCCTCCAGGCCGTTTTCGTAGCATGCATCCACGCTGCAGCCACCGTTGCAGAACCGATATATCTCGCATGAGGAGCATTTCTCGCGCCTCTTTATGGATCCGACGAGGATGTTCCTGAATCCTTCCGATTGGAAGGCATCACTGATCGAGCCGATATCGTCTATGTTGCCCATGAGGAATCCCTTGGGGCATGCCTTGGCGCATGGGTAGAGCGAACCGTCCGGGTACATGCAGATCCATTTGGTCAGACACGAGGTGTGGGCACAGTCCGAGGGAACGGGTTCCCCAAGGTAATGCTGGATGTAGAGGTAGAAAGGCATCAGAGGAATCCTGGCCTGGTTGTCGAAGAGCCATTCATCGAACGCTTCTATGCTCCCTTTCACGAATTCCTCCGTGTCCGGGACGTAGCATGTGCCGCATCCTGCAGCGATAACCGGAGACAGCGATACGCTGACTGCCCTGTCCCTGAAGTATTCGTATATCTCCTTCTGTTTGGATGCCGTTTCCTTCGAGATGGTGGCGGATATAGAGTACTTGTTATCCTTGGCGGACAGGGTATCGAGGGTTTTTTCCACATCCCCTGCTCTAAGAACGTAGTTGTACGGGCCTTCATAAGAGATTCCGACGTTGATCTTCTTCTCTCTGCAGTAGGCCATGAGCCTCCTGTTCAGCAACATACCGTTGGTATTGATGGTGTTCCCGTACCTCATGGAGTCTTTTCCGAAGTATTTCTCCTCAAGGGAGATGACGTCCTTGTAGAACGACATCGGGATGGTCAGCGGTTCGCCGCCATGCCAGATGAACCAGGCGGTTTGATACTCCTCGGAAGCCAGTTTGATGAGTTTCTCAACACGTTCCAACGAGATCTCGCCTTTGATACGGTCCTTGGGGATATGGTAGCAATGCTTGCAGTCGGTGTTGCAAAAAAGAGTGGGTTTGATAATGATGGTGATGTGCGGTTTCATAATATGGATCCGTCACGGACGATGCACCGTGACGGATGTGAATGTGAGTTCAGAAGGGCCAGAACGGCCATGCACCGAAGAATCCGTCTGTAACGTAACAGCAACATGCGACCAGTACCACGACGGTACCGATGACGCAGAGGTGTCCTTTCCATGTCTTGCACAGCCCCCTGTCGTTGCAGCAGGGGTAACCGCAGTGTGAAAGCTCGCTGTGCTCCGCATCGGCGTCCTTGTCGAAACGCTCGGCGTGCTCGTTGTTCTCAGGAAGCCCCTCCATAGCGAAAGCGATGAACGCATTGGGGGACTGGCTCTCATACATTGCTGTCAGTTGTTCGATGGATTGTGCATCGTAGGACATGAAATTCACCCTATCAGATGGTGTGGTCTGATAAACTGGCTAACAAGTTAACTATATTTAATCGTGAGGGTGACCCCAGACTGGTTAGCTATGCCAATCAATTTATCGAACCATGGTGATTGAGAATCCATGTTGGGATACACCCTGCCTTATTACAACAGGCTCTCTCCGGCCGACAGCAGGGTGTACCGCAGGTACTACTGTGAGGGATGCCATCATCTGAAGCATGATTTCGGATTGAGGAGCACCCTGACCGTCAATTACGACATGACGTTCAACACGATCCTTCTGAACAGCATCGCCGGGGACGTCCTTGATTTCGAGGGGACGAAGAGCAATTTCTGCGTTTTCAGGGAGCCAAAGGCCGATTCCGACCTGATGAGGCGTATGGCCGCATATACGCTGATCCTCACCAAATGGGAGCTTTTCGACGACGATGAGGACAAGCCGTCGCTGAAATCCAAAGCGGCCTCGGCGGCACTTTCCGGTGCGATCGCGAAGGCGGCCGGTAGCTACCCCGATTATGACAGGATGGTGGGTGAGGGATTTGCGAACCTCAGGTCCCTGGAGAAACAGGGATGCAGGGATGCGGTGCTCATGGGACGTACATTCGGGGAGGGACTCATTGGAGCACTGAGAGATATCGCAGGTCAACATGCCAGCGATGATCTTGATAATGTCTTCCGTCAGCTCAGCACGGTAGTCTACATCATGGATGCGATAGACGATCTCGATGAGGACTTCAAGGACGGTACCTACAATCCTTTCCTTCCGGAGGAAGGTTATGTGAACGCTAGCCAGTTCAGGCTGAAGCACGTGTATGAGCTGACTGAGATGCTCAACGGCGAGATAGGCAGGATGCAGGAATCGTATTCCAAGGTGAGGCCACAAATGAGGGCCAACACGGGAATATGCGACAACATCGTCTATCTGGGCATTCCTGAATCCGCGAAGAACGTCATGACAGGCGGATCCACAGCCAGGACCAGTGTGTCCAATATCCTCTCCAACAGGAAGCAGAGGATGTCAGATGGAACCTGACGGGTCGTATGATGTACATACGTCGAGTTCGAACATCTCTTCGCCGGTTTGTCTGCATTTCCCGTCACAGAAGTAGTTGCAGTTTTCGCAGCATCCGGGACGGTACCTTCCACATGTGCCATCTGGCTCTGTCGGCCTGGTCTCCGCTACACATATCCACATCTCCCCGTGATGGTTGCAGAATCTGCAGGTACGGCACTTGCGGTAGGCTTCGTTGCTCATCGTTCAGAATATATCCTTCCAGTACATTTATCGTTTCGTACCATGAGCGAGATCTCAGATTCCATAGAGCAGGACATCCGTACGCTGGACGATATCTTGAAGGAGCTCAACAAGGAAGCCGCCAATCATAAGGCCGAGAGGGACAAATACCATCAGCAGGCAGACGTCCTTGCGGAGAAGCGCGACAAGCTGCAGGAGAAGGCGAAGAGACTGTCCTCGGAGGCCAGGGCGCTGAAGGCCCAGAGGGACGATTACAATCTCTCGGCCCAGGAGAACAAGCAGAAACGTGACGAATGGAACGAGAAGGTCAAGATGATGAAGGCCAGAGGCGGCCTTGGCGACATCAGCGGTGCCAAGCAGATGGCCGAGACCTATCATCAGAAGATGGTTAAATGCAACACCAGCGGTCAGGCAATCCACGAAAAGATGCATCTCCTCTTCGACGAGGCCGATAAGCTTAGGCAGGAGGCCCAGGTCTGTCACGATCAGTATCTGGACTGCAAAAGGGCGGCGGATGCCGAGCACGAGAAGTATATTCAGGCAGTCAAGAGGATAAACAGTGTGAAGGACAATCTCCAGGACTGATCAAATAACCTTGATGCCCATCGATTCCATGATGGTCAGGGCCTGTTCCGCCATCTCACTGTCTTTGGCTGCAACGGCATTGCGGCTGACCGTTATCTCGGCTGACGGATTGGCCGTCCTGGCAATTATCACGTTCGCCAGCACGCTCAGGTGGGTCTCGACACCGCAGATATCTATCTCATCGAACCCTTTGATGCTGCTGTATAGGCCATCGGAACCATAGGTCTTTTTCACTATCACATGAGCTTTCGAGAGATAATCTCCGACCTTTCCGTAGAGTTCCGCTCCTTTGGAACCCCTGAGGCAGTGCTTGATCCTATATCTCTTTCCTTCAGCTGTTTTGAAGAATCCCTCTTCAAAGCTGTCCATGATGAAGAATATCTCGTCGTTGTAATCCAATGCTTCCTCGATTTTGGCCACGATGTTCTTCTCGATCATCTTGGCGAACCTGCTTCCCAAATTGCCGATGACATGGTCGTTCTGATAGCATACCACGACCAGAGCTTTCCTCATGGCCAGAGTATCGGATTGGATGGATAAATATGCTACACTCGTGTGATTGTCTTCGTTTTCCTGCGGTTTCTGCACTTTCACTCCTTCGATTTTAATAACCTTAGATTGTTTTGGACGGATCGGAAGCTATCCAGTGTCTGATTCCTTTTAAGAACCTTAAAATGAAATCGGTTTTTGCCACCCTGGACTTTCGGCCACCTCCCTTTCTTAGACTCTTATACCTACGCCGACATGTTGTTCCGAGGATTGTTAGGCATGAATCGCGACGAAACGAAAGGAGTAAATTTCGAGAGCAGCCAACAGATTGCCAAAAGGACACTGAAGGATTCTGTGTTTATCAACGCATTCAAGGAGAAAGGCATGGTCCTTGAACTCTACAAGGATCTTCACAGGGATGATAACGACGTCACCGTAGACGATGTTGATATCGTGACTCTCAGCAATGTGCTGATAGACGGTCCCGTGAACGATCTTGGCATGGTGGTGAAGAACACGGTGATGTGCCTCGTCGAGGCTCAGACGACCAGGATGAGCACAATACTTCTCAGATCCTTGATTTATCTTAGCAGGACTATGGAGCAGTATCTTTTGTCCAGAGACATGACCACATACACTGCAAGGGCAGACAATGTGCCTAACTGGGAGATATACATCATATACTCGGAGAAGGCCGGATTGGAAGGCGGAGCTCAGATCTGGAGGTTCGACACTATTCACTCCGATCTGTTCGATCTGAACGATAAGGAGATTCTTCCCATACCAGATTTCGGAATCGTCGAGGAATATGTGGATATCTGCCGGACAATCGACAGAATAATAATCGCAAAAGGATATGAAAAGGACGCAGTGAATGACCTGATGAGCTTCTGCAGGCAGAAGAATGGGGTACTGTCGCAATATATAATCAGCAGGGAGGCGGAGATCATGGGATTGTATGAGGAGATGTGGACTAGGGAAGGCAGCATCCGTGCCCGTGAGAAGGAGATCAGGCGCATCAGTCTCGAAGAAGGAAGGGCTGAAGGAAGAGCCGAGGGAATAGCTGAAGGAAGAGCCGAGGGAATAGCTGAAGGAAAAGCTGAAGGGATGGCCGTAGCCTTAGCTAGCATACAGAAAGCTATCGATATGCTGGATCGTAACGAACCCATTGGAAAAATCATGGAATCCACTGGTCTGACTGAAGACGTGATTTTGTCTCTTATAAGAATCAATGCTCCGAAAAGTGATTGAAATGGGGCTGTACGAAGATTGGTGGACGAAAGAGGGCAGCATCCGTGCCCGTGAGAAGGAAATCAGGCGTATCAGTCTTGAAGAAGGAAAGGCTGAAGGAAGGGCTGAAGGGATGGCCGAAGCCTTAGCTAGCATACAGAAAGCTATCGATATGCTGGATCGTAACGAACCCATTGGAAAAATCATGGAATCCACTGGTCTGACTGAAGATGTGATGAGGTCTTTATTCAGAAGCCTTTGAACCTGGGTGGCCGACCAAGAAATCGGTCGACCGACGCCCAGTTTTTATTAGATACAGTTAAGTCATTGATGCCCGATACATCATCATCGGTTGGATTAACGTGAGCTACAGTTTCTGCCCCGAAAGGATGCGTGCCTGAGGTATGGAGCCTATCATAATCGTATATGCTGTAGCCATAATAGTGCTGATATGCTTCTCAGCTTTCTTTTCCATGTCGGAGACCGCATTCACCAGTGCGAATGATATCAAGCTGAAGAAGATGGCCAATGAGGGGAATAAGCGTGCGCAGAAGACCCTGATCATCCTTGATGACTATGATAGATTCCTAACGACGATTCTTATTGGGAACAATCTCGTCAATATTGCAGGTACCTCTATTGCAACCACCATGTTTGCGATTCTCCTCGGTGCAGAGACCGGTGCCTTGGCTACAACGGTCATAATGACTCTGGTGCTGCTGATTTTCGGTGAGATCACACCTAAGTCATACGCGAAGAAGCATCCCGAGAGCATATGTATGGCCATGTGTTCCGTAATCCACTTCATAATCAAGCTGCTCCATCCGCTGTCCTGGTTCTTCACAAAGCTGACTACCTTGGTCGGAAGAGGGGAAGAGAAAGTCATAACTGAGGATGAGCTCGAGGTCATGATAGATGAGATCCAGACCGAAGGTGTCCTGGAGAAGAGTGAGAGCGAGCTCATAAAGTCCGCTATGAGGTTGGATGACATCACCGTTGCAGATGTCTACGTCCACCGTGTGGATATCGTGGCAGTAGAGGCCAACGAGTCTATTGATGTTCTGGGCGATGTGATAGTCAGTTCAGGGTTTTCGAGAATACCGGTCTATGAGGAAACAATCGACAACATTATCGGTGTTGTTTATTCCAAGACCTATTTCACAAACAGGGCCATGGGGATGAAATTCGAGATCCGCGACATCATCATGCCCGTGAAATACATCCCCGAGTCCGTGACGGTGGCCAATGCATTGAACGAGATGCAGAGGGCGAAGATCCACATAGCGGTCGTTCTCGATTCCTACGGAGGCACCAGGGGAATAGTCACTCTGGAGGACCTTCTCGAGGAGCTTGTCGGAGAGATCTGGGATGAGAGCGATGCGGTCCAGATGGACGTCAGCGCCGCCGCCGGAGGCAGATATATCGTCAAGGGAATGGCGAATCTGGATGATGTTATGGAGAAGATAGGCATTCACATCGACCGCGAGGACTACACCGAGCCTTCGGTATCGGGATTCATCATGTACAAGCTCCAAAGGGCTCCCACCAAGGGTGACGAGGTGGATCTGGATAATGCCGTGATAACAGTGAATTCGGTGAAGGGCCACCGTGTGGTGGACTGCGCCTTCGTCGTAAAGAACGATCAGTGATCTCTGACCTCGTTCTCGATGAACGATCTCAGAACCTTTACCGCTACCTCTTTTCTGGCCGGATGGGCCTGTATCTTCCCGAAGATGGATATGACGTCGCCGTGATGGGCTACCTCGTAGATCCCCTGAACCGCTTTCTGTTTGTCCAGACGCAGGTAGAAGATGTCATCCTCGTCTACACGGTTCTCGATATCCTCGATGATGAAGTCCAGGATATCGTTCCCGAGGCGGTAGAAAAGATCCCTGAACTCCCTCTGCTTGGTCATACGGGTCTCGAGAATCATCATGGAATTCCCATGCTCGCTGTCGCAGATCTCTTCCTCGAACTCAACATCTCCCAGAAGCTCTTTGAGAGTGTCCTCAATTAGATCTTGCTTCTCGGTGGCATAGCAGAACGTCTGGACTCTGAGCCAATGGAATGTTACGTTCATTCCTTCTCCTCCTTGGGTAGCAGCGATGCAATGCGTTCGGGATCCTCTGCGGACATGAAGAATACCCTTTTTCCGGTAACCTTGAGGCCTATCCCCAGGTCCAGGCCGATCACGGAATATGTCTTGTACTTCACCCCTTTCAGAGTCCAATCGGAGTAGTTCTTGATGATATTCAACTCTCCCGTCCTTGTGTCGATGATCTGTTCCAGGGGAATGGACGTGGTTGAGAAGGCATACTTCATCTCGATCCTGTCATCATATACTGAGATGGTGAACTTCAGCAGGAAGCATACCAGGCACACCAGGATGAACGATATCGCTATGCACACAATCGCCATGGCGGGCATGTCCGGGTAGAAGACGAACTTGTAGACGATCATGAACAGCAGCGTAGCTGCGAAGATGCCTGCTGTGATGAAAGCCAGATTCTTCGGCAGAACCATGTGAGACTCCTGATATACCGGGTCCATGCCATACCATGGTTAACCGCTTATAAATGAATTCCCTGGTTGTTTTCTGTTTGCGGATACATTTATATGTGACTTATCTATCCTGGGAAATGTTGGTCCCGTAGCTTAGCACGGTTTGAGCGTCCGGCTGATAACCGGAAGGTCCTGAGTTCAAATCTCAGCGGGACCACTCACTTCTTAACTACCTCTCTTCGAATAAATTCCATGTAGTTATGTTAGTAACACGAATTAGTGATTCGTGTTACTGTTGTTATAAGATGCCTATGTGTCGTCCGTCAGTTAAACGAATAAAAAAGAACGGCCCCGAAGGGCCAAGGTTTCAGTTACGGTTGATGCGCCTGGAAGTGGTCCTCTTGTAAAGGAACTGATCCTGCTTCACCTTGAGGTTCATACTTCCGTCGCGATAGTAGTGCTGTGCGCCGTGCTGGTATTCGACGGATTTCAGCTGCGACTTGTAGTAGCCGTAGATTACAGCGGCGATTATTCCGCTGAAGATGAAGCCTCCTATGGTAACGCCTATGTCGAACTCATTCATGGCGAAGAACGCACCGATTGCGATGATCGCACCCAATCCGAGGAATATGGCCATCGTCACGGATACAAGCTTCAGCATGTCCGCAGGCAGATTGCCGACCATCTTTCCGGTCTGACCGTTCATTGCGAAGGTGAACTTCTTCCCGTTCCAGTCCGTATTCATGAGCCAAACGGGGTAGAGGACATAGTTGACTTCAGATTTCTTTGCGCTGACGTTTGCCGATGTGACCGATACTTCGTCGTAGTGAACCGTCGTACCGAACTGATCGGCAGATCCCTCCTCCATGCGTTTCCTGACACGTGGACGGACCTGGTCCTGGTCCAGATCGTACTTATCCGCGACATAGCCTGCCAGATATCCGGTCGTGAAACTCTCGGCCTTGTCGTAGTCGAAAGGCTCGATAGATTCCATCAGGTCATCCGGCATCTTGGAAGATCCGTCGGCCGGGACATGATCGAACGCGATATCTCCGGCCCTGGTGACACGGTAGTATTTCCTTTCAGTGTATTCCGTGTCTCCGGAGGTCCATGTCCTTTCGTTGACACAGCTGTATTCGACAGTGGCATCGAGTTCCGCATCGTACACCCAGAATGGTACGTACAGACCCTTGATCTCCTCCAGCTTGTTGTCTTCTAGGAATTTCTTGGGAACGAATCTCTTTCCGCCGCAGTGGTCTTCCAGACCTTGCAAGGCCTGCTCTTTGGTCATCTGGAATGGGATGACCTTATCCGGTTTCAGTGTACCGCTGAGACGTCCTTTGAGTATGACCGCGTTTCCGCAGAACGGACACAGGGTCGCTGAGGTCGTCTCATCGGAATATATTGCTCCTCCGCATGACTGGCACTGATACTCGGTCATGCCGTACAGTTCGGCCTCTTCCCACTCCATTCCTGCGTCGTTCGCAAGGTCAACGAAGTCCTTGGATAGGTCGCCTTCATTGGCCGCAAGTGCGGATACGTCGAATTCGCAATCACAGTACGGGCATTTCGCCATCTGTGTTGCGACATCGAACTTCAGCGATGCTCCGCAGCTCGGGCACTTGTGTTCTATCGATTCAGACATTCTATCAGACCTTATCTTCATCTCCGAACGGATCGCCGCATTCCGGACAGAATTTCGGCGGATTCTTCGGATCCTTGGGGGTCCATCCGCATTTGCTGCAGCGGAACTGGACCTCTTCAGGCTTCTTCTTTCCGCACTCCTGACAGAACTTTCCTTTGTTTACAGCACCGCACGAGCATGTCCATCCTGCATCCTCTTCAGGCTTCTTCTTTCCGCATTCAGGACAGAATTTGCCTGATGCTACGGCACCGCAAGAGCATTTCCACTGGCCGGCGGCGGGTTGTTGCGGAGGTGCCTGCTGAGCCTGCTGTTGGGCCTGTTGCTGAGCTTGCTGCTGTTTTTGCTGTTCGGCCATGCCGTAGTAGTTCTGTGCGTTCATGCTTCCGCTTCCCATTTGGCCGACCATTCCGAATCCCATCAGACCAGTCATCGCGCCGGCCTCGTTGGAAGCCGCAGATTTGAGAGCTGATGCCTGTGCCTCCACAAGGGTGGCTCCGGCCATCGACGGATCACGAAGCATGGCTGCCTTCTGAGCGTTCTTGATGAGCTCTGCATCCTCCGGAGGCAGAGATACGGAACCTAGAGCGATGCTAACGACCGTGAGTCCGCGGAGATCCGACCATTTCTTGGAGAGCGAATCGTTCATGGCCTCCTGCAGTTCCTCTGTATGGCCCATGATCTGGTTAGGACGGAGTCCCATGTTGGAGAGTTTCCCGAAACCGGGCTGGAGTGCTGCGATGAACTCGGTCTTCAGTTGGTCGTCGAGGTTGGATCTCTTGTACTCCGATGTGACGTTTCCGCAGACGTTCGTGTAGAACAAGAGCGGGTCCGTGATCTTGTATGAGAAAGTTCCGAAGCAGCGTACTGCCACATCGATATCCAGCCCGATGTTGCTGTCAACGACACGGAACGGGATCGGCGTAGGTGTGCCGAACTTGTTATCGATGAGCTCCTTGAGGTTGATGTAGTAGACACGCTGGTCCTTTCCGGTGTCGCCGCCGTATGCGAAACGCCTTCCCATGGTCTTGAAGGTGTTGATGACACCCGTACCTAGACTTCCGGTGAAGATACTGGGCTCCGAGGACTTATCGAACGTGTACTGTCCGGGTTCTGCGCACATCTCGACGATACGGCCCTGCTCCACTATGAGCATGCACTGACCGTCAGCCACAGCGATTCCCGAACCGTTGCTGATGATATTGTCGTTACCTTTGGTGTTCGAGGAACGCGAAGATACCCTCTTCACTCCTTTGACCATAAGGACGTCTGCGGGCATAGCCTCGCAGTAGAAGAATTCCTTCCACTGATCCGCCAGTGTTCCGCCGACGGAACCAGTGAGTGCCTTAATTAGTCCCATGTTCGGAGACATAGTCGTTTCTTCATTTAGTGATTATCCCGTCGCATGCTTTATTAACCGCTGAGACTACATACTTCCCGGAGTGAAAAGGTCATGTCTGCAGCGAAGGTTATCTTATTAGCTGTGTCCGCTATACTCGTAGTGTCAGGTGCGGCCATCGTTCTTGCGAACGACGGAGGCAGCTCACAGGAGAAGGACGACATGGTCATCGAGAAATATGTAGAAGCGGGCGATGATAGTTTGCAGGCAGCCGTCGGCGAGGATGTAGTGATTTCGCTGGCAGCCAATGCCACCACAGGATACTCCTGGGTAATCAAGTCGTCCGACGGACTTGAGAAGACCAAGGATTGGTACGAGGTCGAGAAAGGCAGGGAAGGTCTCTGCGGAGCAGGCGGCACCCAGTACTTCCAGTTCCACTGCGAGAAGGCGGGAACGTACAAGGTAGTGCTCGATTACCAGCGCCCCTGGGAGGATGCACCCATCCAGACCACGACAGTCGACGTCATCGTCAAGTGATTCCGCATCACTCGGTGAGATCGTAACTTATTACAGCGGAACCTCCGCCGGTCTTTACGGTGCACTTCGCACCGTTTATCATCGTCATTCTAGGCGGTTTGTGCCCTATATCCGCATCAAAGACTATGGGGACATCATAGCCTTTTAGGGAATCAGATACTGTTTTCTGATAATCGCTGCCTTTGTAGAAAAGCGGTCTTCCGAACACGAAACCTGAGGCTCCCTCGAACCAACCGTCCTTCGACATTCCTTCGAACATCTTCCTTATGCGGGGTTCGTCCATGTCGTAGGTCTCCATATACCATATTATTCCGTCCTTGGAATATTTGGATAGGAAACCGCTCATGTCGAGGTTGCCTTTGCGCTGATACCACTCGAGGACATCCATGCAGCCTCCGATCAGCCTTCCGGAGAAGGTACAGTCGCCTTTGCTGCATGTCCAAACGACTTTCTTATCCTCATTGTAGGGTTCAAGTCCGGTCTTCCTGTCGATGAAACCGTCCTGATATGTGCCGAAGGAATGCTGTTGCGTCCTCTTCCCTTCCAGGAACTCGAGGTTCTCGGTAACGCTTCTGTGCCAAGGTTCCATACCGAAGTCACCGAAATTGCTGCAGTAGATTGTGGCGATGTCGTGTTCCGCCGTTATTTTGAACAGTAGCACAGTGTTATCTGAATACCCCTGTATCCATTTCGGATGCCGCTCGATGAAATCCCAGTCCATCCCCATCAGCATCTCGCATTGATAGTCTCCTCCGCTGGCGGAAACGATCGCACCTACCGAAGGGTCCTCCAGAAGACCCCCCAGTTCGGTGACCCTCTGCATGAAGGGCGAGCTCCTGCCCGATTCGTCGGCTGTGTGGACGTTCGGGGTCTTCCTTACCGGATGGCCCTTCTTCAGAAGAGTCTCCTCCGCATGCTTGAAACGGACGATATCGAGAGGTTCCGTGACACCGAATGAGGGTGCCGTCACGCCTATCGTCTGCCCTTCGCCGAGGAATTTGGGGATCATCATGTTACTCCGGAGGTACCACCCATGAAATAACATTTATTGACTGGGGTGCATGACCGTTCATGGCAATCCTATCAGACAAGGACATCGTAGAGAGCATGATGACCGGATATTTGGGCATCAGCGATTATCATGAGAGAGGACTCACACCCAACGGGTACGACCTCCGTATCAAGGAGATAATGGTCAGGGGCGACCCGGATCTGAAGACCGAAGGCACGGTCACGATACCTCCGAGGACGATGTTCTACGTCTCGACGATCGAGAGGGTCAGGATGCCCAAGGATGTATGTGCGCAGCTCTGGCTCAGGACAACTTGGATAAGAAGGGGGATCATCGGTGCATTCGGCAAGATCGACGCCGGATTCGAGGGAACGCTCACATTGGGGGCATACAACGCCACCGACGACCCCGTCGAGCTTCCTATTGGGGAGAGGTTCTGCCAGATGGTGTTCGAAACGCTCAACAGCGAGACTCTGAAGGATTACTCCGAGAGGAGCGGCCATTATCAGGGACAGACCGGTGTGACCCTGGAACAGATCAAGAAGGATTGATCAGAGCTTCTCGACATCCATCGAGTAGACGCTCATGGTGGGGGAGTATGTCTTCAGCTCGGAGCTGTGGATCGCTATCTTATGGCCTTTCGAGGCCATCTCCTCCGTCAGGGCATCGCAGAAACTGGGGAAAGCTTCCCTTTCTATAATCTTGTACATGTGCGCGGTGGCACCGTGCTTCATCCTGTCCATGGCGAATCCCAGGAAGCGGTCGGCTATCTGAGGGAGGTTCATGATAATACGGTCGGCCATGGGCAGGTCGTATATGAGCTTGGATGAATCGCCTGTCATGGGCACTATGCATTTGATGCGGTTCTTCTGAGCATTCAGCTTAGCGAAATGCTCTGCCGCAGGATTCAGGTCGATGGAGTAGATGACCTTCGGATTCGCCAGTTTGCCTATCACGGTGCCGAACGGAGCGACCCCTGCGAACATATCGATTATGGTCTCGCCGTCTTTGACGAGTCTCGATATGCGTGCCCTTTCCGACGAAAGCCTCGGGTTGAAGTATACTTTGGAAGGGTCAGTGTACAGGTTGACCCCGAACTCCCTGTGAACGGTCTCGGACGTGCCGGTTCCAGCGATCTTCTCCAGATCCCTGATCCTGAAGTCGCCTTTGACCCCGTAATCGTGGAAGACCACGCGTATGTTCTTGTTCACCTCGATGAGAGCTTCTCCGATCTCCTTTTTGAAGTGTTTCAGTTCGTCAGGCACCTTGATCATGGCCACATCCCCGACCACATCGAACGAGCTGGGGAGATATTCTCTGAGGTCATCAGGTACCTTGACGACCTTTGTGTAGTCCAGGATCTTGTGCACCTGCACTTCGAGATCCCTGTCTATAATTTCAAAATCTTCAAAGGAATCCCCGATTATGGGGATAAGAAGAAAACCATCCTCCGCACGGATCTTGGAATCCAGGTCCAGCCTGTCCGCCGCCACGAGACGGGATCTTACCGATTCGCCGTCCTTCTTCGGTACGCGGATGCATCTGACCATACGCGGTGGATGGATTAGTTTGATTTAAAGGGATTCGGAGTCGCTGAGTTCTCCCTGTTTGTGATATCTCTTGGGGAGGACGTAGATGTCCCCTTCCTCGTCCAGTCCGACAGTGGCGCTGACATCGTAGACGTCCTGGATGAGTTCGGGTGTTATGACCTTCTTGGGGTCTCCTATTGCGACGAGCTCTCCCTTCTTCATGATGACGCACAGGTCGCAGTATCTTGCCATCAGCGAGATGTCGTGCTCCGCGACCAGGATTGTCATGTCGGTCTTCACCATCGCTCTGAGGTATTCCATGACATCCAGCTTGTACTTCATATCAAGGTGGGATGTGGGTTCGTCGACCAGCATCAGTCTCGGCTGCTGGACGTACGCCTTGGCGATGAGCACGCGCTGCTGCTCTCCGGAAGAGAGCATGTTCAGCGCACGGTCCTGCAGATGATACACTCCGAACTTTTTCAGGACATCCTCCACGAGGGATTCGTCCTCCTCAGTCTCCCACCACATGTTCTGCAGATAGGGATACCTTCCCAGCATCACCGTCTCGAACACGGTCAGTCCGAAGGACGCGGTCATCTCCGCGGGTACGTTCGATACGAGCTTGGCTACTTCGGTGGGTGTCTTCGGAAGCACGGATTCCCCGTCGATGAGAATATCCCCGCTTGTGGGGATGTGCATCTTGTTGATGCTCCTCATCATCGTAGTCTTACCGCATCCGTTGGGGCCGATCAGACCTACAAGCTTTCCCGAAGGAAGCGAGAAGCTGACGTCCTTGTTGGCGTGGTAGCCGTTTTCGTATATCTTGTTCAAATTGCGGATCTCTAATATCGGAGTCTCATCCATTGTACATCTTCCCCCTTACGAACAGAAGGTAGGCGAACACAGGCACGCCTATCAAAGTGGTTATTGCACCCACCGGAAGCTCGGTACCGGGGATGATCATCCTGGCAGCCAGATCGGCAGCCATCATGAGGGCTCCTCCGAGAGCTATGGATGCTGGTAAAACTAAACGGTGATCGCCTCCGAAGATCATACGGCAGAGGTGCGGGATAACCAATCCTACGAATCCGATGATACCGCAGAATGCAACGCAGAACGCGGTGAGTATGGAGGCTACTGTGAGTATTATTGCATTGAATCTCTTGACGTTCAATCCCATCTGTCTGGCCTGATTCTCTCCCAGGAGCACCAGGTTCATCTCCTTCGCGTACCTCATGATGAGGATGCACAGGATTATGCTGGGGACGAGTATGAACAATGCCTTCTCCCAAGTTATGTTGGCGAAGGATCCGAACAGCCACAGGAGGACGTCGGACACCTTGTTCCCCGAGAACACGATCATTATCGTCTGAGCGGCACCGAACACCAGTCCGATGACCACTCCTGACAGGACATATGCATTCGTCGTGGAACCTGCGCGGTGGGCCAGAGCCATTGTGAGCAGGAATGCGAACAATCCTCCGATGATGGCGGCTATGGCGATAAGGAACACGGAGTTCGACGAGATCAGTCCGAAGAATGTGAAGTCGAAGGCTATGACCGCGATGGCAAGCGTTCCCGCTCCAGATGACACTCCCATAATATAGGGATCGACCAGAGGGTTCCTTATGACTGCCTGGTATGCTGCTCCTGCCACGGACAGGCCGAATCCGACCGCGAAAGCGGCGATAGCCCTGGGCAGACGGGAGCTGAACACCATGACCTCTTCGGGGGTCATCTCGCTTCCGTCCTTCCCTATCGCGGAGAACAGGTTGGACAGTGCCTCAATGGGGTTGAGCAGGCCTGTGGGTCCGATGCACAGCATCATGACGAATATTATCACCGAGAGCAATGTACCGAATCCGAGGATGAAGTACATCCTGTGCCTCTTGCGGGCGATATGCGTATCGCCGTGGCCGTCGATGAGCATCCTCAGCGTCGGCATCCTGTCTTTCTGCTGTTCAGACATCGTATGACCTCCCTCTCTTGATCAGTAGATAGGCGAACACGGGTACACCTATCACCGTGGTTATCGCTCCCACCGGCAACTCATAGCCGGACAGCAGCACTCTCGCTAACAGATCCGCGGCTACCATTAGGAATCCTCCGAACGCCATCGTGGCGGGGAGCATGAGACGGTGGTCTCCTCCGAGGATCATCCTGCTCAGATGGGGTATGACCAATCCGACGAATCCGATGACTCCGCAGAACGCTACGCAGAACGATGTCAGGACCGATGCGACGATCAGCATGATCGCGTCGAAGCGTTTAGCGTTGAGTCCCATCTGCTTCGCCTGGTCCTCACCAAGAAGGACGAGGTTGAACTCCTTCGCCCAGATCAGCGGCACCATCGACAGGAATATGGCGGGGATCAGCACCAGCCAGACCTTATCCCAGGTCATGGTGCTGAAGGAACCGTACAGCCAGGACAGAGCGCTGGCAACTTTAGTTCCTGCGTTGATCATCAGCAGCGATTGCACGGCTGAGAACACGAGCCCTATGACGATACCTGCAAGGACGAAGTTGATGGATTTTCCTCCTGTTTTAAGAGCGAGCAGCATTGTCAATCCGAACGCGAGCAGTCCTCCGAATATTGCGGAGAATGCGGTCAGATAGATGCTGTTTGCTGCGAACAGGCCGAAGAATGTGAAGTTGAATGTGAGCACCGCTACGGCGAACGTTCCCGCTCCCGATGATACTCCCATGATGTAAGGCTCGACCAAGGGGTTCTTGATGACGGCCTGATACATCGCTCCTGCAACGGACAGACCGACTCCGACCCCGATGGCGGCCAGTACACGGGGCAGACGCTGGTTGTAGATGAGCATCTCCTCATATGTGAGGTTCTGGCCTCCCTTGCCTATGGCGGAGATCATGTTGTTGAACGCGTCTCCCAGCCCCATCGTGGTCTCTGGACCGACGCATAGAGATACCAGGGAGATAATCAGCGTGATCACCACTCCGAAGGCGAACACTGCACGGACCTTACGTTTGCTGCGGGTGTTGTGGGTGTATTCCGTTCCGAAGAAGAAGTGCATGATGTGCATCTTCAGGTCGGAGAACGGGTGTTCCCATTTGAACACGAATCTGAGCACGAGCCAAAGGATCACAAGGATGGCGACAAGCGCTCCGAGAATGTAGAGAATGGGTTTCCATGCCCCCTCATCCGTAGGCACGGGTTCGGGAGGCACATATTCCGGATAGGTGCTGTAGTACACCTGTAATCCGGTATCATCAGCGACGAAAGAGTATCCGTTGATGACAACGGGACAGATCATCGCATTCGAGCTGATGCCTGTAATCATTCCGATATCGCCGGCGGTGAGGTCATACGTATACGTTTTTCTTGACGAGTATGTGGTCATGTAGAGGACTTCGCCGTTGACCAGATGCGGTGCGTTGTGGATAGATTCGTAACCCGAGGTCATCTCGGTTATCTTAGTCGCATTTCCGGCCTCATCGATCTTGTAGAGTCCGCCGTAGAACGGAACGATCACTCCTTTGAAGTCATCTGTCTCGTACCTGGTGATGTATGCTCCGGTGCTGGTGAGAGTGGATTTGAAGTCCTTGATGAAAGTGAAAGCAGTTCCGTTGAACTTGTAGATCATCATACTGCTCATCTTGGAATCCATCCCCAATCCGTCGGAGTAAGTGATGAACACGGTGTAATCCGAATCGCCGTCCTTGAAGACCTGGGCGACATTGGCGGCACCGCACTTTCCTTTGAAGTCTTCCGTCTGGTAAATCACCTGTTTGTTGATCAGGTCTCCTGATGCCTGATTGAATACATAGAGCGTACCGTCGTAGCATCCAGAGAATACAAATCCGTCGAATACCGTCGGAGTGGAATAGTAGTTGTGGCCTTCCATCTGATACGACCACAGCAGGTTCAGATCGAGGTCGAAACAGTACGTCATTCCGTTGTATGCCTTTGCGTATATGGCACCGGAATCGGCGACCATGGAGGTTATGACGCTGGTGTATGAGACGTACCAATCGATATCGATGGTCTTCTTGGGTATGACTGCAGTGTCATCGTCCCATGGTGCACCGCCTATAGTGGTTACATTCTTGTTGTTTTCTCCGGGGCCCTCTCTCCAATCGAATTTGTAGATGTGTCCGTTGTTGCTGCCGATGTAGACGAACTGTCCTACGACCAGAGCAGACGTTGTATCCATCATGGATGGCTTGTAGTCGAAAGACCAGACTTTCTCTCCCGTTTCCCAATTATATGCTGCGAGAGAGGTCAGTCCTGTCGTGCTGGACGGGCTTCCGAATTTTAGAAGTACATATTCTCTGGCAACCAATACACCTCCATAGAGGCTTGATGGGTCGGGACCTCCGTACCTAGGCAGAACTTTCCATGCCTCTCCGGTCTGTTCGGAAGTGTAATTGGTTATTTGGTTGGCGCTGTTCCACGAATCTCCCTGTAGAGCAGTCCATGAAGAATCATATTTTGGGGTTTTGACAGGTATTATCCCTTCAGGGTAGTAGGCCACCGCGATCGGGGTGCCGTCTGGAGTTTGGGATGCATCGGCTGTGATCCATTCGGATTCGGACCATGTGAAGAATCTCCAGGAGCAATCGGTCGTTTGACCGGTCCTTCCAGGTACTTCCAGGGACCCTCCGGTCGACTCTCCTCCTATGGTCCTGGCGGTGTAGCCGTCTATGGTGGAGAGATCGTCGGAATACGGGAGATCAGCACCTGTCAATGAGTTCTTAACGATCTCCTCTAATGTTGAACCATCCTTCTGATCGATCCAGATCGCCCATCCGTTTCCGTAGTCAAGAAGGACCTTGGACTCGGTTTCTTCCGCAGACGAATCATCGGACAGAAGGGGGATCGATGCGATAGCGAGAACAGCCGCGAGTGCGATGATCAGAATGTATTTCTTCATCATTATCACCCGAGCCTCTTGGTTATGTCCAGGTAGTCGCGGTAGTCGTTGCCCACCGCCTTCGGCAGAGGATCATCCTCGTATGCGGTCTGGTCTATCGCCATTCCCATAAGCTCCATAAGCTGGATGAACCTCGGCCCTGCTCTGCTTCCTAGCTCACCTAGGTCCCCGCAGAACAGGTATATGTTGCCGTTCTTGTACGCATCTGTTGATTTCCATTCGTGCGATAGGATATTCAGCATCTGGTCGTACTCGCTCTCGGAATACTTGTAGCTGTCAATTATGATGATGCATTCAGGATTCTTCTGAGATATAGATTCGGGTGTGATGTTGGTCCATCCTTTCAGGTCCCCGAACACGTTGGAGCCATTTAGTTTGTCGATGATGTCGTCGATGTAGGTATATTCACCTGCAACCCAGGGTGCAGGATCGTTGCTCAGTGCAATCATGGTCTTCATACCGGTGCTGCTGGCGACCTTCTCCTGGATGGCCGTTATCGAGTATTCGACCTTCTGGATGTATGCCTGAGAGCCGAGACCGAATCCCATGGATGTTCCTGTGATGAAGATGTTCTTCAGTATGGTATTGATGTCCTCTCCGTTGTACAGGACGACGCAGTTAACGTTGGAGGCACGGAGCATCGCCGCCATCTGGATGTCATTATAGGTGGATGCATCGCAGAAAACCATGTTCGGCGAGGTGTTCATGATCGCCTCATAGCTGGGGTCGGTGTATGAACCGACGATGGCAATCGAACCGGTCTTGTGTCCTTCATCGACGAATTCGGGATAGTTGCTGTATGAATCCGTCCCTACGATCTTCTGGACCCCTCCGACGGAGTTCAGGGTCTCTGTGCACACAGGGGATAGAGTGACTACATTGTCCGGTTCGGCATAGCCGTATATCGATGTCCCGGTGGCGTCCACTGCAGGCATAGGTTTGCCGTTTTCCGTAGTGTATGCCCACATAACCACTGTGTAGTCGGAAGCTTTGATATCATAACTTTCAGCTTTCACTGCATCGAACTCGCCATCTGTTACGTGCCAGAGGTTCCATTTCTTCGATTCGTTATTGGGGTAGTCGGTACCGTTGTATTTGACATCGGTAAGGGTCCCACCCTCCATCGTGTAATCGAAGTTGGAGGACATATACTCGCTTTTTACATTATTCAGCATCTCCACGGGGTCGTCAGTAACGTTGAAGTCGACATCGGTCCAAATCGTGTAATAATCTCCGAAATCCACTACTATTCCCTCTGAACGATACTGGGTTGCATTAGACCCGAGTCCGTTGAGGGCTATCGTAAGGATCGCTCCGGCCAAAATGACAGCGACTGTAAGGTATACCTTCGTCTTGGTCATGCGCGACTGAGATGAACCCGATGTGCTTCTATCAGTTTTCACCCAACTGTTGTCTACCATAAAATTGGCTCCTGATCAGCTAATTCCAAATGCTTGGATACTATGTCCAGTACATATTTAGACTACATAAATATTGGTCAAATATGACTATCCAATCTTTAGCACTAAAAGCGATTATTTTATCATAGAAATGCCAATTATTATCACATTCCCAGATGTGTTGAGATCACTTCGTAGTAGAAACATGACCATATTTATAGAGCAGGAGCAATATTACTATCCATCCAACTCATGGTGATCTGTATATTCCCGGATGCCGGGAACTGAAAGATGCCCAGATTGGGTTTGAAAAACATCTGGATAAGGTGGAAAAATGGCAGATAACAAAGTCATCATCGCTGTTGCAGTAGTGGCTGTTGTTGCTGTTGCAGCTGTTGCAGTGTTCTTTGTGATGAACAATGGCAGCAGTAACAACAACGACGAGCCTTTCTATTTCTACATAGACTTCGGTGACAACGATACAAAGACAGGCTGGTATACAGCAACTGGATCGAATACGGACGATGCCCTCGCGAAAGCAGTTGAGGGCAAAGGAATCACCCTCACTTACAGTAAGGGCGGATATCCCAACTTTGACAGTGGAACATGGGGTGGCTTTGCATATGTATGGAAACAGTGCAGTACCCAGACCGCGGATGAGAGTGTCAAATTTCCCAACTACGGAGCATATGACAATTTCATCTCATCAAACGGATGGATTTCCTATATCGGATACGGTGAGTCAGCGAAGAAGATGGATCAGAGTGAATGCAACATCTTCTATTTCGCCAAGTACGATCCTGATACCTATGCAATCAAGGACCCTACCACCAGCACACTTTGGAAGAACGCTTCCGGCAGTCCTTTTGCGAAGGGAATCAACCCCACTGATGAGTACAAGTATTACTTCTACATCTATTTCGGGGACAACAACGAGAAGACTGGATGGTATTCAGCTTCTGCAAAGAACACGGACGATGCCCTCGCTAAGGCAATTGACGGCAAAGGAATCACCCTCACTTACAGTAAGGGCGGATACCCCAACTTTGACAGTGGAACATGGGGTGTTTTCACCTATGAATGGTTTGACTGCAACTCTCAGACCGCGGATGAGAGTGTCAAATATCCCAACTACGGAGCATACGACAATTTCATCTCATCAAACGGATGGATCTCCTTCAACGGATACGGCGATTCAGCGAAGAAGATGAATGAGAGCAACTCCTATGTCTTCTTCTTCTCAGCATACGACGAGTCGTACAATATCGTGGATCCGACAGAGTCGACCCTTTGGAAGACCGCTTCCGGCAGTCCTTTCAAAGCTTGAAACTACAAGATGGCCCTCGGGCCATCACCTTTCCTTTCTAATTCTATCATGTTCCTTATCATTATAATTTGAGTAATCCTAAGCAATATGCCACGCTTTCAAAACTAACTTCTTCCGATTCAAAAAGTCGATTTTTCTTGATTATATGGCATACAATTGAATTTTTTGTGATAATTATCATTTCACGTTTCTCGAAATCAGAAATAGTATAATAATGGAGGACAGCAATTCGTTGGATTATACATCCAACTACTCGGTGGTAAGTTGAATTCGATAAACATGAAACTGACGATATCTGCGGTCATTATCGTTGTTGTCGCCATTGCGCTAGTGGTCACGGGACTGACTAAACCCGAAACCGACGACAGCCACGGTATTCTGATAGATTTCGGCTATTGGGACGTCACATGGAAGGAGATGACGTTCGAGGACGATATGAACGGCTACGATGCACTCAACACGGTGTGTGAGATGCTCGGTTACAAGGTCCAATACAACAGCGACGGTACCGTTCTGGCAATCGACGGGAAGATGGCCCTGAAGGATATGCCTTGGAATCTGTACAAATTGGATGAAAACAATAGGTGGGTCGTTGTGGAGAAGCCTGAGGAATTCAGTGTCTCCGACCAGAACATATTGTGTTGGGCAAGAGCGACTTCCGCTGATGAGGTCGTAACGCCGACGGATTCGACAGGCCATCTCTATTTCGGTTATGCCTCTGAAGGGAAATCCAAGAAGACCGGAAACCTGCTGAAGGTTGTTTCTTTGGCACCATCGATCACCGAGACCATCTGTGAGCTCGGAGGATTGGAGAACATCGTAGGAACGGACGTCTACAGCGATTACCCGAAGGAGATCGTCGACCGTAAACAGAAAGGGCTCATCGCCGAGACAGGGGGATATATGGATCCCAGTTATGAGCTGATCGTCCAGGCCAATCCTGATCTGGTATTCTTGGACGGCAGCGTCGGACAGCAGGTGACGATCGCGGACAAGCTCCGTAAGTCGGGGATATCCTGCTGTGTTCTTTTCGACAGTACGGATATAAACGCGCTGTACAGCAACATCTGGATAACATCCTGTTCCCTGGGTTGGCCGGATCATGCCACTACTGAGATCTCGGAGGTAAAACGCATCATAGATGATGTGGCGGGAATAGCGGGCGTGACGAACATGAGGACGTTCATCACACTTTCCACCGACCCGTCTCCCTGGACAGCTGGAAACCAGACTTACATAAACGATATCATCCAGACGGATGGGGGAATCAATGTTTTCGATGACTTCCCGTCCTGGTTCATGGTTTCCAAGGAGCAGATCTATGCCAAACAGCCCAGCATCATCATCGTAATGACCGCCGAGAAGGTGACCAACGAGGCCGAATACCAGGCGATGCTGGACGGTATGGATTCTGTGTGGAAGGAGACTCCGGCATTCAAGGATGGCAAGGTGTACTTCTTCACAGGGGAGGCCAACAATGTGCTTTCCAGGCCCGGCCCCCGTCTTTCCGAGGCGGCAGAGCTCATCGCGAAGGTGCTGAATCCTGATGCCTTCCACGATCTGGATGTGTCTGATGTGCTGCCCAAGTACGTCCATGACGATTACAGGAATTATCTGAAATATCAGGGGGATGAACAATGAAGAGATTGTATGCCGCGATCGCAGTGGTACTGGCCGTATTCGTGTCCGCGGCCGTCCTGTCGGCCCAGACGGATGCCGCCGAGGGCGATGGAATGCTGATTGACATGGGAAACGGTGTGACCTATTGGACCGCCGCTACCGGCTCAGATGCCGTAGAGATGGCGGAGCAGTTCGCTAAATCTCATGGTCTTGAATTCCAGAAGGACGGAAGCCATATCGCCCGTATCGGGGAGATGGCGGAGCATTCCGTCGGGACACAGAGCTGCGGATGGCAGCTCTACAAATGGTCCGGTTCGGAGTGGACCCCTTCAACCGACACATCCCGCAGCTCAGGCAGTATCGCCTGGGGATTCTATCCGGAGGGCACGATACCTGTCGAGACTCCGGAGTTCCGCTCAGCATGGACACAATTCAGAGGAGATTCCTCAAATTCCGGGGTTTCTGACTCCTACGGAACAGAGAAGGCGGTCACACCAGTCGAGTGGTACAAGACGTACAGGACAGGTTATGTGGATTCTTCACTCATCGTCGCCGGCGATCTGCTGTATCACACCACATACGGAGAGAGCACCGCTTCAGGTTCCAGATCGCATGCGCAGCTATACTGTCTGAACAGGCTGACTGCCGATATGGTCTGGATCTTCGATCTGACCACAGGCGGAGGGAAGTATCCCGAAGTCAAGGATAACGGTTACAACATCACCTCGCCTGTCATCATTGGGGATATGATCGTCATAAACTCGGCAACATCGCACAGCAAGGACGGGAAGACGGTCATGGACCTGTACCTTCTCAACCGTTTCACTGGGGAGATGATCGATACCGAGGAGATACTCCATGCTCCGCCGTTAAACGACAGGGGTATGCCTGTATGGACGGGCAGGACATTCGTCAACGGAGGGACATCGCCGGTTTATGATTCCGGGGCGCTCTATTTCGGAACATCAGATGGACGTGTCCTTTCATACTCCGTTTCACACGACGGATTGGAACTCCTATGGGAGTATGTTCCTCCATCCGATGTGGTGGACGGCAAATACATCGGTACTCGCGGCAGTTTCTACTATTTCAGTCCGACCATAGCAGATATCGACGGCGTCAGGATGTTATTCATAGGAAATTACGAAGGATACGTCATAGCATTGGACGCTTCGACAGGGGAATCGATCTGGGAGAAGCAGTGCATTGCACTCTACGAGAAGAACAAGGGTGTGCCCAAAACCCCCGGTGCGGTGGATCTGATAACATACATCGGCGGAAACAGGCTGGTCGTGACATGCACAGACGGTGCGATGTCTCCGACAATGGGGCACATCGTTTGCATTGACGCCAAGACCGGAGGCGGTTCCGGAGGAAGCGACTGTTATTGGAGAACAGATGGGGTCACCCAGGGAACCGTCATGGTAGACGGCGGAGATTTCATCATCTATGCAAAGAAAGCATCCTCGCCTTCCATCGATACGGATCCAGCGATCAAAGAGGATGGGCTCTATCGTTTGGATAAGGACGGAAACACCAAATGGTATGTAACCTCCAACTACATCTGGTCGAGGATGACCGTAGCTGCTGGCCTTCTCTATTATTCCGAGTATTCGGCCGGTTTCTACGATGACGGAGGTCACGTCGTCGCCAAGAGAGTCGCTGACGGATCGACGGTATGGTCCGCCAAGCTTGAACCTTATTCAAAAGTGTCGTATTCCATGGCCGCACCGACGGTCATAGAAGGTAAGATTTACACCGCTAACGACTACGGGGCGGTTTATTGTATTTCCGAGATAGAAGGAAAGAAATGGGACGGAGGAGGGGAGATAATCCTTCCGGGCGGATTCTGGCATTGGTCATGGGCCTTGCTGATTGCCCTGGCAGTCGCCGCAGTCATCGTCCTAGTGAGGTATTATTGAGGTATACCATGTCCGAGAAGGAAGGATTTTGGAAGTTGGTGCGCAAGGGATACCGCTCTATGAAGGAGGACTTTGAGCCTCCGAAGAGCAAGCCTGAGGAAGCCCCCGAAATGGAGGTCAAACAGGAGCCCGTGCAGGAAGCACCTGTACAGTACGAGAGAGAAGAGGCACCTTCGCCCGCGTTCGGAGTCCAGGCGCCGGCAGGGGCTGAACAGCAGGTCCAGCCCGAACCGCAGGTCCAGGGCGAAAAGCCGGCCGCATACTATGTGCCCCCGTCGGAACCTGTGGAGGAAGAGCCGGAGGAGGAGCCGAAGCCCAAGAAGAAGTCGATATTCGCCTTCATCAAGCCCGCGAACAGGCGCGATGAGGATCTGGATGACGGTGTCAGCGAGCTTACGATAAAGAAGCGCAGGTTCAGACTGATAGTCGCATTCGGAATAGTGATGTCTATTGTGGCTTTCCTTATATCAATATCAATATCTGCAGGAGGTATCGTTCCGGTCAGCGATGCGATTGCCGCCATGTTCTCTGCCATCGGTAAGGGCGGGCAGAACCTGGATACCGTGGAGCTATACATCTATCAGTCGCGTCTGCCGCGTGCTATCGCAGCGATCGGAGTCGGTGCAGGATTGGCCATCGCCGGATGTATGTATCAGGCGATCATCAGGAACCCTCTGGTCGATCCTTACATCACAGGAGTATCTTCGGGAGCCGGTTGTTTCGCAGTCGCGGTCGTCGCGCTCGGAGTATCCATACCTTTCATCGGTGCAAATACACTTTACATCATCCCCGTAGCTGCAATCGTCGGAGGACTCATCGCATTCGCCATCACAATGGGTGTGGCGGAGGGTTCCGGAGGTTCCGCATCGAATTACATCCTTGCAGGAGTTATAGTGGGATTCGCACTTTCGTCTGTCCAGACGGTCTTCCTTTCCATGGCCAAGGATAACCTGTCCAACGCCATGTGGTGGCTGTACGGTTCTTTCGCCAACATCACCTGGGAGAATGCATGGTTGGTCATGTTCCCTGCCTTGGGCATATCGCTGCTGGCGATGATATGGGCAAGGGAGTTCAACCTGTTCATGATGGGTGAGGACCAGGCCAAGCAGCTCGGTATGAACGTGAAGAGGTTCAAGAGGACCATGATGATCATCGCTTCCGTCCTCACCGCTATATGCGTAGCATTCTGCGGTATCATCGGATTTGTCGGATTGATTATACCTCACGCATGCAGGATGGCCCTTGGTACCGACCACAGGCTCATAATGCCGGCATCGATCGTTCTCGGAGCCTGTCTGATGCTGTTCTCCGACCTGATCGCCAGGACAGTCCTTTCACCTCTGGAGCTTCCTGTCGGGGCCATCACCGCAATGATCGGAACTCCGATCTTCGCATACATGCTCGTCAAGAGGGGGCGCGAATATGACGGATGAACGTTTCGTATCCGGCGATGACACGGTTCTCCGCATCGAGAATCTGTGCATGGAATTCAACGACCACAAGGCCGTCCGCAACGTGACCTACTCCCTTCCCAAAGGGAAGCTGGTAGGACTCATCGGTCCGAACGGTTGCGGTAAGTCCACCATGATGAAGTGCATCTGTAAGGTACATCAGATGACCTCTGGTAAGATATACGTCGGAGGCAACGATATCTCGGAAATGAAGCCTGCAGAGGTATCCAAACTTGTGGCATCCGTTCCTGCAGAGGCAGGTCAGACCTTCGGTATGACGGTCATGGACATGGTCATGCTGGGAAGGTATCCTTTCGTGGATAAGATCTGGTGGGAGACGGAGGAGGACGAGAGAGTGGTGCGCGAAGCCATGCGTACCTTCGGTATCGACCATCTACGTCGTAAGAAGGTTTCAACGCTGTCCTCGGGAGAGAGGCAGAGGGCGCTGATCGCCAAGGCATACGTTCAGCAGCCCATCCTAATGCTGGTGGATGAGCCGACATCCCACTTGGATATGAAGTATAAGCTGGACGTCATGGAGTATCTACAGAATATGGCGCGCAGCGACATGACAGTACTGGTTGCAGAGCACGATATCTCGCTGATGGCGAGGTACTGCGATCTTTGCGTGATAATGAAGAAAGGTCAGATCGTAACCATCGGTGACCCAAAAGAGGTGGTCACAGAGCAGCTGATACGCGACGTCTACGAGGTGGACTCCCGTGTCGGTCTGGATGTGGATGGGGAGATCTACGTATTGCCGAAGAGGGCACGTTGGGACACCAATCCCGACGAGGTGCATTTCGGTTCGAACAGGTGATTTTATTATCAATCTTAAGAAGTGATAGAAGATGAAAGCAGCAGCGATATACGCTATAGCATTGGCGGTAGGACTGGTTGCCGGTCTGGGCTCGTACATGATCCTCGAGAGCACCTCTTCAGGAGAGAGCGGACCCTCAGAGTACACTGTGACATTCACAGCCGAGAACGGAACGGTCAACCACAGCTCGATAAAGGTTGCGCCAGGAACCACATGGACGTCGGATTCGGATATTCTGAAATTCAGCGACGGCCAATCCGTGGTGGCACACCCTAATGACGGTTACAAGTTCAGTAAATGGTCAGAATCGACCGGAACAGTCTCTAAGAAAACGGATCTGACGGCCACGTTCGTCAAGAAGGAAGTCGAACTTCGTACGGTAAAGTTCGTGATCACCGGAGGCCAGGGAACCGTCCCTGCACAGATTACAGTCCCGATGAATACGACATTCAGCGCCAACCAGAACGAGCTTGCATTCAGTGACGGGACGAAGGTCAAAGCCGTCCCGTCCGAGGGATTCACATTCGATTCTTGGAGTCCGAGCTCAGGCACAGTCAAGACTGACATGAACATCAATGTCAAATTCAACGCTAAGACCGTAGAATGCACCGTCAAGTTCACCGCGGGTGCAGGCGGAACCGTCAGTACGTCATCGATTAAAGTGGCGTCAGGGACCACTTGGACCCAGAAATCTACTGGTTCGGGTGTCCTGTCTTTCAGCGACGGTCAGTCTGTGATCGCAAACCCCAATTCCGGATACAAGTTCAGCAGCTGGTCTCAGTCCAGCGGAACCGTCACCAAGGATACGACTCTGAATGCTACATTCGAACAGGTCAAACCCGAGGAATGCACGGTCAAGTTCGTAGTTGCAGAGGGACAGGGAACTGTTCCCTCGCAGATAACAGTCACCAAGGGGGCAACAATCAGCACTAATCAGAACAAGATGTCTTTCAGCGACGGTAAGTCGGTGACAGCAGAACCATCCTCCGGATATGCATTCGGCTCATGGGATCCGAGCTCTGGAGTTGTTAATTCAGACATGACAGTTAATGTAAAGTTCACTAAGCAGACCTCTACCTACACAGTCACCATCTATGCAGGGGAGGGAGGAACTGTTAGCAAGAAAGCAGTGACCGCTGAATCCGGAGTTACATGGAGCTCTTCCGGAACATCATTGTCATTCAGCAATGGGGATTCAGTCTCTGCTACTCCCGATCCTGATTACTCATTCGGAGGATGGAGTCCGGAAAGCGGAACCGTCACTGGTGACGTGACCATAACCGCATCCTTCAGCGGAGGAACGGGAGGAACAGTATCGTTCTTCTTCATGGACAATTTTGAGAACGATGGATTCCAGAGCACAGATATGTATGCGAGTTATGCAGAACCGATCATCCCCGGAATATGGGTTAAGGGATCGGGTAAGAGCATGGAAGAGGCTCTTAAGGACGCATGTAAGACGTTTGGCATTTCCGTTACTGTCTCTGGTGGAAAGATCACCGAGATGAACGGTGCACAGGACGGTAACCTGTATCTTTGGGGATGGACAGGCAGCGCCTGGGCCTGCAAGACCGGGTCTGGCGCATACTTCACTCTGAACGATCTCAGCATCTCGACCTACAGCTATGTTGCAGTCATTCACGGAGCGAACGACGCTACAACAGGGGATGCACCATCGGTAGGGGTTGCTACTCCCAACAACATCCAGTGGTATTACGGCGACACCATCGCACCCGGTTCTGGTAAGGAAGTGAAGTTCTACCTGAACAATGTGTTCACATACACCCACTTCACTAGTTCGAGGGAAGATGCCAGTGATTATCAGCACTTAATCGTCCAGGGACTCTGGGTGAGGGGATATGCAGATAACGGCTCTACCGTCATGACGGCATTCATTAACGCTCTGGACCGTATCGGATACGATCATGATCTCGAAGAAAGTGGTTTCATCCGTTCAGTAAACAAGTGTGCCGGAGGAAATTTCCTGCAGGCCATTTGGGATAACGCGACTGGGAGCTACTACTCAGATACCGGAGCACATTGGTTCATCCCGGACCTTGTCGACACTACTGATTACGCCGGACTGTCTTACGGTGCATGGGATGAAGGATACATAACCCCGCCATGGCCGCTGGAAGGCGCTACGGATTGTGATTGGGCATACTGAGGTATCGAGATGAGAAGACTGTGGATACCAGCATTCCTCGTGGCCGCGTTGATGGTCCTTACCGTCCTGCCTTCCGAATCGGATGGTGCAGAGAATGAGGGGACCTCCGTGGCCTACGACGGTACCACATACAAGTACCTCCGCTTCTCCGTTCCGACATATCAGTGCGAGATGACCTCGTTCGATGCCGGAACGGACTCTTTCCTTAGGGTGCAGAGCCGTCTGGAGGGATACCCTGTCTACAAGATGGATGACAGGGTCCTCTCCGGATCAGCCGATGTGACGACATTCGTCATACCAGCCGAGGTACAGATAATGGGATCCGAGATGTTCAAGGGATGTTCCTCGCTCAAAGAGATCATATTCCTTGGTGCGATGCCGGAATTCTCCGAAGATACGTTCGCAGGTACTCCTTCCGGAACTGTGGTGAAATACCTAGAAAGGCATTCATCATCCTGGTCTTCATTCAAGACTCTGACCAAGGAGGTCCTGCCTGTATACAAGTATGAGGGCAGCGGATGTTCTTTCGAGTACTGTGAATTAGATGGCTCGGTCACCGTTCTGAGGCATCTCAAAGGAACCGATATCACCATCCCTTCCAAGCTCAGTGTGGCCGGGAAGGATGTGGATGTGAAATACATCGGTGATTCGGCATTCTTCTACGATGAGAAGAGTGAGCAGGACAAGATAGTCAAGGTTACTATCCAGGAAGGTATAATGCAGATTGGAGTAGCGGCTTTCAAGTACTGCGAGTTCCTCCAATCGGTTTCGCTCCCGTCCACGCTGAAGATCATCTACGATGAAGCGTTCAGGATGCCGATAGATACCGAAAACTGGAGCAGAGGAAAGCTTCAGAGCATCTCTCTCCCTGACGGATTGGAGTATCTCGGATTCGAAGCCTTCCGTATGAACTACAGTCTGAAGACTGTGACCGTCCCGGATTCCGTCACCCATTACGGGGACGGTGCATTCAGGGTATGTGCAGGAATGGAAACGATCACTCTGGGCAAGGGTGTGACCGAATTGGGCGACAGTTCCTTCGACAACTGCCTTTCGCTCAAGACCGTCAATCTGCCTGATACCCTAACATCAATCGGTAACGAATGCTTCCAGGGCGATCGTTCGCTGGTCTCCATAGACATTCCTGATTCGGTTAAGTCGATAGGACGCAATGCTTTCAACGGATGCACCAACTTCTCGCAGATCAATCTGCCTGACGGTACGACCTTGGGCGACAATTGCTTCTCCACCACGTCTCTGATAACTGTGGGTATAACCTCCGGGTCCGGATCCGGTATCATAAAGAAGTACATGTCCGATGGCGGATGGGTCCTGCCAGGTATGGCTCAGGGAACCAAAGTGTCGCTCCTCATTATCGATACTGATGATTCTATATCGGTAGATGTCAAGGGATCTGTTTCCGGATTCATGAGACTGACAGATCAAGCCGTCAACACCAAAGGAGGTACTCTGAAGGACGGCTCTACAACCTTAACTGGAGCAGACAGGGCAGGAAAGACCTACAGCTTGAGCGGCGGAGTCTGGTCCACAACAGATGTCGGTACTATCACGGTCCTTTCCAGCGATACGTCGCTTGGCACCGTCTCCCCGCGCGGAGGGACATTCGCGCTCGGAACGTCCATGACCTTCTTCGCAGAACCCAAGCCTTACTGCAAGTTCACAGGATGGAGCGATGGGGAATCTAAGGCCACCAGGATGTTGACGGTGACCGGGGATCAGCAATTCACGGCAACATTCGCCAAAGCTGAGACCAAGGTCATATCGATAACCATCGATCCAGCCGGTTCAGGCACCTACAAAGGAGCAGGAAAGTTCATCGTAGGGTCTGAGGCCAACTTGTCTGTGACGCCGTCAGGCGACTATCATCTCATAGGATGGAGCGACGGGTATACTGAATTGTCCAGGACCGTGACTGTCACCGAGGATATCTCGTACATAGTCAGCTTTGGAAACATAATGATAACTTTCGATACAAACGGGGGAGCCATCCCGATCGGGCCCCTGTACTCCAACGACGGGTGGAAGCTTACGCTTCCCGAATCGCCGGAGGTCAAGGATGGTAAGAAGATCGTCTCATGGACGATCGATGGGACGAAGTATGCCGTGGGAACGGAATATGAGGTCCATGGGCCAGTGACAGCGACAGCAGTCTGGGGCTCGAATGATGGAGGTAGCAGCGAATTCCCATGGATGTGGATCGTCGTGGCAGCAGTCATTGCAGTAGCGGCAATCATCGCTTGGAGATACCTGTCGTCAAGGAATAAAGAGGATTAAACATGAATAGGAAAATGATTTTGTCGATGATGGCATTGGCCGCCGTTCTTATGATAGCGGCGACCGTTGCCATCCAGGACGAAGCGTATGCCGACGATGACAAGCATTTCACAGTCGACGGTATGCGTTTCGAGATCACAGGGGATACCACCGTTTCTGTGGCCCCTCTGGAGTCTGGAAAATATTCAGCCCAGTTACTGGAGATCCCTGCCAGCGTCACTAATGCCGGCAAGACCTACAAGGTGACAGGTATCGCTGATGAGGCTTTCAAGGGAACAGGTATGCTGAATTCAGTGACATTCCCTGATAGTTTGGAGACCATCGGTGCGAATGCATTCGATACCAGCAACATCTACCAGGATGTAGTGCTGCCAGCCTCTGTCAAGAGCATCGGAGAGAGTGCATTCTATAAAGCAACGATCACCGGCCTGGACCTTTCCAAGACCTCTATAACCGAGATACCCAAGAATGCATTTAACAGCTGTACGATGCTTAAAGTAGTCACTCTGAACAGTGGCATCACCGCCATAGGTGAGGCTGCATTCCAGGGTTGCTCCAAGATCACATCTGTTAACTTGGGTGCAACTTCGGTACAGACTATCGGATCCAAGGCGTTCCAGAACATCGGCAGCGGCAGTGAGCTCAAAATAACTCTTCCTGCAACTGTCACTTCGATTGAAGAGGATTCTTTTACATCTGCAAAGGTTGACGAATACACTGTCGATTCTGGCAACACGGTTTACAAATCCGAATCAGGATGTATACTGAGCAAGGACGGAACGAGCCTGCTGTTCTATCCATTGAACAACCCGCAGGATTCTTTTGTCATTCCGGCAAGTGTGACAAGGCTCGCTGAGGATGCTTTCTACAACGGGTATAAGCTTGTGACGCTTACCATCGATAACTCCGTTGTGCTGGGCGGATACTCTCTGACCATGTGCAGCAAACTGGCGAATCTGATAATCACGCAGAAAGCGGCGCTGCCAGAGGGCAATAAGGGAATCATCCAGACCTATTTCACCAAGGAAGATGGCAGTTGGGAAATCTGTAACATCAACCCAGCGCATCTTGTCATAGACTCTACCTATGCAGTAGATCTAAACGGTGTCAAGGCCAGCAAATCAAAATTCACTGAGGCTAAGTATATCGATTTCACAGCTCAGACCAAGAATACGGTCGGCGGAAACTTCACCAAGGACGGGGCGGCTGTGGCTGCTGCAGAAAGGGCAGGCGAGAGATTCACCTGTTCGGCGACAGATGGCGCATCCGATAATTTCGAGTACGACAACACCCGTATAATGACAGCATTGGTCAATCCTGATAAAGGCGGATCGGTGGAATTCACTCAGAAGGTGGAGAGAGGCGAGACCGCTACGTTCAAAGCAGTCGATGCAAGCGGATTCAAGTTCGCATACTGGAACGATGATAAGTCCAAGACGGACAGAGAGTATTCGGTAACAGTCACCGGGGACACCACAGTCACGGCCAACTTCGATATGATCGAAAACTGCTACTATACGGTTCCGGCCAGCGTCTCGTTCGAGATGACCAGGGCTCCTAACGTAAATCCTGAGAATGCGAAGCCATCATCATACAATTACTACATGTTCACGCCGGTGGATCCGGTCAAGACCGTAGATAACAAGGATGGTACAATCACTTATGTGTACATCCTGCCCGACAGCTGGTACGGAGCAATCGTAACCGGCGACGGCTGTGTCACCTACAAGGATCTCTTCCAAAAGAAATCCAACACGGAAATCAGAACGACGGTCACCAACGAGCAGCTCCATCCCGCAGGAAAGGATTCGCTCTATGTGGACAGGTCCGTTGTGAAGACCGAGGGTGACGATGTTGGCGGAATACTCGTCTCAGGTACTCTTTCCAACCACGTATACCTCAACGTCGGACAGCAATCCCCGATGATGGTCTACCGTCAGTGGCAGGCAGTCGCCGATACTATGAGCAACCGTTTCCTGGAGCCGGAGATCGTCTACAAGATCACCGATCTTGACGGAAAGGCCGTCTCTGACGTCATCTCCATCGTACCCGGTGGAGAGGGTGAGACGACTTGGAAACTTAACGGACTTAAGGAAGGAACCGTCGTCGTCACAGTATGGATGAAAGCGATGACTCTCCATGTCAATAAGGATCAGTTCTACGGTGCCACATGGCCTGAGCTCACTCAGGTATTCGTCGTCACCGTCGGAAAAGAGGCGACCTTCGATACCGGTATGACCATGTTCGATCCTGGCATCGGAAAAGAAGGAAAGGACAGGCCTATCGACTGTGATATGGATTGTTTCTATTATGATCACAATGAGAGTGGATACGACTTCACCTTCACCCCTGCAGCCGGAACTACCGTTACCATCTACAACCCTGTACTGGGAAAGAATGGAATCGACGGATTCAAACAGGGTACCGCCACAAAGAACGGTGATTCCTGGACCGTCAGGCTCACAGAGGGACGCAACATAGTGAAGATGGAGAACAACGGTCAGACGAAGTATCAGATCCTCCTGAGCATGCCGGTTAAGATCCTGATCAATGGAGTGGACAGCTCGGATGCAGTCCTCAAACCCGGGGATGAGAATGTCGTCGTCTTCAAGACAACACACGGGGACTACGGAGGAATACTCAACAACAAAGGGAAGCTCGCCGGACTTTACAACAGCGGTGCCACAATATGGTACGATGATGAGGCGGGCGAGAGGGTTGCGACTGCCAAGCAGCCTCAGTACGGATATTACTTCTTCATCACCAAGTCCGAATACCAGACCCTCACGTTCACCGTTCCTGCAGATTGGGATGTGACGAAGAAATACACCATCTATCCCAAGGGAGTCGTTCTGACCGGATTTGACGGAACGGCAGGAGATCACAGGACCTGGTTCATGCTCGGATCCACTAACCTTGAAGCTAAGAGAATCGGGTTCCTGCCTACGATAGCGACCAGGGTGGCCGGCAGTATGGCCGAATGCGAAGTCTCTAATGACGGCGGACAGACCTGGACGGAGTATAACAGCTTCCAGAAGGGATTGGACGCGGCCATCGATGGTTCCATCATCAAGGTCAATGTCGATCCGAAAGGTACCGTTATCAACAAGGAAGTTGAGATCAGGATGAACGGTAACGTGTTCCTGACCGAGGACAGCCCTCTGACTATCGATGCGGATGTGGCAATCTACGGAATCAAACCTGAACCTCTCACAGTATTCATCGGGGACAACGGGCACATAACTCTGGATGCGATGTTCGACGTCAATGTCGTCTTCTCCAAGCCGGCAATGTGGATCGGAGCGGGAGCATTCATCACTGGATTGACTGCCGATTATGTTGCGGTTAATTCATCGGGATATGCCGCACTCGATATCGGTGAGAAGGAAGTAGGTCTGATCAGGACTATTGACGCGCCGTTCGGTATTTTCAGCAACGATTCCTTCAAGTTCTATACAACGATGGAAGATGCCGTTGCTAATCTGGCCGGTACAGATACGGTTTACATACTCAGCTATCAGCCCCAGTATTCCGGAGGACAATCATCCACGAAGTACACCGATTCAGTGGTTCTTTCTCAGAACCTCAGCCTTAAGACTGTCGTACGTGTGACGGACGGTAACTTCTCTACATACTATGTCGATGGTAAATACATGGACGATAACGGAAAGAAACTTGATCTTCCTGCAGTGGAGAATATGCAGGCCGTACTTGACGGAGTCATAGAGGTGAACGGCGGATACACATTGTCGTTATACGATGTTATTGTCGAAGCTGACGTTATACTCGGCGGAGGAATGGGTACCAGTGCTGATGTGGCAAAGATAAAGCTCATGGGCAATGTACCGATGTACAGACTCTCGGTAGGATTCGAAAAGATCGATGATTGGATCGTCCCTGTGACGACATCGGCCGGTACGGTCTACGATCTCAGGGATGGATGCGAATACGAGTTCATTACTTCTGAGAAAGTATCTCTGAACGACAGAGTGGGTGTGCTGAAGGCAGGAATCAAAGCCAACATACAGCCCGGAGGATTATCCGCCAAGTTGGAGGCCAGTGCGGACATGATAGCATATGTCAAGACCGGTCCTGAGTCCTTCACAGGATACTCCAGTGTCGATGATGCGATAAAGGCCGCCGGTACCGGTGGAACCGTGTACATGCTGTATTACACTACGCAGGTCCCCGGAGCAGCTGATGTGACCAGTTACATAATCGACTATAGCATGACATGGGAGGCCAGTTACAAGTTCGATACAGTGCATCAGATGGTCGATTCGGAGGGTAAGACGTCCAAATTCGTCATCGATGATAAGGCGGCTACCCTCATAATGGCCCAGGGACAGACGATGATCATCAATGTGGATGCGGATTTCACCAGGATCTATGTTGAAGGTAACGTAAGACTCACAGGAGAGGCAGTTATAGACTTCGGAGAGGACCCGATATCCTTTTCGAAGGCATTCGGCGAGTCCCACGGAATCACTAACATCGACGTAACCGAACATGTTCCCGGTCTCATCGTCAAGAATCTCGGTGGAACCAATGTGAACGTCGTGATGCCTGGCGATTCCGGAAAGGAGAGGTATTACACATACATGATCGGTAACGATCTCTACTTCGGATCATATGTGCTGGACTTCCACCTGACCGATTCCGGTGAGGTGTCCTTCGAAGGACCCGACGGCATGAAGCTGACCCTTTCGTCAGGCGATCAGACGGTATCCGGAGTGATATCAGGCGGACATTACCTGTTCACCGGTCTGAAGTACAACCTGTATAGCCTCGAGGCCGAAATCGAACATACCAGATACCACGACACCGTCTATGTGGTCGTGGTCGACGATGCCAAGCATAACGTCTCCGTTCCCGCCGGAACCATGGGTCTGACGATTAAAGGAGAGAAGGAGATTCTGGCGACTGGACCGGTCAGCCCGAACCTGTATTACGATGCCGATGGAAAGGTGTCCCTGACCCTTCCTGACGGATCCACGGCCAACCTTTCGTTCCCGATGCACTCCTTCACCGAGGTGGAGCACGACGATAAGGTTTACGACCATTGTGACTGCGGTTACGAGATCTACGTCCGTGATGTTGTGCATCCGTCCAGCGGACTCAATGTCATGAACATCGTCATTGCAATCGGAATTGCGATCCTCGCATGTGCCGCCGTATTTATCGGAATGATGTGGTACCGCGGAAAGCAGGCATCCTGAACACCTTAAAGACGGACGGCTTAACTGCCGTCCGTCAAACAATTTAGCCCAAGAATTGTTGAATGATGGGGAGAACAAATCTGCCCGAGAGCTGTGGAAACGAGGTTGTCTATTGTGGTTAAAAAGTGTTCATTTTTTTAACTGTTCAAATAAACACTTCAAAATTACTTTATAGCAATAATGAAGTTGCAATCAGGCTAACACATCTATTACTCCACAGTAATGGAGCCGGTCATACGGCTTGTTAGGGGCACGCGCTGGGGGTCCATTCCCGGAGAGCGCAGTATCGAGCCGAAAGGTACGAACGCGCGTCCGCGTGTCGTGCCGCCAGACGTCATGTCTCACCGTCATGGTGCAGGGGTCAAACCCGCGACGGCACAGACTGGGGGACAGGGATCATACCCTGCCCACCAGTCACCAGAAGTGGGTCACTCCACTGTGAAACCTGCTTCAAGGCAGGGGGGCTCTGCCTCCCTGCCACCATGTTATAGCTGATACAATTGACCAGATGTTCAGCCTGACTTCAGTCATAAAGAATATGGGTGCATCCATGCAAAGAACATTCATCACCATAGGTCACCGTGCAAAAACCACCATCGATTTTGAATTCAACGACCTTCCAGGTTCAGGAGGGGGGATAGACACATTAGCAAGATGTCTTGCTACCGCTTTCTGTCTGAGCAATGGGATAAGGAAAGAGACCCGGGTGTTTCTGATCCTTCAGGGCGGAAAGGATGCTCCGAAGGTGATTAGGGTCTGCGGATCCGAACTTAAGGGATTGAATCCGGATGAAAGAAGCATCGCAGGAATCATAAGGGCAGCTTTGAAGAAGAAAGCAGTGAAGGGAGTTTGGACGATGAGCAGCCCGGGAGTGTATGTGTCTAAAGCATCATTCGGCGATGTTCTTCGCGAATTGTCAGAGGAGGGGGTGTCGTTCATTCATCTCAGGGAAAGCGGCGTAAACCTTCCCGATTTCGAATTTCCGGAACACCCCTGCTTCATCCTCGGCGACAATACCGATATCACTGAATCGGAAGAAAATATGCTTCAGGCATTTAGTTACATAAATGTATCTGTCGGACCTCGCAGTTATCATGCTGACCATTGCGTCACCATGGTGCAGATAGAGTTCGACCGCAGAAATCTGTGATCACGCAGATCGCAGGCTTGTATCGCCTGATGACTGTGTAGTTTCGACTTCGATGATGATACGCGATCGGATGGTCTGGTCTGATTCATTCATCCTCGATGATCTCTTCAGGTGCACCTGCGAATTTCACAAGTGAATACTGCTCCATGAAGTGGAGATTGCCGGGAAGGACAAGTGTGAACAGCGGTTCTCCGAGATCCATCTTAAGGAGGTCCTGAGGATATCCGGCGAAGATCTTCTCTGTTGGTGAGCCGACCTGTGATGCGACGCATAGGATGGTCTTATCGTCTATCAGTCCCTCTCCCCATTTCTCCTCGCCGATCATCAGCCATTCTATGGCCTCATGGGCGGTCATGTAGCGCATCTCGTCGGCATGGATGTCCAGAAGGATCATTGTATGGAGACCCATCTTCTTGTTCTGCATGATGTGGTCATAGGGGGATTTGGGATGATATCCGTTCTCGATGAACGGCAGCGTGACTGCTCTTCCGAACTTGTAGTTCTGTAGACCGAATGCCGTCGGGCACGCGGAGAATATGGTGATACCGTTATAGAGCTTGACAGGTATCCCCGCTTCCGCCGCCTGGATCCTCAGATCGACGTGGGTGGTGGCGGACATGGGATCTCCGGCAGTGATGAAGGCGACCCTCATCTCCATGGCGTCCCTTATGATGTCATCGCATTCCTCGACCTGTGCCCTGTAGAGTACCTTGATCTTCTTACCGATGGCCTCCTCCAGTTCCTCAACCTTCGTTCCGATGAGGAATGAGGTGTAGAATTCGGCATATATCCTGTCGCACTCCCTGAGGGCGTTCAATGCCTTGACTGTCATTCCATCTGTGCCGCTGAGGCCCAGTCCAACGAAGATGAGTTCAGATGTCATCATCAGGCCGATATCGTGTAATTATATAAGCAGGAACGGTCCCGCGGACGGTACGGGATTGAGCGGACTCGTTGCCCTTTCACTCTGGACTTTCACTCCGAAATTTTGCTAGCCAGACATTCAAAAATATAACTGGACTTTCACTCACCTCCCCCTCTGAAGTTTAAATACTCTCCAATCGATGTAAGTATCAGAGGAAAAACGTGCATCCCCAAAAGCACAAATCCTCCAGATGGCGGACGGAAAACATCCATCCATCCTATCCTATCCTTCCTCCGCCATCGGATTTTATCTCACTTTCAGCGAAGATATCTTTATCTGGACTCCCCATACACCCACTGATGTCAGACATTATGATCCGTAAGAGGAAGAGGATGAGAGAGAAGGAGATCAAGAATCTCTCCAAGGAACTCCAGGAGCTTTTCGGAGTACCGGTCTTCGATGAGAAGGATGCCGTCGATATGGCGGAGAGCACGGATTTCAAAGTGATCTTCGTCGGCCAAGATATCCTGGGAATCGTCTATGAGGACAAACCCTTCCTTACCATCAGAGGGATTCTGAAGTACAGGCCTTCTGCCAAATCCGTGACTGTCGATATGGGCGCGGTCCCTTTCGTGACCAACGGAGCGGACGTTATGGGTCCGGGCATAACCGATGCGGACGAATCCGTGGCGGAAGGCGATTTGGTCTGGATCAAGGATATCAAGAACGGCGCTCCGCTTGCGATAGGCAAAGCACTGCGCTCGGGTACCGAGCTCAAGCAAAAGGCCGGCGGAAAGGCTATCAAAACGATCCATTATGTTGGGGACAAGCTCTGGAAGTCCGGAGAATGAGATGTCGCGCTCGAAGGTGGTCCAGGACCCTGTCCACGGGAACATATTGGTCGGCGGCCTATTCCTAGATGTGGTCGACCGTCCGGAGATGCAGAGGCTGAGATCGGTTCGCCAGCTCGGTCTGGGCCATCTCGTGTTCCCCGGAGCTAACCACACGCGTTTCGAGCATTGCCTCGGAACATATCATCTGTCCGGACGCATGGCGAGAGCGATCGGTCTTGACAGAACGGATTCAGATACGGTACGTATGGCAGGGCTTCTTCATGACGTCTGCCATGCCCCGTTCTCGCACTGCATGGAACACACCATGGAGGAGGTAACGGGACTGGATCACATGGAGCTCGCCCGTTCTCTGATAACCGGGAAGATCCCCAATCATGCGGATGTGGATGACGATCTATTCGACGGTATGCCCTCTATAGGCGAGGTCATCTCCAGAGAAAGTATCGATCCGAAAGAGGTCTGCGACCTTATTGCATATCCGGATTCCGCTAAAGACGATCTAGACTTTTTCACCGAGAGGAAGGATCATTTCCCTTCCAACGATTATGCCCATCAGATCATCCACGGCCCGGTCGATGCCGATCAGATGGACTATCTCATGCGCGATGCATACTATACGGGGCTTTCGCATGGGTTCATCGATTGCGACAGACTGATCAACACCATGAACGTCCATAACGACCGCATCGTGCTGCGCAGAGGCGGCATCACCGCGGCCGAGGGACTCATGGTATCCCGTTCGCTCATGTACACATCCGTCTATTTCCATGAGACCACGAGGATAGCCGAGAGGATGCTCGTGAAGGCAGTGGAGGCTTCAGGGATCGACCTGTCTCAGATGTATCTCTGGACCGATTCCGATCTGACGCATCGCGTAGTGGAATCCGGGGGTAAAAGCTCCAACTGCATCAGGCGCATAATGAACCGCGATATCAACAAGAAGGCCTTCGCCGTGTACAGTGCGGACATGGACGATGAGAAGGCGTCGAAACTCATCCCCTATGCAAGCATCGAAGGCGCCGAACGTTTGGAGCAGGAGATAGCAGACCAGGCGGATCTGGATGTGTTCAACGTATGCGCGGAGCTCACCACCAAAGCGAATCTCCAATCGAAGGCCAACATCGGGAAGACGGACGTATCCATAATGGACGATGAGGGTAAGGTGAAGTCTCTGACGAAGTTCTCCCCGATAGCAAGGTCCCTGCAGGCGAGGGATCCCTACGGGTGGGCCGTCCTAATCTCCGCCCCTTCTATGATGTGCGAGCAGGTGGAGAAGGCTTCGAGGAAAGTGTTGGGAATCTGACTGTCGATCGCTGTCATTGGCAATGCCTGGTAACACTTGAGCACATTCTGAAGATTATGCTCAAATAAGGAGCACTTCATATCCTACGCAATGACATTAGACAAGCAATCCGTAAAGTGCATCCTGCTGTTCTCGGTAGCAGCCATCGCGCTTGCAGCTGTCGCTTCGGTCATCATCGTATCCGAGGAGGCAGATGCAGACAATTCCGCAGATTATTACTTCAGCGGGGACATCATGGAATCCCTTTCCGATTCCGTAGGAATCAACGAAAAGGATTACACCGTGAAATGGAAGACAGAGAAGAACGTCGCAGGATACGCCGTAGTGAATGATTATGTGTACGTTGTGTTCAGGGACGGGAATTTCTCCAAGGTCTCGATCAGTGACGGCACCATCAAGAACACCGTGGACACCGGTGTCCTGAGCGTCAGCGATTTCCCTGCAGTCGGAGACAGGATGGTCCTCGACCCTGCCACAGGTAACGTTTATGACCTGAACCTGAACCAGCTCTACAAGATCGGCGGTGTCAGTTCCCAGGCCTATTACGACAACGGCTATTGGTACGTGGTGAAGAAGGACAAGACATGCGAATGCTATCCTGCGAAGGATCAGGATCCCTCCGACCCTAATAATGTCCAGAGCCTGAAATGGTCCAGTAAGTTCATATTCTACATCGACGGGTACACTCTCCCTGTCTCCGTGGCGATGAATGACAAGTACCTCTTCTACCCGGGTATCGGTGAGACGGATTCGGCCCAGCGCGTACTGTACTGCGTCAGCAAGGAGACTGGCCAGCAGACCGATATGTTCGATATGACCGAGATCAGGGGAACATACTGGAACGGCGGATTCATCTACTGCGAAGGCAACACCGTGGCAGTGACCACCCATTGGGACAACATGTTCGCCAACCCGAGGCTGGGCGATTACAAGACAATATTCCTGGTGGATGTGGATTCCAACGGGAAGTTCATAACCGATTCGGCCACATACATGTCCAACGGATACAACGACTCGTACGGATCATGTCTGATCATGGTGGACGGCCTCGGATTCATCCAGAGCGGACTCTGCTTCAACGTCATCGATATGAAGACCAAGACCATCATAGCCCAGACCGACAGGGATACGCGTCTCCACAAGACGTACAGCAATATGTCCATAGCCGTGAACGGCGACACCGTCCGCGGATACGTGTCCCCTGCAGGATTGCCAGATAGGTTCACGACCGCGGTGGACGGGCTGCTGTGCTTCGAGTACAATAAGAAGACCAACGAGATAAGGGCATTCGACCTACCTGTCGGATCGTTGGGAACCAACAACACCAATTCCGTTAAGATCGGTCCTCAGGGCGAGGTACTATTTGCCAAGAACGATGTCAAGCTGTACTGTCTCGGATCCGGGAATACCAATGCCAACGGAGACGGTACGGAAACCATAGGGGTGGGACCAATAATGGCCGCCTCCATGCTGGCAGTGCTGCTCTTAGGAGCCATAGTGTTCAGGAACAGGGACTGAGGATTCCCGTCGATGCTTCAGCATCTGCGTCTTGATGCAGTAAAAACAGATTAACAGAGCGGTACGGGTTTCCCGTACTGTTCATCCTTTTATCACACCGATAGGGGTGAGTTTGGCGACCTTCGCGGTCAATCCGGCGTTGCAGACCACTTCGATAACCTGATCCACGTCCTTGTACGCATCCGGGGCCTCCTCTAGGACACCGTCTGTTGACCCGTTCCTTAGATAGATGTCTTTGGACTGCAGCTGTTCCATGACCGAGTCTATCTTCAGATTGTCTATCGCAGCCTTCCTGGACATCTGCCTTCCCGCTCCGTGGCAGGTCGAGCCGAACGTCTGTTCCATCGAACCCTTCCTTCCGGCCAGTACGTACGTTCCGACGCTCATGTTTCCAGGGATGATAACCGGCTGGCCGACGTCCCTGTATCTCAGGGTTATCTCAGACCTTCCAGGGGCGAATGCACGCGTGGCCCCCTTCCTGTGGACCAGAACGTCGATGTGATGCTTATCGATATCATGCCTTTCCTTTTTGGCGATGTTGTGGGCCACATCGTAGACCACATCCATCCCCATGTTCTCGGCGGAATCCCCAAGGACCTTCTCGAAGGATTCCCTAGCCCAGTGGGTGATCATCTGTCTGTTGGCCCAGGCGTAGTTCGCGCCGCAGCACATGGCCTTGTAGTAATCCTCTCCGAGCTTGGAGTCCAATGGGGCGCAGGCGAGCTGTCTGTCAGGAAGGCTCACCGAGTTCTTCTTGATGTAGCGCTCCATCTCCTGAAGATAGTCCGTGGCGATCTGGTGCCCGCATCCTCTGGAACCGCAGTGTACGGTGATTGCGAGTGTCCCCTGCTTCAGACCGTAGACCTTTGCCGTCGCATCGTCGAATACGTTCTCGACCAGATCCACCTCCAAGAAATGATTGCCGGAACCGAGTGAACCGAGCTGGGGAAGGCCTCTCTTCCTTGCCTTGTCACTCACCACTGTGGAATCGGCCTCTTGCATATGGCCGTATTCCTCGGTGACCTCTATGTCCCTCTCCCAGCCGTATCCGTTCTCGACGGCCCATTCGGAGCCGTTCATCAGGATATCGTCCAATTCTTTGTATCTGACCTTGGTGAGTCCCTTGGATCCGAGTCCGGAAGGCACATTCTTGTACAGCTCGTCGATGAGTTGGTTCTTTTTATCTCCCAGATCCTCGAGGGTCAGGTCGGTCTTTATCAGGCGTACTCCGCAGTTGATATCGAATCCGATGCCTCCGGGCGAGATGGAGCCTGAGTTCTCATCTACGGCCGCAACCCCTCCGATAGGGAATCCATATCCCCAGTGGATGTCCGGCATAGCCATCGAACTGCCCACGATACCGGGCAGGCATGCGACGTTGGCAGCCTGCATCGGAGCATTGTCGGAGCGTATTTGGGAGAGCATCTCCTCGCTGGCATAGATGACTGCATTGGTATGCATCCCTTTGGATTCATCCTGAGGGATCTCCCATCTGTTGTCATCGATCTTGTTGAGTTGACCTTCCCAGGACATATAACCACCATAATTCAAAACACAATAGGGGCCGGGACCGAGATTTGAACCCGAGTCAAGGGATCCACAGTCCCCTAGGATAACCAAGCTACCCTATCCCGGCCATGTTGTAATTCGGGCTATCGTATCCCCTTAAATAAAGATATCGTCAGACTAGAGTGGAAAATGCAGGCCTGAGCTTGCCACGATTATATTCAAATCTGCGAACTTTGCATATCATATTTTATAAACCCCCGCGTGATGCATCGGGCATGGGAAAAAAGAATTTGATATCTGTTGTCGACATGAAGGATGAGTTTCCTGACCTTGTCGACCTCGCTTTGAAGCTCAAGGCGGAACGCGGACACCACGGCGATCCCCTCAAGGGTAAGTCATTGGGAATGATCTTCGAGAAGCCCAGCACCAGGACCAGGATCTCGTTCGATGTGGCCATCACGGAGCTGGGCGGACACGCCGTCTATCTCGATGAGTCCAAGATGCAGATCGGTGTCCATAGCGAGACGATGGAGGACACCGCACGTGTGATGAGCCGCTTTGTACACGGGATCATGTACCGCGCTTACGACTACAAGATGATGGACAAGCTCGGGGATTGGTCATCCGTTCCAGTAATCAGCGGACTGGACAATCTGGAGCACCCCTGCCAGGCACTCGCCGATATGGTCACAATCAAGGAGAAGCTGGGCGGATTCCGGGGAAAGAAGCTGGTGTACCTGGGGGACGGAAACAACGTCTGCAACTCCCTGCTGTACGCTAGCGCCATCATGGGAATCGACATGGTGGCATGCTGTCCTGCGATCAGGATGCCCAACGCCGAGATCATGTGGAACGCCACCAAGATCGCGGAGGCCAACGGATCCAAGATCATCGCTTCCCACGAGCCCGAGAAGGCGTGTGTCGACGCGGATGTGCTCTACACCGACACATGGATCTCCATGGGGGACAAGACCTCGGAGGAAGAGGCCATCAAGATCTTCAAGCCCTACCAGATCAACGACGAGCTGGTGGCTCTGGCCAAGCCTACATGCATCATCATGCACTGCCTTCCCGCACACCGCGGACAGGAGATCACAAACGAGGTTATGGAAGGCCCGCACAGCGTGGTCTTCGACCAGGCTGAGAACAGGCTCCACGCCCAGAAGGCCGTCCTGTACACCCTGATGAAGGATTGAAAACAAACCCATTCCGCCGGAAATACCCGGCGGCACTTCTACAGAATATCTTAAGAATTAGTCTATCTGAGAGGATATTATGTCCTCGACGATGTCCAGGAACTCTTCCTTCTTGTCCGCAGGGATGGTGGCTCCGGCGGCCACGCTGTGGCCCCCTCCGTAGCCTCCCGTGAGTTCCGCAGCGGTCTTCATCACCGCTGACAGATCCAATCCGCGGTCCACCAGGTCCCTGTTGGCCCTGGCCGAGACCTTCACACCGTCCTCGGCATCCACGAATGCGATAATCGGCAGATTGTTCCTGCATTCCGATGAGTTGAGCAGCATCCCTGCGACGATCCCGACGACCGTTTCCCTGATGTTGGGTCCGGCATCGAAGTACTGTATGAACCTGCGGACCCTGATCAGATGGTTGTCTTTGACGTAGGAGAGCGCGGTGGATATGTGTCTCCTGTGGTCCGCACGGTTGCGTTCGGCATCCTTGAGGGCGGAAGTGTCCCCGCAGCAGATCCTCAGGCCCGTCTCTGCATCGTCATACCTCCCGCAGGAGTTCAGAACGGTGGAATATTCCTTGGCATCTCTGAGGCCGGTCCCTTTCGAGAACTTAGGAAGGGTGTACACCTCGCCGTAGATCCTCGACTGCTGGTCGGTCGGCACGAGCTCCAGCACGTTGTCGATGATCCTCTCTTTCTCGGATGGGTCCAGGTCGTTCCACGTCCTCCATTCATTGTTCCTCTTCACAGGGATGTTCAGGAATTCGAGCATGTCCATGCATCCGCCCGGGTTGTCCGTGAGGCCTTCGAGGCGGGGGTCGGTGGCGTACTGGAAGAACTGCACTATGGGCCGAGTCTCCCTGCCGAAAAGGCGCAGGTCCTGCTCGATGATCAGGTCCCCGGTATCCGCTGCGTCCTGGAGGATCATGCGGTTGATGCTGACCAGCCTGGATTGGCCGGAATCCTGGAAATCTCCTATCGCCCCGATTACAGCGAGATACGCCAGATCGATGTTCTTGGGATCGATCTTCTTCGACAGCAGGTAGGTCATCCCTGCACCGCAGACCTCGTATGAACCGTCGAAGCCGTATGTGTGCGGGTTCAGATGTTCCACCGAAGCGAAGCTGTCCAGGACCGTCTGCTTCTTTCTCCATTTCGGGTCCGGGACATGGTGATCCGTTATAACGAGGTTGGATCTATCGAATTCGGAGAGGTATCCGCTACCGAGGTCGCATATCCATACGAACTCCTCCTTCGCGGTGTTGACCATCATGATGGTCTCTTCCGAGATCTTGGTCTGGAAGACCACACGGTGTTCGATGCCCAGACGTTCGAGCGTGAGGTGTGCTATGGAGCCTGCCGTTATACCGTCGGCATCTATGTGGGAGACGACCATGACGCTTTTCGCACTGCGCAGGCCCTTTGCCGCGCGGGCGAGGTCGCGGTCCAGGCGCTGAAGGTCACCATCTGTACTCGGCATGCTCCGTCACCAGCCTGTCGAAGATAACTCCGGCTATGTATTCCAAGTTCACTGTATCGGCGCGGTTGTACTCCTGGAGGATGTTGAGTGCATCCTCGTCGCCGTGCCTTGTCCATTGATGCCACAGATGTACTGCCATGGCACCGTCCACATCGAGGATCTCCTCATCCCTGTGGATGCCGAGTTCGATCTCCAGGGGCTTCAGTCCTCCTCTGTAGCCCACTTTTCTAGATGCGAAGCGCAGATCGTACTGTGGGATGTCCAGGTCGACCCCCGGGAAGCTGTTCTTCAGCACGGGGACATCGAAGCAGCTGCCGTTGAACGTGACCAGCATCTTAGCCCCTTTCAGAGTGTCCGACAGCGATTCAGCGTCAAGATCGAACCCTTCCGTCAGGGTGTAGGTACCGTCCTTCCTGTGGACTGTCACGACAGTGACCAGCGAATCCCTGCTCAGGCCGTCGGTCTCTATGTCCAGATAGGCGGCGTCATCGATGAAATGACGGTACATCCTCCAGTGCTCGGGTTTGGGGATTATATCGGCTAGGGCCCCAGAATCCCCCTCCTTGAGCAGTTCCTGTGCCTGCATGATGATCGGGTCGGACCTCTCCTTGAAGGCGGGTTTCACACAATCTACGGCCTCCGCTGCCAGGAAATCATCCCACGTGCGGACTCCGGATTCCCAGATCGCCTTCTCTTTCTTCGCCCCGACAGAAGGGAGCAGTTGGAACGTGTGCTCAATCATCTAATGGCCGTATGCCAAAACACAGTTTTAATCCTACAGGGCCATGCCGTGGGCATGAGGGCCAAGGAGATTCTGCCGGGAGTGACGATTACCAACGACAGATGTCTCGTTCTGTCCGATGGTCCCACGGTGGTCCTTGGGGATCTTCATCTCGGCTACGAGAGGGCGTTGGAGCAGGAGGGGATGTACATACCCCGCATCAACACCGAATCCATACGCGAGGCCCTTAATGACATCATTTCGAGGTATGAGCCGAAACGCATCGTCCTTCTGGGCGATATCAAGCATGATTTCAGGAGGGCCAATTACGAGGAGAGGACGGAGGTCCGCAGGATATTCACCCTTCTTGCCGAAGCCGCTCAGGTAGTGGCCGTGAAGGGAAATCACGATAATTTCCTCCAGAACATCGTATCCGACCTGGGATTCATCGTGGTCGACTACATAGACATCATGGGGTTCCGTCTGGAGCACGGTCATGAGGATTCGGGTGTGAGACCCGTCATTATCGGCCATGAGCATCCCTCTGTCAGGATCCCGGGGGCCGTCGGCGGAGGCATGAAGATACAGTGCTTCGTCCATGCTGAGAAGGAGGGCGTGATAGTCCTTCCTCCGTTCAGCCCCTTCTCATCCGGGAATGACCTGGTTCTCGACGAGAACTGTATAATGGCGCCCGCTCTGAAGTCCTCAGATTACTCGCATGCCCGCATCTACGGCGTGACGGACATGGGCCTTATGGATTTGGGGAATCTCATCGATTTGACGGACATTTCCTTGTGAGTTTGAGTTGGAGGATACGTACAACTTGAAAACGGGCCATAACGTGCGCGCAGGTTAATAAATGGATACTTTTGCGGTGTATACCTTCCCCCTTCGGTTAAATAATATGAAGCATATGCCAAAAACAGGAGTTTTCATTATGGCAATGACACCTAGAGAGAGAGTGCTTGCTGCACTGAAACAGGAGTCCCTTGACAGGCCCCCAGTCGCAGTATTCACACAGTCAGCAACAGTCGCACAGATGGACGCAGTCGGAGCAGCATGGCCCGAGGCACACAAGAATGCAGACCTCATGGCAAAACTGGCCGCAGCCCAGGCAGACCACAACGGTGGAGAGTGCGTAAGGGCAGCTTTCTGTCTGACCGCAGAGACCGAGGCTCTTGGAGCAAAGGTCGCAGTTGACAAGAAGGATGCAGCACCCATGATCAAGGAGCACCCCGTCCACTTCGACGCAATGATGGGTGAGTACCCCGACTTCTCCGGACTCATGTCCCCTGAAGAGATGACCAAGACCGGAAGGCCCGCAGTCGTTATCGAGGCAGTCAAGAAGCTCAAGAAGTCACACGGAGAGAACTACGCAGTCGTCGCAGGAAACACCGGAGTCATACACTCGCCGGAAACCTCGTCAACACAGAGAACATCATCTTCGGAATCCTCATGTGCCCTGATGAGGTTGAGAAAGTCCTCAAGGTCATCCAGCCTTACGTAAGGACATACACCGAGGCACTCTGGGCAGCAGGAGCAGACTGTGTCCAGT
>SUSW01000001.1 GCA_015063235.1 Thermoplasmata archaeon | reverse complement strand
GTCTGCCGAAATTCCTGCATTCCTCGTTCGGGCACGAGATCTCCAAGAACTTCTGTTTAGGCCCTCTTTCTCCCATCTTGATCATCATAAACGATATGGGAGTATAAATATAAAATATCAACTAAAAAGTATCACATTACCAAATCTAATTAATGTCGATGAATAGGACATAAAATGCGTATTATTGGATTAAATGCTGTAGAATTCAGTCATGACCGGGGGATTAGGGCAGTTCTGAAGTTCGGTTCGTAGGATTGTTGTGAAGGTTGACGAATAGGTATTCTGCAGCGGATACGGAGGATACACCGCAGACAATTGCGACAGTGAACGTATCTCCTAAGAGAACGAGAAGGAATGGGCTGAGAAAAAACAGCACCCCGGCTAACTTGTTCAGATAGGTGTGGACGAATGCTGCCCTCCTGCATTTGACGGAACCGAGAAGGAAGGCGATGAGGCGAACGGCAGCTATTGCAGCCATCCAGATGATCATCCACCACTCCCAGTGGATGGTTGGGATGATGCAATATAGAAGGCTGGTGGCAAGTACAAGGTCTGCGATACTGTCAAGTGTGGGGCCGTAAGGCGAAAAATTATCAAATCTCCTGGCGAAGTAACCGTCGAGGACATCTGTTAGACAGCCGATAGCTAAGACCGCGAGGAAGATGACGGAGAGCGGCTCCGTCAGGGGTAGGACTAAGGCCAGGACTATCCGGGATATTGATAATATGTCTGGTAAGGTCCTGTACATACTTATCAATCGAAAATCTTGCTTTAATAATTGGCTAGCTAGGCATTGTAGAAAACAGCAGGATTATCTCGGTGACCTATCATGCATAATTCGATGAATTTCATCGGAATTCGTAAAAATCGAATCTTTAGGGACCTCTAAGGGCGCATCGCTCTACACCGCGCCATCGGGGTGTCTGGGTAATAAAAGTGGTGCGGAGGAAGGGATGTGCAGCTAGTGCTATCCAGAACTCTAAACTAAGCCCCTCATTTTTACCCCGAAAATCAGGGTTCTGCATCATAGTCGCCACGCTTGATGATATTACGAAAAACAGACTTCGACACCTTTATTAACGTCTGATATGTATTACAATTGATACACATGACTAAGACCGATTTGATACACATACGCATCGATCCAGATGTCAAAGAACAGTCTGAGATAGTGCTCAAGAGATTGGGATTGAATATGTCCTATGCTGTGTCGATCTTTCTTAATCAGATTATAATGAGGAACGGCCTTCCATTCAATGTAGAAGTAACTGAGGCTCAAACAGAGGCCGAAAGAATGGCTGAAGCAATAGAATCTACCGGTGGGAAAGGCGATGTATCTCCAGAAAATCAAAAGATAATCCACTTATTGGCTACAGGACAGATTGATTATGAAACTGCTGTTTTCGCAATAGAGAGGAATTTCACATGAAAGACCCCTATCTGTATGAGGATTCGGACGTCCTGATAAATCTGAGAGGCATAAAGGAACAAAAGAAACTGGATGATTTCGAAACTACAATGACAAGGCTAGCTATAGTCGAGATCGAGCTGAGCAAGACTATCATGACTGATGTCAACAGTATTTTTTGGATACATCAGAAACTATTCGAAAGGGTCTACCCCTGGGCAGGTCAGAAACGGACTATAGATATCTGTAAGGATGAGATGATTCTGGATGGATTGTCGGTGGAATACTCACACCATGACAATATCGAATCAGATCTCTTTGAAATACAGAAAAGGATGGATAATGAGAAATGGGAAGGCCTGTCTGAAAAAGAGATTGTGTCTAAGATTGCGCTTTACATCTCCGATGTATGGAAGGTTCATTCCTTCAGAGAAGGGAATACACGTACGGTAGCAATGTACCTCTATATGCTGGCCAAGGGGCATGGTATGAAATTAGACAGCGTATTCATCAGCCAGCATTCAAAGTACTTCCGTAATGCATTAGTCATGGCGTCTTTAGGAGAGTATCGTGAGAATCAGTATCTGGAGAAATTGATCGCTGGAGCATTGATGCATGAAAAATCTGATGAAGATGAAGGATTTGAGACCATAAATGGCTACAACATGTCAGATTACAGGTACAATTATCATCATAGGAAGTAAGGTTAGTACAGAAGAGCGCGGAGGAAGGAATGTAAGGGTAGTTCAACCCAGATCCTGAACCTGCACCCCACGAATCTGCCTTGAAAATCAGCCTTCTGCATCATAGCTACTGCGCTGGATGTGATTACGATAACCGTAGTTTTCCTCCGATCCGGTTTTTCTCCCGAGGTGAAACATCTTAGAAAACTGTCTAAAAAACTGGAGGAAAGAATATGCCTACATTAGGAAACGGAATCTCGAACGCGATAAGCAACACGTTCGGGGCAGCACAGCAGATGAACGAGAATCCTACCTTGAAGGACAACCTCATGCACTTCAAGAAGGACAAAGTGTACGTCAGTCTTGACATCAAGCAGTACTACGACGAGAAGAAAGGAGCCTACAACGAGCCCGCAGCAAGGCTGACTTGCTCTGCGGACGGAGTGTTCTTCAACCTCCCTTCGGACACCGAATTCCTTAGGGCCTACGGAGAGTTCATTCTCGACCTCACCAAGGCGCTCGACGGATTCAAGATCGACAACACCGACATCTCCAAGGATGTCGGCGCTGCCAGGAAGGCCCTCGAGAAACTGAAGAAGATCGGGGCATGAGGATGAAGGATTTTGTTATCGACGTCTACACCGTGGACTCCAAGATGAAGATCCGGAAGAAGCGCCTTGATACCGGGACTCTCGAGGAGGCCATGGAGATGATGGAGATCCGCAAGGACCTGACCAATGTGACCAGGATGGTTGTATCCGAGCGCACGGACGGCGGAAGGCATCTGCAGGCGGTGAAGGTCTACACCTCCCCCTTCGGAGCATCCTGAGCTTAGCAAACGAATATCCGCCCGGCGGTAACCAGCCGGGATTCACCTTTGAGGTGAGGATATGGCTTCACTCATTTATGGGTGTTAATTTTAATATCCTTGTACCGTAACATTAACTATGAACAACATCAGAAAAGGACTGAACCTAGGTGTCGGCAGGAACCTTGCGTTCCTCATCGCCATTGCCGCACTCGTATCGGTTTTCGCTTTCATCGCGATCGCGCCCACCGACGTCGATTCTTCCTATCCTGATCACGGCGATGCGGGAGGCGGGGTGACATGGAAGTGGGACCCAGAAACCAGGACTCTCACGTTCTCGAAGACGGGATCCGGCGACGGCCGTATCGACGACCAGCCGGATAAATATCTCCCGCTCTGGGGACACGCTTTCGAAGATGCCAGTTATGTGGTCGTCGAACAGGGCGTGACCTATCTGGGGAAGCGCACTTTCGCTGCCAATATCGATCCCTCGATCGAGCTCCTGACCGTACCGGCCGATCTGGAATACGGCACTTTTTCCGCCTTTAGCATGCGTGGTCTCAAGGCCATCAAGCTCACCGGCAACGGACCCATGGCGGCGTACGATTCGGGAAAATGGGAACTGCCATGGTACAGATCCGACAAGCTGGAGACGGTCATCATCGACTATGGGGTGACCTCCATATCGGATAAGGTATTCGAAAAATGCAGGACGATACAGCAGGTCGACCTGCCGGCAACGCTGAAGAAGATAGGCGCCGATGCATTCTCGGGATGCCGCTGGCTCTCAAAGATCACTCTGCCTGCACAGCTAGAGAGTATCGGCGATCATGCATTCTTCGAATGTGCCCTCAGGTCTATAGCGGTGCCGGATTCCGTGACGTACATGGGCGAAGGCGTGTTCATGAATAACTTCAAGCTGACCTACGCCAAGCTCTCCTACTCCATAGACTATGTTCCGGACGATACGTTCCTCTACTGCTACGATCTCGCCACCGTCTCAAAGCCCGTGATCAAGATCATCGGGAAGAATGCGTTCAGCAACTGCAAGGCAATGGAGAAGTTCGATTTCAACGAAGGACTCGTCAGCATTGGCAATTCGGCATTCTCGTCGACCGGTCTGAAGTCGGTGGAGTTCCCAAGCACCCTCAAGGTTATAGAGTCCTCCGCCTTCGGGGCGATAGCGGCCCTCAAGTCCCTTAGCATCCCCTCAACGGTGGAGACGGTCGGGCCCGCAGCATTCGGGATGTGCGCCTACCTGGAGAAGATCGAGATCGGGGACGGCGTCAAGCTGTGCGATGCGGCTTTCGCTTGGTGCGTCAGCATCCAATACCTCAAGATAGGCCAGAATGTGACCGTCGAGTCCCAGAGGACCTTCGACTACTGCAAGTTCTACCTGGACGGTTCCGAACTGAGCTTCAATCAACTCGCGGGACACACATTCGTAGGCAAAGACCTCAGACTGGTCGCGGTGGATTGGGGCCAGGGAAACCATTTTCCCGGATGCTCCGGCGTCCGGGATAATTCTACGGATCGGATGGCGCATCCGACAAGGGTCGGAACTGAATATGCCGATTCATTGATCATATCGTCGGATGATGGTCGTCCGAACACTTGGCAGTGTGCGGAAGGATGTGCATCCGACAGCCGCAACCGCCCCGATTAAGGGCGGCTGTCCGGGCAATGCAGTGCCGCCGGCTATCTGTTTTCGTCGCAGGGCGGAGTCTGATGCAGGGGAATATGATTGACCAGACTGAGGGAAGTCGTGGGAAGGGAACGGGAATGTCAGGAAGCCGGCGGAGGCATCCTCGGATCCAGCAGCCACGGGAATATGTCCGGGCTGTCATCCCGGGACGGCGGAGAGGGTGATCCCGAAGATACAATGGGATGGTGCACGGGAAGGGGTTTGGACCACCGTGCACAGAAGGCGTGCACGGTGGTACGGGATCGCTGGACCGAAGCTTCACGCCCGGTTCATTCGTTATCGAGCCTTCCGTCCCCGGAACCTGTCCAGATGCTGCCTGCAAGATACTCCGCTGTCGGGAGGACCTCGACATCATCCACGAAGAAGTGTATTCCGCTGAACGCTCCGATGCCCACGTAGATCAGTTCGTTGGAGAACTCTATCTTTGTAATCGTGCTGATGCCGTCGAAAGCACCGTCATCTATGAATCTGATCCCTCTTTCCATGTCCACTTTGGAGAGCGATACGCACCCGGAGAATGCAGACTCCCCGATGAACATCAGGCCGTCCATCACTCCGAAGGAGATCAACGATCCGCACCCGTAGAAGGCGGCCTTGGCTATCGTGCGGACACTGGCCGGGATATCTATCTCGGTCAAGCCAGAGCCGAGGAAGGCCATGAAGCCTATGGATCCGACCTCGTAGGCCTTGCCGTCTATTGTCACGACCGGGTCGAGGGACAGTTTCGTGGAGGTACCGTGATAGCCCACCACCTGGGCAAACATCGATTTGGAGTTGTAGCTGAAGATGAGGCCGTCGTCATTCATGTAAATGGAGACATCCCCGTCCACGGACGATGCGTACTTGGCCACCGAGCCGTACGTCTCTGATCCCTTCTCTATGGGCAGGCATGAGTTGTTGTGAACGGTCGCCAGCGAACTGCATCCTTCGAATGCCCTGGCAGTGATATCAGTCAGGCATTCGTTCAGGGTGATGCTCCTGAGGTTCGTGCATTTCGCGAACGCCCCCTCGGCAATCTCCGCGACATCGGCCGGGACCGTGAAGTCCGCGGCTTCGCTCCCGACAGGGTACTGGAGGAGCTTGCATCCGCCGATCTGATAGAGCACGCCGTCTTCGGATTCGTAATTCTTATTCATCGGATCGACATCGATTCTCTCCAGGGACTCGCATCCGATGAGCGCTCCTATGCCCAGCACGGCGAGCGATTCGGGGATGGAGATGGATTCCAGGCTGCTGCAGTTCCTGAACGCGTAGTTGCCGATCGTGTATATGCCGTCATGGAGCACTACCGATCTCAGTTTGGAGGCCCCGTCGAAGGCCAGGTCGGCGATGTTCCATGCGGATTCGGGTATTGTGTAGCTGGTATCCGTCTTGGATGCCGGATACTTCACCAGGAAGGCGATCCTGGCATCGAAGAGTACCCCGTCCATGGAACCATAGTATTCGTTGCCCTTGGCCACGTCGATGTTCCTGAGGGTGAAAAGAACATCGAGCGTCCCCTCATCGATGTATTCTAGGGTGGAGGGGAGATTCAGGTTCTCGATCCTATCGCATTTGTCCAGTGCACCGTACGCGATATATGTTACGCTGTAGGTCTTTCCGTCGATCTCCGTCTGCGAGGGGATCGTCAGAGTAGTCGGGTTGCCCTTCACATCCTCGACGCCCGCCGTCATGTCATCGTTCAACTCGTATACGATATCGGTTTCGTCCTTGTCGTTATTCTGATGGAATGTCGCGACTAACACCAGGACAATCGCAATCGCGGTGATACCGAGCAGAATCGCCAACGTCTTCCTTTCGCTTCTCATAGATATTCTTCCTCTGTGCGTGCCTGTACAGGCAGCATCCATGGATGGCGGATATGCATAACAGGTAATATAACATAGCTATCTTGCGATTTCATTGTCCTGGTAAGGAATCTGGCAGACATCAAGGGGATAGAGATGCCCGACACGGAGTTCGAGACACCGGGCTGGCTGGCGCTGTGCCTCTTCCTGTCGATGGCCCTTATGAGAATAAAGCTGTGGCAGATCGCAGGTCTGGCAGGGGCCACGCGAACACCCTGACCACGGAGAAGTACTACGGGTCGCTGAGCAACAGCCTCGCGGTCGAGAACGTCGCGAACATAATCGCGCAGAGGTCGATGATGATGGGCGGTGAAGGCGCTCCCCTCATCGGATTCGATGGATTCGGGAACATAGGAGCACTGATCGGAAGTTATTGAGGAACGCGGGATTCGAAGGAAAACAACTGAAACCGTAGAAACTGATTTCGAAGGACTTCTTTCCGGCGCATCGCTCTACACCGCGCCATCGGGGTGTCTGGGTAATATAAGTGGCGCGGAGGAAGGGATTTGAACCCTCGAGGAGATGCTCCACCGGTTTTCAAGACCGGCGCCGTAGGCCGCTTGGCTACCTCCGCTTGTGATGCCGATTGTGGAATTACTATATGAACTCAACTCTCTGAAGGTTCTTCTGAGGGCCAAATCCTGTCGAATGTTCCCTGGAATATGACGAACCACAGGTTCTCGACCATTAGAGACATCACAGCAGGGAGAAGGGCGTTCGGGTAGGTGGATGAGAACATTATGATGCACAGAGTGGCTGCAAGACCGGAATTCCTCCAGGTCGCCATGGCACAGTATACGACTCCGCGGTCCTTCCTGCAGCCTATCTTTTTCAGGAGGAACAGCAGGATATAGCACGGAACGAATATCCTGACAACGTTAGCAAGCATCAGCCACAGGGCGACATCGGGATTGTCCAGGATATAGTCCCTTCTGAATCCAACACTGATGAAAACCATGCAGAGCAGGACAACGTTCATGGCGATTATCTTGATCATCGGCGGGATGGTGATCCTGCTGAGCGGTATGTCGGCCAGCAGCGGGACGACCACGAAGAGCAGAACATATTCTAGGATCTTGGTCCAGTCAGCAGCCTCACCCATTAAGACATGGGTCATGACAGGGGTTAATGCTATCGCTACGAGATAGATCATCGCGAAGGACAGCATAGAGAGCTTCATATCCCCTTTCAGATAGAATGCGGTCGTCATCACAGATATTGCGCAGGGGACCGAGGCCAGCATGACCCATCCGTACCAAAGGGCATCGTCCTCTATGAAAAACAGTCCAGCCCCCAATGTTATCCCGGTGTTCAGTACGAAGCACAGTATTAGGCAGAGAAGCACACTCTTCCTGTTTTCCGACATGTCCGAGAAATCGAATTTGAGCCCTTGAAGGGCGAGCGTCATCTGAATCATCAGTGTTATGATGAGCATGGTCGGAGCATCAGGATGGTCGAAGCCCAGAACCAGGCCCAGGATTATGCCCATTATTATCCAGATTTTCACATCGAATATACGATTCATCTGAAGAACCTCGCCGCCTCGCCCGCCGGATCGTCGCTCAGCTTGGCTTCAAGCTGTTTGACGTATTTGGACGCCCTGTGATCCAGGATGACCGCCATACCTCTGTCGGTTTCCGTCCTTATGAGACGGCCGATGGCCTGTTTGATCTTCCTGAGGGCAGGGACCTCGCTCGTATATAACCATCCTTTGCCGGGACCATATCTCTGGTCGAACATAGCAGACATTGCCTTCTGCTCGGAGGACGGTGGCGGATAGGGTATGCCGACGATTATGGCGAAACATAATTCATCACCAGGGAAATCCATTCCTTCGGCAACGGATCCGCCCATGACGCTGAAGAAGACGCCGTTCCTGCCGTTACGGAATGCTGCCAGGTTCTCCATGGTGCGCCTCTGGTTACGGGACTCCTCCCAATAGAGGTTCTTCAGGATGTGCGTTTCAAGGTAAGGCCTCATGGAGCGCATGTTGTTGTAGGATGTGAAGAAGACGAGTGTGTTCTTATCCACGGAATTGCAAAGCATCGAGATGTACTGTTCGATCCTCCTCTGCATGCTGGGGTCCTGCTTCATCTCCCTGTACAGGGTAGTGACGTCGTTCACGTACAGGACGCTCTTGTTCTCTGGAGGGAAGGGGGAAGGATATACCCTGAACCTCGGATTGCCTTTGAGTCCGAGGACACGGGCATATTGGTCCAAAGGCTGCAGAGTACCGGACATGTGTATCGCACCGGGGATCTCGTTGAGGAACTGCGATATCTCGTAAGGGTCGATGCATTTGGCGCTGAGGTATTCCGCATCCTCGTCTATCTTCAGGGATCTTACGAATCTGCTTGAGGCGGATGAGCACCAGTCGTTCATCGCTACACCGAGCGTCTGGATGTCGGAGACTCTGTTCTCCCCCCTCTCCATCAGCAGCTCCGTCCTGCCTTCTCCGAAGTCTATGATCCTGTTTATCGCGAATTCGAGGTCCTGCGGCTTCATGCGGTATTTCTTCATGATACGATCCTCGATGTAATCGCCGTCTAGAACAACCTCTTTCTCGTTAAGGCCCAGCTTCTCGGTGGCGACACTCCTCATGCAGCTCTTGAAGTAAGTCAGAAATTCCTTCAGCTCCACTTCCATCCACACAGTGGGGTTTCCTACCATGGTGGAGCATTCGTCGATGGCGTTGTCTATGAGGTCGCGGTCTATTCTGAAGCTCTCCTCATCCCTGGCGGCATCGACGAGGTTGTGGGCCTCATCCACTATCAGCAGGATCCCTTTGGGATCGCCTTCGAGACCGAGGTTGTTCAGAAGGTTCTCGCGGATGTCCGATGAGAGAATATGCACGTACGGAACAGCGACCACATCGACGGATTTCATCAGCTGCTTCTTCATCTCATACGGGCATACGCCGATCCTCTCGCAGTATCTGTCCAGATCATCCGATGTGGGGAACTGCTTCAGGATGAAGTTCTGGACATTGTCCAACTCTGTCTTTATCCTGTCGAAGTATCTGCATCCCCCGCCCTGATTCTTGATGCTGCGGGAACGCTTTTCTTCGCACATCATTGAGAGCACCTTGGGGGAGATGTTCTCGAAGTCCTTGGTACCTCTGAAAAGAGGACATGATTTGTTACGGCCGGTGACGGTCAGACCGGATACGTTCTTGAGCTTGGAGATGGCTTTCAGCTCCCTCATCACCTGGTCGCTCTGGGAGATCGTCCTGGTGAGGTATACGATCTTCTTACCGGTCATCTTTGCATGCTCCAGGCCTGCGGCCAAAGAGACTATGGTCTTTCCCGTGCCGGTTCCTGATTCAATAATTATGTGACGCCCCTCGTTAAGAGCGTTGCGGATATCCGAGATTATGTCTATCTGGCAACCGCGGGGAGGATAAGGGAGAAATGGTGCATCCTTGTTCTCCTCTGTGACGTATTCGACCGTTTTTTTCTTCGGTCCGAGACCGTCAAGGGAAGATTGATTGCTTATCCATTCGGGATTGATGTCGGCTCCGCAGGAGATACACCTCTTGCTACCTGGGGGCAGCAAACTCTTGCATCTCATACAGAACATCCCTTGCATAGATTACCTGATTAACAACGCCCATATAATGATAATTGAGGTATCTAGGTTTTGCAAAGACTAGATATCACGGTCTTTGAAAATTAAAATATGTCTTTGTAGGTATGAATAATTCAATTCGTTTAAGATATATATTAAATAAATTAAGTTATTACATTTATAATTAAATCATTATACAATATAAATGCAATCATATCTGAGAATTAGTCTGATTCCTCAGATAATCCTTGGCACCGTTGACGCCCATCGAAACCGCATGCAGAAGATGTTTCTCTGCCTCAGCCATCCTGCCTTTGGACATAAGGTACGAGGCGGCGTCATGGTGAAGGTTAACAAGAACATCCACATCGGAGAGTTTGTTTGAGCGCTCCATCTCTTCCATCAGGTTAATGGCCAATTCAATGTCAGCGATGTACATGTCATCGAGCCCGAGCTCGGATTCGCACTGGGATCTGGAGATTATCGGTACAACGAGCTCCTCCATATCCTCTATCATTGACCTGTCTACGAGGTCCGTACCTATGGTGATGGCCTCTGAATAGGACTCGATGGCTGAATTGAAATCCTGCATGGAGAGATAGCATTCGCCCTGAAGCGTATACAGTTCCATCTTCCTGTTTCCGGACCAACGGTCGTCTTTCCCTTTGAGGATGGACAAGGCCTTATCCACGAAGTTCATGGCGCTCTCTGCATCGTTTTCATCAAGCAAATTCTCTGCAGATTCTACGCACATGCGGATAATTCCGGCAAGATCGAAATGGCGGGAATCTGTCCTGAGCTGGGGAAGTCTCTTCAGTGCTTTTGAATACTCGTCGGATGAGTCGGAGTTCTGTTCGAAAAGGATGGCTCCCATGGTAGCATGGGCCTTCACATATGTGCCTGTATCGGTGACCACTCCCTTCGAAGATAGCTCCTCCATGAGTTCGGAGGCTGTCATCAGATCCTCCATTGCGGAAGTGTTGTACCCAAGCATGTACAGGACGCAGCCCCTGTTCACATAGGCCTCTACGAGTTCCTGGATGTCCCCTTCGTTCTCGAGACGGTTGACCTTCTCGTTGTATTCCTCCAAAGCCTTTTCGAGGTGTATCTCAGACACGTCCATGATTTTGAGTATTAGTATCATATAGAAATGTTTTTTCAATTGAATATCATGCAAGCGGCAATGACTCATGGAAGAATCCTGGCTGTTCACGACATCTCATGCGTCGGCAGATGCTCTCTGACCGTCGCTCTGCCGATTATATCGTCCGTAGGATTGGAATGCTCAGTACTGCCGACGGCTGTCCTTTCGACCCATACAGGAGGATTCACGGGTTTCACCTACAGGGACCTCACTGAGGATATCGTTCCGATTCAGAAGCATTGGCAGACTCTGGGCCTGCATTTTTCCGGATTCTATACAGGATTCCTGGGTTCCTTCCAGCAGATCGATCTTGTCAAGGGTCTGATTGCCGATCTTTCCGAGAGCGGGACCACGGTGTACGTGGATCCAGTGATGGCGGATGCAGGCAAACTGTATTCAGTGTTCGACGATACGTTCCCTAAAGGGATGCGCAAGCTCTGCGAGAAGGCCGACGTGCTGATGCCCAACCTCACGGAGTTGTGCTTCATGCTGGATCTGGAATATGCAGAAGGACCTTACACTTGGGATTATATAGAGAACATATTCAAGGAATCAGAGGTCTTCGGTCTCAAGAAGCTGGTCATCACCGGCGTAAGTTTCGAGGAAGGGAAGGTCGGAGCAGTCTACAAGGATTACGAGACAGGCGGATCGGGACAGATAATGAGAGATAGGATCGACGGATACTTCCACGGGACCGGAGATGTATTCGGCTCCGCCCTGGTGGGTTCCCTGGAGTCAGGGATATCCCTGAGGGATTCGGTGAGGATCGCTGTGGATTTCACGGTAGGATCCATCAAAAGGACCGTCAAATCCGGGGCCGATGTCAGATACGGAGTGGACTTTGAGGAGGGCCTTGCCAAGCTACAGAGGCAGGTGAGCGTCATTTCCAAAGGTCTGACTTTCGAGTTGGCATCCGATGATAAAGTGATTTCGCGTATAGCCGGTATGGCAGCTAACATCTGGCCGGAGGCATACGATTTCCTCAGCCAGGATCTTATCGAGTACATGATAGAGAACTATCAGTCACGTGAGGCCATCGCCAAGTACATCGATGAGGGATATCTTTACTACGCCATCCAATATGATGGAGAGGATATAGGCTACATAGGCATGGCCCCTGAGGAGAAGAGGATGTTCGTTTCTAAGATTTACCTCATCAAACACTACCGCGGACTGGGCCTTCTCGACACCATACTGAAGTTCATCATATCCATCTCCAAGGGCAACGGGCTCAGCAGCATGTATCTAACTGTCAACAGGGAGAACAGATCCGCCATCGCAGCATATCAGAATTCAGGTTTCATCATCGTGGATAAAGTGGACAAACCCATCGGCAAGGGTTTCGAGATGAACGATTACATCATGGAGATGCGCTTCTGACGGCACCAACGGTTATATCTGGGATGCCATGTCCTAATCGATCCTATGTTCATCCCAACCACCAAAGAGGAAGCACTCTCGATGGGGTGGGATTCTCTGGACATAATCCTGGTATCCGGCGACACCTATACGGACAATTCTTACAACGGGGCCGCCCTGATAGGTCATTGGCTGATCGAACACGGATTCCGTGTCGGGATAATAGCACAGCCGTCAGTGGACAAAGGCGACGACATCACGCGTCTGGGCCTGCCGGAACTCTTCTGGTCCGTTTCCGCCGGGTGCGTGGATTCGATGGTCGCCAATTACACCGCCGTCAAGAAGTTCAGGAAGGATGATGATTTCACCCCCGGTGGTCTCAACAACAGACGTCCAGACAGAGCATGCATTGCTTACTCCAATCTCATCAAGAAATACTCCAAGGGCAGGCCGATAATACTGGGCGGTATAGAGGCCAGCCTAAGGCGCATCGCACATTACGATTACTGGTCCGACACGGTCCGCAGATCTATACTCTTCGATTCTAAGGCCGATGCCATAACATACGGGATGTCGGAGCTCAGCTGTCTTTCTCTGGCCGAATGCATGAGGGATGGAAAGGACTGGAAGGACATCCCCGGCATCTGCTACATATCCAATTCGCCAGTTAGCGGGTATCTGGAGATCCCGTCGTATGAGGATTGCACAAAGGATAAGGACGCCTTCATGGAATCGTTCAGGGTCTTCAGGGACAACTGCGATCCGATAACGGCCAAAGGGCTGATGCAGAAGCACGATAACCGCTATCTGATCCAGAATCCGCCATCCAGACTGCTCACATCCGAGGAACTCGATTCAGTCTATGAAATGGACTTCGAGAACGCAGTCCATCCATACTATCTCAAAGATGGGCCGGTAAAGGCCATGGATACCATCCGCAACTCGGTGACTACCCACAGGGGATGCTACGGAAACTGTTCATTCTGTGCAATTGCGATGCATCAGGGGAGGACAGTCGTATCGCGTTCCGAGGAGTCCATAATCAGAGAGGTCCGGCATTACGCTTCCAGACCCGGTTTCAACGGGATAATCCAGGATGTGGGCGGCCCCACCGCCAACATGTACGGTATAGAATGCCTGCAGAAGCAGAAGGTCGGTGCCTGCCAAGACAGATCGTGTCTGGGTGACAGGCCTTGCCATAAGCTCAAAATAGACCATTCCAGGCAGATCGGGCTCCTTAACAGGATACGCCATATCGATGGTGTGAAGAGGGTCTTCGTTAACTCGGGGATAAGATACGATATGATCCTGGCCGATAAGACAAGAGGGGACGATTATCTTAAGACTCTGGTCAGATACCACGTCTCCGGACAGATGAAGATAGCTCCCGAACATGTGTCTCGGAGGGTCCTGAGGATCATGGGCAAGCCCGGTCCCGAGAAGCTCAAGGAGTTCAGGGACAGATTCTACAGCTGTTCCGAATCCTGCGGGAAGGAGCTCTACCTCACATACTATTTCATCGCAGCCCATCCGGGCTGCCAGAAATCCGATATGCAGGATCTGGCAAGATTCTGTCAGAATGAGCTTAGGATCAGTCCCGAGCAGGTTCAGATATTCACGCCTACTCCATCCACGGTTTCTACTGCCATATACTACACAGGAAAGGATATGGATGGACAACAGGTGTTCTCGGAGCATGATATGAAGCGGAAGATAGATCAGAAATATCAGGTGGTGAAACGTAAGGATGCGAAACATCGATGTCACTGACAGGATTCAACCTCTCGACATGTATCCCTACGATGAATACATGGTGACCCTGAAATCAACGGCACATCTGCATTACGCCTACAGCATCGATAAAGGATGCATCTAGGTGGAGCTTTCAGATTACCTTGAAGACGCTCCCGATGCCGTTCTAAGGGATGCCTGCAAATCTATTGTTGCCTGGTCCAGAGGCAAGAAGTACACAACTCCAGAGTCCCTCTCCAAGTATGTACGTACTCCTGAGTTCATCGTCGGCTGCAGACCGAAATATCTCAAGAGGTGCCGTTCGCTCATGCGGTCTCAGCAGGGCCGCAGCAAGAACCTCATAGATTCTGTGGAGAGGCTTATGGACGCCGGACTGGTGTACGAAGATGACATTCGCAATTCATACTATACCTGGGCAGAGCATATGGCCAAATACCGTTTCGGACAGTGCAATCAGACGTTCCGCGTAGTGACCGTCAACTCCGTCCTCGATGATGACCGCGTGCCCGATGAGATATTGGACTATGTGGTCTATCACGAGACACTGCACCTGCGGCAAGATACCTCGAAGCTCCGCCGCCCTCACAATGCACAGTTCCGCTCCTGGGAACATCAATTCCCTGATTATGACAAGGCAGAGCAGTATCTGAGAAACATATATTCGATTATTAAATGAAAGGTACAGAAAACGGTTTCAGAGAGGGGATGCCGAAGGCATCGCTCCTCTCTGTTTTCAGGTTCACGTCAATCCGCTGAACAGCCTGGAGAATGCAACCCTGAGGGTGTCGTAACCGCTGATGTTCTCATAGTCCTCCATGGTGTACTCAGTACAGTACTTCAGATCGTTCTCGAACGCCTCATCCATACGCTTACCGATTTCCTTGGACATTATGATCGCATTGGTCTCGAAGTTGAGGACCAGGGACCTGTCATCGAAGTTGGCCGAACCCACAGAGCAATACTCCCCGTCGACGACCATGGTCTTGGAGTGCACGAAACCCCTGTTGTACATGTACACCTTCACTCCGTTGCGCATAACCGAATAGGAACTGCTTATGTTGTTCCAGAATACGAACATATGGTCGGGCTTGTCAGGTATGATAACTTTGACTTCCACTCCGTTGGCGACCGCTGTCGCCATAGCATCCTGAAGTGAGTTGTCGGGTATGAAGTACGGGGAGTGTATATAAACGGACTTCTTAGCATTCCTGATGAGATCGATGTACTCGAGCCTAACAGGGTTGAAGTCGCTGACATCAGGTCCGCCCGAGGATGTCAGGACCCTGCAGTCTCCTGTCGTGTAGTACTCGGTGTTGCCGTAGTACTCCTGAAGCTTCTCAGGCGGACACAGAGGTTTACCGGAAGCGTATTCCCAATCCATCTGGAATCTGGCCTGGAGGGGTTTGACTCCGTCTCCGGATATCCTGACTGCGGAATCTCTCCAGAATCCCATGGGACCCTTTCCGAGATACTCGTCGCCGATGTTGAATCCTCCGCAGTATCCGATCTTACCGTCGATGATTCCGATCTTCCTGTGGTTACGGTTGTTCTTCTTGGGGCTGAAGATGAGCCACAGTACCTGGTGGAATACCGCGAACTCTCCGCCGGCCTCTTTGAACGCTTTGATAGATTTGTGGGGTCCGGTCAGAACACCGAAATCATCGGTGAGGAGTTTTACCTCGACACCTTCGCGGACTTTCTGAGTGAGGATGCTGAACAGTTCGTTCCCCAGTTCGTCGTTCCTGATGATGTAGTATTCGAGATGGATATACTTCTTGGCGTTCCTCAGATCAGCGTAGAGATCCGCGAACTTTTCCTCTCCCAAATCGTAGAATTTGACATCGTTGTTATCGGAGAATCCCAATCCTCCCGTCCTCAGGATGGCCTGGGCCGTGCGGCTGTAATCGGGATTGCTCTCCGCCTTCGCCTGCTCCATTCCCTGGGTGAGAATGTCGTCGATCGCGTCGTCCCTCAAGCTCTTTTTCCTGAACTTCGCTTCACCGTAGAACGTCTGTCCGATGACGATGTAGACGACGAATCCTACTATCGGAAGGAATATGAGGACGGCAGCCCAGAGCAGTACCCTAGCCGGGCTGTTCCTCTCGTTGAAGAATATCATAAGCAGGAATATGATGTCTGCTATGATAATCAGCTGTACCCACCATTCAATCAATATTTCGCCCCCATTTCTATTCTGACATCTTCATCGACGATAAAAAGCAGCATGAAGAACGCAATCAGGAAATTGGCGATATGCTGCGCGAACTGCCAGTAGTTCTCTGCCGGGAATGCGGCGTATACGAGCATCACTATGAATGATATGACCAGGATGAACCAGATGACCTTCTTGATGAATCCTTTCTTACCGTCGCCCATAACGAGTCCGATGAGAAGGATCAAAACTCCGGCTATAAGTGAGATGAATGTCACGTGCTGCGCAGTGCCTTCCAGATCCGTGCAGAGGAAAGCCGCAGCACCTGCGAAGGCCCCTGCGATTATGGTACTCACTCCGATTGTAAGCACATAGTTGCGCAGGACCTGGAGTCCGGTCATCTTCTTGGACATCACTTTGTGAGCAATTATTGCGTAGATCAGAGCAGAGATCAAGCTGCCTATCCCTACCAGAAGACAGTAGGTCTTGGTGTCATTAACATAATCCGGGATATCGACAATATCGTCGGTGAATGCCCCCAGGAGTAAAGTGGCACCGTTGAAAGCAAGCAAGACCACTACGGCCCAGAAGACCACGCCTATGGACCTTGTGTCTTTGAAAAACATCATGGAATATTCACTGTCTGGGAATGGCCTTATTCGTATATAACCGAATTCGGCAGTTAAGAAATGAAAGTGCGAGCTGAGGTCCCAGACTGTTCATTTTTCTTTCGGGTAGTTGGGGGTACCGTGGTATCTTGTCAGCTGGTATTTCCTCTGCAGCGACCAGGGGAGTCCGACCAATGCGAACTTGCTTGAATTCGTCAGGGCCATCTGGAACTTGTAGAGGACGTTCTTCTCCTTACCGATCACATAGTTAGTATGGTTCTTGACACCGTTGAGGAATCCCTCCAGATCATCGCATTCGTTAATCGTGATGACCCTGCCTAGCTCATGCAGGAGATGTCCGTCGGAACCGCCGGTATAACCGAGGCCGTATTCGTCGGCATACTTCTTCGCTTTGATGTTCTCATTCCTGAACATACCGCTGCAGATCACTTCATATGCATCGAAGCGCTTGGCCACTTCCTTGTCGAGCCTGCCACAGTTGATCGCCTTCTGAACACCTTTGACCGCTGCAAGATATCCCAGCGGATGGGCGGCGGAAACAACGCAGTTAACGTCCTCCAGTGAATCAAGGATCCATTCTGTGCCCTTATCGATCGCGAGCCATCTGCTCTTATGGATGTTGGGCTCGGTGTACTTTTTCCAGTATTCCATCATCTCATCCACAGAGTAGAAATAGACCAGTATGTGGGGTCCATCCCAAGCGCTGATTTCCACTCCCGGGACGACGAAGACTCCTTCTTGCTTACCGAGTTCGAATGCTTCCAGCGATCCTCCGATGAGGTTATGGTCAGTTACCGCAACACCGACGCCCCTTTTCTTTGCGAGGGATATCGCATGGGGAACCGTAGTGTATGAATCGGAATAATGTGTATGGAAATGCATGTCCGCACAGAGGCAACCCTCAGGAACACACCCCTTTTCCGGGTATCTAAAGGCGACTCTTTCGGAATCCATGTATGTCTAAATGCGATGATACTCTTTAATTTTTCAGTTCTGTCTTCCGTGTGTCGTATCAGCATGTACATTAATCCATCCTTTTAGGCAAATGATTAAATATTACATATGCAACATGGTGTTTGCCTATAATACGTCATAATCTACAACGATTATATCGACCAACCCTTTCGGGCTGGAGATAGGTATTCCTGTGGTTCGGTGAGATCCCGGACAGGTAGGTACGTTGTACGGGCATCCGCCCGTAGGTCCGAGTCTCCGCAAGGAGACGACGATGAGCGCCAACCATCACCACTGCTATAGGCGTGCTGATGTTGCTGAGCTCATACTGCATATACTCACATATATTCAGGCATCGGCGTTCATTCGCACCTCACACAGACAGCCCCGCCATGGGGTCAACCCGGACGCAGAGTCCGGGACTTAGGTTTCTTCTTATCAGTTATCAATCGAAACGTTTCTGCGCTTTCCGATGCAAATTCTCATCAAAGTCTATCGGATAAGGGGACGTCGGTCTTTCCGAATAGGGAAGCGGTACAAATTATAACAGTGACCGAGATACATCAGGCATGTCCGATATTCCGGTGGTCGAGGATTTCACATTCATCAGGTACAGGACCATAATCGTTTCCGAAGGGGATGTCGATCATGTCCTGAAGCGCATAAGGGAGATCGGAACCTTCGACTACGAGGAGCCTTCCAGGGAGGAGAGGTACGCTGTGGTCGAGTACTACACGCTTGAAGGGGATGACGAGGCCGAGATATTCTGGAAAGATTCCGATAAGAAAGAGCTGGGATCGGTGAGGGTTTCAGTCGTTTACGATGAGGACGAGGAATACGGGTTCAACCGCATAAACGGGATAACGAAGAGGAACGTCCCGGACGAGGCCCTGGGGGATTCCAGGTCGGATTCTTTGAGTCCTTACATGAAGCACCTGTTCGACAGGGCTCTGGGGTTCGTATCCGATGAGCAGCATCGAGGCGGTCAGAAGGGACATCCGTCCGTGGACGTCGTCCAACGGAGAGGTCCGTTATTACGTGGATGACTGGTACGCCCTCGTATCCGATGTGCTGGAAAGGTACGCGGAAGAGGAGTGGATGTGCCCTGATATGAAGAAGATCAGACGGGCCAAGGTTTGGTTCGACACATCCGCACATGTACATGTGGACGGTATCAGGGATGGGATGGTCGTTGAGATAATAATCCGCAACATCGAGGATCGTCATTATCTTTGATCAGTGTTCTTTCCGTATTATTCTTGAACGGTTATCATGAACCGGGATGTGTTAAATCCTTCAGCCATCATACGTGGAACGATGGAGCTCAGATTGTTCTCAGATAGGATGACCGTCTGCAAGGTCGATTCCGCGGATCGTATCGATCTAAGCGGTGAGCTTATCTTCATCGGGAAGACGGATGACGAGATCTCCCTGGTGTCTCCGACGTGCAACGTTCCCGATAGGACGCTGTGCCGCGAGGACGGTTGGCGTATTTTCAGGATCCAAGGCAAACTGGATTTCTCCCTGATCGGGATAATAGCCGGGATATCTTCGGTCCTTGCCAGGGAGGGCATAGGGATTTTCGTCGTCTCCACCTATGACACCGATTACTTCATGGTGAAGGAGGAGCAGCTGGAGAGGGCGTGCGATTCCCTGATGTCCAAAGGTTACACGATTCTCCGCTGACTGACGGCCGATTGATGCAGGCACGTCTATCCTCATGTTTGTACATTCACTGAATATCCGACCGTAAATTGTAAATAATCATTGACTGTTTGTGAGTCTTGCCTATAATACGTCATAATCTACAACGATTATATCGACCGACCCGTCAAAAGGCCGGAGATAGGTATTCCTGTGGTTCGGTGAGATCCCGGACAGGTAGGTACGTTGTGCGGGTTCGCCCGCAGGTCCGAGTCTCCGGAAGGAGACGACGATGAGCGCCAACCATCGC
>SUSW01000017.1 GCA_015063235.1 Thermoplasmata archaeon | reverse complement strand
CGGTCGGAAAGGCATTTCATTCCGATCATGCGCAACTCTGATTCCGTATACATCATCTCACCTCATTCTCCGTCAGGAACTGGATAGGCGTCACTATCTTGATCCTGTCCGTCCTGTATTTGAGTATACGGTCATCTGTGGTTATAAAGTAGTCGCATCCTGCAACTGTGGTCTGTAATTCAAACATGAGCCTTCACCGATTCCCTGATACCTTTGTAAATATTCAGCACGCTCACCTTCTGGAACACCTCCGCCATGTCCGTCAGGCGCGTCCTGGCCCGCAGGACGTCGCCGAACAGCCGCTTCAGGTCCGAGAAGGTGCATTCCACCTTCCACCTCATATTGATCCGACCTCCAGCTTCCATTGATCCCTGCCTACGGTCATGATCCTCTTCATATGCTCCGCCCTGACCGCGCAGCCGTACGCGCGTATGCGCGACGGCCTGTCCGGCATGTATTTCCCCAGCTGGGAGCTGTTTAGTGGATGCCAGAGGCATCCTTGGGGCCTGCGTCGAAACGGTCATACCTACAAGGGAATTGGAGCCCAAATCGGGGAAGCTGGCATGGGAATGCCTTCCCAAGGGCTGGTTCAGGAAGATCATGGCCAGGGAGATAAAGTTCGCGTGTATCGCGCACAACACGAGGCTGCTTATTGATTCAGGTTTGGTGAGGATATGAGGGTTTCCTCAAAGCTTATACTGAATGAATTACATCGCATTCTGAGTTCGTCGTGAAAATTATATCGAAACAGTAGGATACCTGCTTATGAGGTATCCCTGGGCATCCTCGAAGAGGTATGCTTGCTGTCTGATTTTGATCTGTATCATGCTATGTGTCTTATTCGCGGCATCAAGCGACGAGTCATCGGATGCCGATGAGAGCAACAAGTGCGGCGACAATCTCACATGGGCCTATGACTCCGCATCAAAAGAGCTGAGGATAGAGGGCAAAGGGCCCATGTACGACTATAAGAATGCGGAGAGCGTTCCCTGGAACGCATATGCAGGCTCTATTGTGAAGCTTTCCCTTCCTCCCGAAATGACCAGCATCGGAAACAGAGCGTTCGAGGACTGTGTCGAGATCGCCGGAGAGCTCAACATACCTTCAAACGTGACCAAGATAGGGAATCATGCGTTCTTCAACTGCCAGAAACTATCCGGTACCCTGGCCATACCTGATGGAGTCATATTGATCGATGATTCCGCATTCACTTCCTGTGCGGGATTCACTGGGGATCTGATCATCCCGGATTCCGTCGAAACGATCGGCCCATGCGCATTCATGGACTGCAAAGGATTCTCAGGAAGTCTTGTCATAGGCAACGGCGTAACCGAGATAGCGGACTATGCATTCGAGGGATGCTCAGGATTCAGAGGATCCATCACACTCGGAGAGAATGTGGGAACATTGGGCAAGAGCGTATTCTCTTATTGCAGGGGATTCACAGGATCTCTGACCATACCTAAGAGTCTGACTGATTTGGGGGAAACACCGTTCACGGATATGGGATCGCTGTCCGCATTCTCCGTAGATCCGGACAATCCCGTTTTCTGTTCGGATAACGGAGTCATTTTCAGCAAGGACAAGACGGTATTGCTGGCCGCACCTGCCGGAATGAGGAGCAGTTCATATGGGGTCCCCGATACGGTGATCACAATCGGAGACTATGCATTCTGCGATTGCATCGGTCTCACGGGAGAACTCACCATACCGAAAAGCGTGGAAGTGATAGGGGTGTCCGCATTCAACGGATGTGGGGGGTTGACGGGCGAACTGGGCATATCGGAAAACGTCAAGGTCATCGGAATGTGCGCATTCAAAGGTTGCACAGGGTTCAGCGGGCCTTTGACACTTCCGGACGGGATAGGGGCCATCGATCAGAATGCATTCGGCGATTGTTCCGGAGTGACCGGGCCGCTAATCTTGCCCGGCAGTCTGACCAAGGTCGGAAACAGAGCATTCGAGGGATGCACAGGCATACTGTCCATCACCATAGATGGGGAATGCAGAGGTATGGCCTGGAACGCGTTCTCTTCACATACATTCTATGAGGATGACGGTACCACCAAGATCGAAGATCTGGAAACGGGGCTCATCGGCCATACCTTCGCAGGGAAGCGCGCGGATAAGATGGTCCTTCAGGTGCCGCACAAGGTCATATATGACATAAACGGCGGATCGGGATCCGCACCGATACAGGACGATGTGGAATACGGCGAGGAATTTATCGTACAGCCCTATTCGGGCACGAAAGACGGATTCAGCTTCGATGGATGGTCATATGACGGCGAGACATATGGGCCCGGCGATCGCATCATCATGGGTACGGATGACATAACCCTGGTGGCCGTGTGGAAGGAATCGAAAAGCGATGACAACTCTCCTATGATGATAATCTTTGTGGCGTTAACAATTGCTGTCGCAGCAATCATCGGATTCGCCCTGCACAAGAAACGCTGAGGGTGCAGCAGGCATCAGGGATACCTGTCCGAGCGATATGGCGAACGAATGGGCGGACAGTCGGAATAGACATGTCCAGAGGGCACCTTGCTGTTCGGGACTCTCCGAGAGGTCGTGCGAACGCATCTTGGCGATCGTCCTGTTGCGATCCTCGAGAGAATGCGAGGGTCACAGATCCTCCAGGGGACCTTACCGTCCTTCCCGCCTCCCTCCCGAACGATCTGGCTTAAGATTTCTTAAAGGAGTCCAGAAGACAGGGGATCCGTCGTCTGAGAGCATTATTATATGCCTCTGACCCTACAAGGAACCCCTGCGAGGGTGGGACGACTAGATGGTAAGAGAGAACATTTTCAAGCAACCGAACTCTGACAGGATTGGTTCTGACCATACGTCCGCCATTTTCAGTGCTACAGTGTACCCCCCGGACTATAAGATGAAGCCGTATGAGGAAAAACTGTCCATACGTGAGATAAAAACCATGTTCCCTGGATCTACCATTGTCTCTGAATCCCCGATGGTCGTCGAAGGAATAAAGGAAAAGGACCTGCCTAAACTCAAGAGACTGACCTATGCAAAGAAAGCCGTCGTTGGTGACAGGGAGTTCTACGTAGACCAGTATCTTCTGGAGGGCGATACCGCTGACAGGGATCAAATGAACACCGGCTATTCCACTCACGGAATCCACAGATACAGAGGGAAATGCAATCCGCAGATCTCAAACCATCTTCTGAACATAACCGGTGCCGATTCCGGTACCCGGGTGCTAGAAACTTTCTGCGGCAGCGGAACCACAGTGCTCGAATGCGCTCACCGCGGAATCGCGGCTACAGGCGTTGACATCAATCCCCTGGCAGTCCTTATTGCTAACACCAAGCTTCAATCCCTGTCTATAGATACTGCCGATGCCAGAGTGACCTTCGACAGAATGATGAGATCGTTCGAGAAACCTAATACTGATGATTCTCCACGCACGGATTTCCTCAGGAAATGGCTTCCTCCGGAGACATTCGATACTGCCGAATACATCAAAGAATACACCGAACAGCTGGACAGCCCTGTTAAGGAACTGATAAGACTTACTGCGAGCAATCAGTTCATTAACTATTCCAATCAGAAGCCCTTTGCCTCAGGTATGCGTGTGAGGAATACACCGTTGCCTAACGTCCCTTACATAAAAGCCGTCGAAAAGAATTTCGACCGTACACTGAAGAGAATCGACTATTATCAGCATCTTGGCATGCCCACGAAAACGGAGAACAGAGCAATATGCGGCGATATCACAGAGCTCTCCGAAGACATAGGGACGTTTGATTGTGCTTTGGGCAGCTCGCCGTACACTACAGCAATCCCCTATATCGGCAGATTGCGCATAAGCTTGGTATGGTTAGATCTGGCCGAACCGGATGTGATCTATCGTATGGAATCGTCATTGATAGGTTCGATGAATGAAAAGGGCATCGACTTCGAACGCCTGTCAACAGAAACTGACGAGATGCTCGAACACCTGCCAGATACTGTCTCGGACCTCATATCAGAGATATCTGGTGCCCTAAGGCCTAAAGATGTTTTCAGCAAACAGATAATCCCCCACTACATTTCGAGATACTTCGATTCCATGCGCAGGATGTTCATATCCGTACACAAGCTGGTGGAAGGGGAAGGGACATTCAAGCTAGTCGTCGGAGCGAACGAGGTCAAAATCCACAAACGCATATACATCGATGCACCGAAGCTCTTGGGCGACGTGGCTGCGGAATGCGGATGGGATTTGGAGGGGTTACCCATACTCCAGACATTCCCTAAACAGGGAAAGGGCCCGAATGCCATTGATCTGGAGAAGATCATTGAACTGAAACGTTCAGGATGAGAATCGGTCCAGAGCCGAAGGGACGAGACATCGGCCAGCAAGATCCAGCGTTTCATGGATGATAACAGCTCCTCATATGTCGATGAGAATGTCTTCGAGACCCTGATCTCTCTGAGGAACGAGATCATCTCTGAAGGTCTGAAGACGGCTGATGCATCACATGTGGCCTGCGCCATACATCCAAGCTGCGATTATTTCATCACCACCGATGATCGCATCCTTAAATTCAAGGACAGGAGGATTAACGTTATATCCCCTGTAGACTTCTTATCCTTAGAGGAGGAGCAGTCATGAGCGACACCAATGAAATCTATACAATGAGCGAGATGTACAGGCTCGGCATGGATTGCCTTGTCGAGAGATTCGGCATCGTCAACACAGAGATGTTCTTGGCCGCGGTCAAGACCGGCAACTCCGATTATACCAAATGGAGACGTCAGGTTTTTGACGACATGACTCCTGACGAATTCGATGCGGCCATCAAGGATTTCGCCGCATCCAGAAATAGTGATTGAATTTAAGATTGCTATTTTCGATTTCATCTTGATTGAAAGGTTCTGTTATGTCATCTTAATGTTGTCGGACTTTGCAGCTATGTTCCTTTCGCTTCAATTCTAGAATATATGTCGCAGAATGCCGATGTAGTAGTTGACGGTATATTCTCCGAACCTGATGATTATTTTATCGCAATACAGAAGGCGTCATATGTTGTGACTTCAGACTTTCTTGAAAGCTCTGAAGTCACAAGAATAGCGTCATTGTCCAACAAGAAATGATTAAATCCGTTCCGAATCATCCGTTTTCCGTGACGAAGACTAAGGTATACCTGGACAATTGCAGTTTCACTCGTCCTTACGACGATCAGGATCAGACCCGCATCCATATGGAGACCCTTGCCAAGATGGACATCCAGAAGATGATCGCTTCAGGGGACATCCTCCTTGCGGCCTCCGATTATTTGATCAGCGAGAACAGCATGAAGAAGGACGAAGATATCAGAAACCACATCTATGATTTCGTAGTCAAGAACGTGGTCATCTTCGTCAGCGACAGGGATCCAAAGTTGGATGCTCTCATAAAAGAGGCCATGGGTTCCGGCGTCAAGGATGTGGATTCGGCCCATGTCGCGGCCGCGATCGTAGCAGGATGCAACTGTGGTCGGTAATTCCCCGACCACAGTTGAAAACTCGATACATTGATGTAGCGTAGCGGATGGTCAGAAGGAATAGGGGTGGACGATTGAGGTCGCCCACCCTTGGAATCAGTTTCGATCAGTCCTTGCGTGCAACATGTGCAATGAAGATCGCTGTCACGATGAACACTGCGATGGTGGCGACGGCCTTAACGCTATCGAATTCCGGCTCATCCGCATTCTGCTTATCAGAATCGAAGTCGTGTACAAACTTATCGGACGGATACAGGCGGCTTCCATCACTCACCCATTCATGCCCTGCGAGTTCGTTTCCTCTTATGCTTCTGTCGCCGATGTAGAACAGGTCGTCAGGGAAGGCGTCGTCGTCGATGTTCATACCTGATGCCAGAATCACCCGATCAAGATTGCCTCTGTCGTCAGAATCAGATATACTGAGCGCTCCCCCTGCGATATAGGCTCCGGGAGAGTCAATTATGATGGTCACGGGCCCCCAATAATCGACGGAGAGTGCGTTCTTCCCTACGTATAGGCAGTTGTCGCCTATGGTGATGGAGCTGAATTGTGCATTGCTGAAAACATCGTTATGGATCTTGACCTTGTGTACCACGGTGCTGCCCGACGCGAACTCGGACGGGAGGACGTAATCGCCCGACATGCTCCCGCTGTAGTTGAGTATGAGGCATTCATCGAAAGCACTGTTGACGACGATGAAGTAGTCGCCTGAAAATTCGGTGTAGGAATCCTGATGCACGGTCTCCGCATACTTTGAGATGCCTCCCATATCGGTATCTCCAGGGGACATCCTGTATAGCGGCGATTTGTTGACGACCTCTTTGAGCGAGATGCATCCGTCGAATGCTCCGTCCTCTATGACGGAAAGGGAGTATCCTACGGTTATCTTCGATAGTCCAGAGCAGCCGTTGAATGCGCCTTCCCCTATGCGGATGACGAAGTCCGGGATGACTATCTCCTTAAGCGCCTCGAACCCTTCGAAGGTGTATTTGCCGATGTACTCTATCGATTCATCGAGTATGACCTTCACATCGTTGTTCGTTATAGATTGCCACATGGGGACCATGGCACCCTTCTCGTAGTCACAACCAGTGCCTGATCCATGGGTGAATTCGATGATCTCGAGCGATCCGAGACCATCGAAGAGATTGCATCCGGCGCTGGGTGCGAGACTCAGATCTATCGGAACCTGAATGGATTTCAACTTTCCGCATCCGGAGAAGCATCCCGCGCCCAGTTCTATGTCATGGCTTATAGCGACAGATGCTAAGCTAGTGTTTGCGAATGCCTCGTCCCCTACACGTTCTACGTTCGAGAGGTCTATCTCTAAGAGATATTTGCAACCCTCGAAAGCACGATCGCCTATAGACGTCACGCTGCCGGGTAATAGGAAGTTAGTGAGTTCCATACAGCCCTCGAATGTCTTGCTGGGAATGTCCTGCCGTTCCTTTGTAATGATGTGGCTCAGATCTTTGCATCCGCTGTACACCCCTTCTCCCATGATGACTGATGGCCCCGGCATGACTGTATTTCTCAGACCGGATCCTGCGAAAGCATAATCACCAATAGTTTTGACTGAATCAGGGATACTGATTCCAATCATTTGCTTACAACCCTCGAACGCATGGCCTTCAATAGAGGTGCAATTGCCGTCTATTTTGATTGATGGGATATCGACTCCTTTAAAGAGTCCGGAATGGATGATTCCGTCTTTCCAGGGCAGGACCGTCATCTCACAGTTTGCTGCCCAATAGGCAAACGCTTCGGGATTGGCCTTCAGGTTTTCAGCCTGTATGGTAACATCATTCAGATTGTTACTACGATAGAATATCGCGCTATCCAGAGTCATTTCTCTGGCGCACAACGATAGGGATTTGAGGGAGGAGCATTCTTCGAACGCCCAAAAACCGACGGTGAGTTCATCTTGCGAAAGCATGATGCTATCCAGTTTGTTGCAGTGTCCGAATGCACATCTTCCCAACTCGGTACTCTTGGACTCAATGTTGACGCTCTTCAGCTCGGGGCATGATTCAAATGCACACTCAACGAGGATTATTTCGTCGGCTTTCAATGTCAGTTTTTGGATGTGTGTGTTGGATTCGAATGCATGATCGCCGATTATCAAAGTGGACGCGGATATCGACAGATCATGGATTTTGCTGCAGTCAACAAAACCATCCTCTATGGTGAGGTTCTCACAGTTTATGACGATCCTTTCTAAGTTCACGCATCCGGCAAAGGCTTCTTTTTCAATCGTCACATTAGATCCGTTTATCTCGATACTTTCAAGTGATATGCAGTTCCTGAATGCCCCACGGGGGATCTCCGAGATATTCGGGGACAGTTTGACATTTTTTAAATTCCCACAGTCAGCGAAGATCTCCCTTCCTATCTCAGTGACCGAATCGGGCAGAATAACACTTGATAGCTTAGGGCTTTTCGCAAATGCGTGATCTCCTATGGATTTGAGGGCGTATGCGGTACTCAGATTTATGGCACTTAAATTCCAACAATCATAGAATGCGTGATCTCCTATCCATTTAAGATAGGGAAAATGGGCCGCTGTGCCCCCCCAATCTGAAAACGGTTTAAATACGGCGCTCCTGGCAAATGCCCAACTATCGATGAATTCTAGAGAGACTTGGCTATTGTAGTCATCCCCATCTCCATTATCGATCCACGCGATATCATCGAGATTCCCCATTCCGTAAAAGGCGTACTTTCCTATAGAATCCATCTCCCTGGTGTTTAATTCGCCCCATGGGCCGCGACCCCATTCTAAAAGTCCTACTTCATTGGTCCAAGGTGCGGTCGTTATTCCGTTTTTGGCCTCGTAGTCCCACATGTAGCCGTCACCCCAGATGAATAGAGAACCGTAGTTCTGTTCCCAATCCATATCCTCTCCGCATTCCCCGTCATCGACCGAGTCGGCAGCTACATTTGAACCGTACATTCCGATAATGGAAAAAGATGAAAGGATGACAAATCCAACCACTAACAATGCCATTTTTGCTCTGTTCATGCAATCACATCTCCGATGTCGCTTTCGGAGCAGGAACATGGCTACGGCGAAGAAGGGGCTGACAGTCTTACAGCGATCTCATGTAAGCGATTGCATCCTGATGTCCGCCGCTGGCCGAACTTATGGTACTGGGGTCCGAAATTCAGACGGCATCTTACTTTGTAAGATGGAACGGGATTTGGCTTTATAAAAGATGATTCATGATTGTCGGGTTTTTTATAAATCGTCCTGGATGGGTCGGAAAACCCATTTCTCTCAGTACCGGTTGCAATCGGTTGAGAAAGCATCTACGACGAGTTGATCCCGAAGGTCATCGACGATAGCAATCATAGGCGATAATCTTAGGAGATGGTCAAGATTATCAGAGTACAGGCCAATAGAAGTGAAAGGGGGAGGTCCTTGCGGACCTCGGTTTATCTAATATCATTTCCTGTTGAAGATGATACCTATGGTTATCAGTGTCACCAGCACGGCGATGCAGGCGAATATCGCGATCAGGAGATCGGTCTCCTCCTGCTGTTCTTTCTCCTTCGCTGCTTCAGCTGCTTCGGCGGCCCTCTTCTGCTCCAGTATCTTCAGGTAGTGGTGGTAGTAGTTGTAGTCGTCGTCATCGTCATCCGAGTGTTTGGCAGGCACGTCATACACTATCGCCCAGGTGGAGAAGTGTCCTAACTGGGCAGTCACATTCCCTCCGATGTAGGACGCATCGATGTATTCGCCGGTATCCAGACAGTGGAATCTGATGTTGTATGCATCGGAGGGGATGCTGAAGTTCATCGAGACGGTGACGGGGTTGTCGAACACAGTTTCCCGTTTCCATTTCTTTATATCCGCAAAAGAAGAATGCTGATCCAGTGATTATAACATGTCGAATGATTCTGTTGACGAGAGATCGACCCCGGAGACGACCAGCGATCCGGGACGGTCTTCAGGGAAGAAGATGAACCCTTACGTACTTGTGGCAGGGATCGCGGTCGTGATCGTGGTCCTCGCAGCGGCACTGTTCGCCTTCGGTGTTTTCGATGACAAAGGCAAAGAGGGTGAACAGTGCGGGGACAATGTGTACTATACTTTTGACGAATCCGCCAAGACGTTAGATATCTTCGTGAACGGTCAGGGCAAGGGCGTGATGTACGATTT
>SUSW01000016.1 GCA_015063235.1 Thermoplasmata archaeon | reverse complement strand
GATCTGTACATCTGATGTGTTCCTATGCATCACTGTATGTTATAGTATATAAGTCTCTGAAGGGGGTGAGTGAAAGTACCGAAAGTGTACGATTCCCGATGAAAAGATATCATTCCGATGCCATCCGATGTCCGTTCTCACTTGGCATAAGACGTCATTCAGAAAGACCGTGATCTCTGCATTCTGACATCGATTGTAAAGGATTCAGGCACTTAACCGCCTGAAAACAGGGGAGGATTACGCAGAACATCTTCTCATTCAACATCTTCTGGCTGTTGGAAGCCATGATAAAATGCTAAGTGAGAACGAAACTGAAGATGCCAAAAACAATCATAATCATAATCGGTAAGTGTCAAGCTCGAGCTTTAATCTCCCGAACGTCATCTGTACTCGGGAATATCATGCAGATCGATACCGATTTCGACTTCACAACCGATACGCCGCGTTTCTGGGACGGCTTCTGGGAGCGCAAGGGCGGATTGGGATACTGCGGTAACGATCCGGATTCCCGCAGCCCTGCGCTGCGCAGATACCACAGCATTCTGTGGAGCAGGGAGCTTCCCGACGGTCAGAGGATGGAACTGGAGGAATGCTGTCCTCCCGATTATCTGAGATGGAACGGAATCAGGTTCGCAAGCGATTCCATCACCACCGGTTTCAGATACGAGCGCTGCAGACCTCTGATAGACGAGGTAGCGGATTCCATGGACGATTACAGAGGATGGATGGAATCCGTGATCAGGAGGACGTATACCATCGGAGGATCGATAATATTCCCCAAGCACATCAACAGCATTAACCAGTGCAGAGGGAGCAATCCCCTGATACGTGACAGGTGGGATCTGACCCTGGAATGCATCAGGAGATTCTATTCAGGAGAGCCGAGTCCGCTGTCATGGTGCCTTGAGCAGGACAGGGGATTCTTCGAACTGTTCTTGGATTTCAAAGAGTATGTGGATTTCTTCCTTCTGCAGGACTGCGTCTCGAAGGATTATGATGGAGTCAAGCTTTGGATCGATACGGAGCCGTTCGAAAGGGATCCTTTTCCGAAGGATGTGGATGAATACATGAGGTGGATCGATAGGAGCCTTGATTTCGTAGACAGGAGGAATGAGAGGATCGGAAGACTCTTGACTAATCTTTGAAACAAAGTGATTCAACATCTCGAGATTCAGACTCAGTTAATTCGATTATCAAGGGTGTTTACCCCCTGACAATCTTATTTGTCCAAAGAGTCATTCTTCTAACAACAGCCTTCCGTTCTTCTCCACAACTATTCCTGCAGCTATCGCCTCATAGATTGCTGAATCGATAACTTCCGTGATCTTCGATCCTGTACGGCTGTATCCGAGCACACGGCCTACTGCCTGTGCAGCGGTATCTTTGGTAAGTGAACCGTTTATCCTGACAGCATCTGCGATAGCATTCTCCAATTCTATCAAAGGAATACAATCAACAGTTCTGTTTATTTCCGGATCATTGGACATGCGATAGGTCTTGATGCTCTTGTCAGCATCTTCTTTCCAGTACGTGACAAATTCTCCTTTGCATTCCGGAGAGAAGATGTTGCGTAGCCTAGGTTGAAGCAGTTTCCTCTTCTGTTCGGACAGACGCTTGATTCCCACCTTCTTGCAATAAAGCTTGATGAGATAGGTCTCATTAACCGGCGATTCTGCATTGATTATCTCAGTCGCAAATTGCCTGATGTAATACGTGTTCGCCGTGGCATCTTCAGGATCCAAGTTCTCCAAAGGCACAATGTCCATGGGCGCATAAGGAACGGCATTGGATACGGACGTCTCTTCCATTTCTGAATCATCTATGTCTTGCGGAGAAACGTCCTTCAATCCGAAGTTACTGTCGATCTCCTTCACTTCTTCTTTTTCGGCGGTTCTGTTCTCCCTGAGATCCTTCAGTCTGCTGAGGATGTTCTCAAGCGTCTTCTGCTTATTGAAGTACCAATCGACGGACCATACATGCATGAGATTCCAGCCGAGTCTTCTCAGAACATCCGCTCTCGCATATTCCCTGTCTCTGGTATTCTCCGAGGCCCTGTATGATTCACCGTCGCTGAGAATTCCCAAAAGATAATCTGCAGGATTGTCAGGATTGATTATTCCGATATCCACCTTGAACTGCGAGGTTCCAACACTGAAGTGGGATTTGTATCCGTTCACCTTGAGGGTATCTGCGATATCGATTAGTATCCTTGTTCCCTCCGAGCCCGGGACATCCACGGAAGCATCCTGAAAGCGTCCGTGATTCTCTGCGAACCTGAGGAACTCCCTCATGCTCTTCACACCTTTGCTTGATGTCGACGTGAGCGTGATGTCAGTGTACTTCATGGATGTGAACACCATCATCTCCATCCTTGCACGCGATACTGCGACGTTCAGTCTCCTCTGTCCTCCGTCCCTGTTGATGGGTCCGAAGTTCTGATACACATGTCCCTTGGAATCTGGCCCATAACCGATGGAAAAGAGGATGATATCCCTCTCGTCTCCCTGCACGGTCTCGAGGTTCTTAATGAACATCTCTTCAGGCATCATGTTCAGTCTCTCGAACAATTTCGCATCGCGTTTGATCAGATCGTCAAGCATATCTTGGATGCATGTCTGCTGCGAGATGCTGAAGGCGATTATACCGATGCTGTGCTTCACAAGCCTGTCATCCATAACACGTCTGTAGACCTCGTCCACGACGGCTTTGGCCTCTATCGGATTGCATCTCTTTCCTCTTTCATAAACTCCATGAACATATCTCATTCCGACCTTTGTCTCCAGATCGTTCGGGGACGGGAATGTGAGCATCTTGCTGTCATAGAACATCCTGTTGCTGAACGCTATGAGGCTCTCATGCCTGCTGCGGTAATGCCACTCGAGATAGGTCTCCGGCATGTTAAGCGACAGGCAGTCGTCTAAGAAACTATCGACATCAATCTGATCATCATCGTCATCGGATTCTATCTTCTTCTGGAAGAATGATGTCGGAGGTAGCTGCTTGCTGTCACCAGCGATGACTGCGTTCTTAGCCCTTCCCAGGGAGCCTATCGCCTTGCTTGTCGTTATCTGTGAAGACTCGTCGAATATCACGAGATCGAACTTGGGATAATCCATTGTTATGTACTGCGATACCGACTGCGGACTCATCAGGAAACAGGGGCAGAGCTTCGGAAGGATGTTCGGTACCTCGGACAACAAGGTCCTGATAGATTTCCTTATCCTGGAGCTATTGATGGCCTTGTTCAGGATGTATGTCTCCGTTCCAGATACTGAATCATCCATGTTCTTGGGGACGTTCTTTGCAAGCCTGTATTTCAGAACATTCCTGTTGAGCTGAGTGTACATCTGATCCAATTCGCGGAACTTCTTGATAAATCCCTCGAAGGTGGATGAACTGAACATCCTGAGCGCTTCTGATTCCTGGCGCACGACTGTGATGAACGTCTTGTATATCGACCTGTATACTGAATGGATGAGGAGCTCAATATCCATTCCATTTTGTATTTCCGGAATGACCGAAGCCAAACCGAACTTAGAGACTTTATCAACGTAATGATTCCAATTCGTCCAATCGAAAAGCTTGGGAAGCTGCATGCTCAGTCTATCGCAGAAGGGCAGACATACATCAGGATTCGACAGATCCAAATCCGTCTCGAGATATTTGGAGAATGAAGCGACCGATGCTTCCCATGACTCCTGCACCGCATTCATCTGCGAGATTATTCCGTTGGCCTGCGATACCATCACGTAGTATCTATTGAGGTCCATCGGATCTATGTGATAGTCCCTGATTATGGACTGGGCCTTCGATGCTCTCATGGCCAGGTCTCTCAGATTGTTGAACTCTATATTGACCGGCCGGTAGTTCGAATACTGAACAGGGATGTACTCTATAGATAGCAGTTCAGACCCGATACGGCTTATGGTATTGCATGTGGAGGCCAATGTCTTGAAGTCGGCATCAGGGTTCTTGAGATGGGACGATGCGTTCTGCATGAAGGTCTTCTTGGCCTTTCCTTTTCCGAAGAATCCTGCCTTGTCCACAGCTGCATATTCCTGTGCTAGATTGTACGATTTGTTGAATTTGAAGACGTCGGGTTTCCATACCTTTGCCACTTCCGCTATGTCGGTATGAAGGTTCAGTATTGTTGTGCAGAATTTCCTGATGTCGTTAAGCATGCTGCCGATGTTCGTCATGTTTGAAAGATAAGGCTGTATCTCCATGGTCGACATCGACGCCTGTACTTCCCTAACCAAGACCTGCGTCCTCTCGACATCGGACGGATTAAGATTGAATCCCGATTCCGCATATGCTCTCAGATCGTTTACTATGATCACGATCTTCTCTATGATCGTCTTGAACGTGGCCTCCACTGCTGCAGGATTCATCTCTCTTGAAATCTGTTCGTTGATAGAGAGCATCGAATTAAAAAATGAGGTGCGTACACGCTCATCGGTGACATCTATGGGAAGTCCGAGTCTCTTAAGCTGATCAAGATAGCTGTTGTATTTACGTGCCTTGCTCCTGAGGTCGCCGATCATGTCCTCGACATCTCTGGTAACGGATGCTGCGATGCTCTTCGTCTTTACATGATTCAAAGTCTCTATATCCGATCCTTGAACCAGCGAGAATGCCTGATACGCGTTGCGTATCGCCTCTTCGGCATCCACGAGATTGGATGCATGCAGAGTGAAGCTTCCTCCGTAATCCACCCTCAGATCCCTCGCACCCTGAACATCGTGTGTTTCGAACCTGGAGATGGCCTCATAGGTAGAAATTCCGAATGATCTCTCCATGTGAAGCTCCGTGACATACACATCAAGTTTCTTCCTGACTCCCTCGATATCAGACATGAGTTTCTGAGCCTTGGTCTCATCAAGAGGCGGGCATTTCTCCAAAGAGTTTTTGAGCTGATCTATGACCTTGGATTTCTCGGTCTTGTTCGAATGCAGCTCTAAACAATGATTGCTTATTCCGACTTCCTCAAGACGCTTCTGAACGACCTCCAAGGCAGCACGCTTCTCAGCTACGAACAGAACAGTCTTGTTCTGGTACAGAGCGTTGGAGATCATGTTTGTGATCGTCTGTGATTTTCCTGTTCCCGGAGGACCGTGCATGACAAATGTCTTCTCTTCTCCTGATGCTCTTACGGCTTTGATCTGAGAACCATCCGCAGATACGGTAAGACACAAACCGTACGGATCTGCATCCGTTACCAGATCCTTCTCCGCAGGGTACGGGACGCCCTCTACGAGAGACTTAACAACAGGGTTCTCCTCGAAAGCTCCAATGTTGTTGTCCAAGTCCTTCCACATCGCGAACTGACTGAATGAGAACACACCGATGGATGCTCCCTGAAGCACATCCCATCCTTCCTTTCCTGCAATTTTCTGACGTACGATCTGGAGGATCATATCGACGTTCACACCGCTGTCATCCGCCGGGAGGGGATCCATGTTGGGGATCTCGATCTCATACTCCTGACGGAGCTTCTCCGCCAATGTCACATTGAAGACGGTCTCCTCATCCAGCTTCTTGATGGCGAACGTCTGCTGCTTCTTCTTCATCTCTATCGGAAGAAGGATCAGAGGAGCGTAGCGCGGTACTCCGGTGCTCTTTCCCTCGTACCATCTCAGAACTCCCAGAGACACGAACAATGAGTTGCATCCGCTCTCGTCCATCTCCTTGTTGGCAAGACGGTAGATGCTCCTGAGAGCCTTCTCCGTCTCAGCATCTGTGAGAGGAGTCCTGAGCTTCTTCCTTGCGATTTCCTCGCTGAAAGCCTTCTCGAAATTACCGATGTAGTTCTCGGATTCGAACGGCCTCTCGTTATACAGAGCGGTTCCCTCCCACTCCTGAGGTTTGGGATATACAGTGTATTCGGAACCGTCCGCGAGCTCGTCCTCGAAATGAGCGATATCCTTGACCAGAAGGGGGATAACTTTTGACCCCTGCTTCATGTTGATCATGTTGTTCTTGTTCGTGATATCGAGGAGCTCCCTCTTCCATCTGTCTACCTTGGTCAATGGTTTCTCGTCGACTGTCGTGTATATCTGTCCTAAGGATTGGGGAGCAGTCGTCCCCTGCTTACCCTCGTCGCGTTCGATGACCCATTCTCCGCCCAGCTTCTTCTTTACAGGAAGCGGTTTGATCGCTGTACGAGCCTTTCTGACATCGATGGCGCAGATGAAGTTATCAGCATCCTCCAACCTCATGAGGGCCTTCTGACAGGCCTCCTCGAAAGGTACAATCGACGAATTGGTGAAACAGGTGCACTCTACTGCGCGTATCTCCTTGTTCCTATACATGCGGGTATACGTTGCGTTGTCCCAATTGATTATGTCCGTACTGAAATCATCGACCAACCAGAACCCTGCGAATGCATGTCCGTTCACGATGAAAACTATGGTATTCAAACCGATAGACTCCAATGCTGCGGCATACAGGACTGCTAGATCGATACATGTTCCCTCATGCCTTGTCAATACCTCGTCGGGGATGCGGATCCTCTGTCCGGTCTTCTCGAATCCTGCCGGAGGATTGACGTAATTGATATTCTCCTTTTCCAGTGCTGCATAAACCGCAGCCGCGATGGTAAGGACCCTGTCACGGTCCTCGGACTGATAGCCTTCCAATGATCTGGACTTTCCCCATTGGCCGAGGATGTCCGATGCCTTGGATCTGATTTTCGATAAAGAATCCGCATTCGGGGTGATGAACGATGCGATGGTCTCCGACATGTTAATGCCCGACCAGTAATCGAACGGCTGTACGCTGACATCCGAATCCACAGAACCGACGATGTTTCCCTCCTTGTCCTCCGCGGTGAATCCGACCTTGCATGTGACTGCTTCAGAGATCGACGAGATGAATTCCGGATCCAGTTTTATCTTGAAGTTAGAGAGCGACAGCAGATCCACAGATGTATTCGGTTGAAAGGCCTCATACTTGCATTCGATGTCGTCGAAGAACCTCGGCGACGACGTTATCCTGAACGTCACCGCGTCCTTGTATTCCTCATCATTGATTGCTGTCAAGGTGAACAGCACATCCATCTTGTTCTGATACTGAACATAACTCACTTTCGGATTGAAGGCCAATTCCAATTCCATCATACGATCACGATCCACGGCGTTCCAATGCAAATTCGATCTCTGCACGGTTCATCTGACTAACGGGTTTTATGTTGCTGGAGTTCCAAAGAGTCTCATAGCTCATGCGAAGATCCTGAAGAACCTCGGGGACATCCTTCTCAAGAAGTTTCACCACCCACTCCTCACCTTCGGTCAAGGCGGTCTTGGAGATGTTGGCTGATCCGACGAAGGCCACGCTTTTCCCATCGGACCTGTTGAATATGAATGACTTGGCATGAAGACGGGTGGATTCCGCATTCAGTTCCATGCGGACCTCTGTATTCGAAAGCCTGAACAGCTCGTTCAAAGCCTCATATTCGGTAGCTCCCATGTATGCGGTAGTGATGACCCTCAATTTCCCGCGACGACTGAAATCCGTCAGACTGCTCATGAGAAGGCTGAGACCGGATTGCTTGATGAAGGACACCACGATATCTATGCTCTCTGCGGATTTTATCTGCTCGTTGAGCTCGTCCGCCAATATGGTGGGGGTGCTGTGGGTGATGGCTGCGCTCCTGTCCTCTATTTCCGCCATCTCCCTATATTGGGGCAGGCCTGCACAGGACTCCCAATTGGAATACGATTTGTGATAGATGACGATCCTGTGCTTCCTGAGGGCCTTCGCCTGAGGCAGGAGCTCCTTCGGCATGCAATAAGGACAGACCATCCCGTCAACCGTCTGGATTGTCCCAATACGCTCATCGCAGATGATGCAGACATTGCGTGTATCTCCGACCTTATGAGCATTGAACATGTTTTCCACAAGGTCGGAATGCGCTATAAACAATATGGTATTGTTATCAGAACAAATACAGTGTACCGTTCAAAAAGTACAAACACCGGTACATCAAACCAACCTCACCCCCCATTTGCATAAAGAACGAATTATTCTCCATTCTCTTGAAAATTTCTGTCGAATACCATCTATAAATTTACTTTTTGACCTTTCACAAACGTTATTTCAATACTATTCTTTGATAAATATTTGAATATCTGGCTTTCTTACATTTCAAACTGGCTTTTCATTTTTTACAATAATTACAAACAAATGTTATAATATCATACAATCCTATCTCTCAGCGTGATTCGATGTTCGAAAACAGGATGGATAGGATAGTAGAACAGAATACAAAAAGAAACGAAACGAAAACCGACTCAGACAAGGAGGCCTGAACATGGGCGTCGGCTATACTGTGAAATGCGAATCCTGCGGATGGAGCAAAGATATCCTTATCGGCAGCGGGATGCTCCCCCCAGATCATTTCAGAGATGAGATCCTGGCCGGCAATTTCGGTCGGGATGCGTAGGAGTATCTGGAAAACAATCCAGGAACAGGATATCTTGTAGAGCAGGTCCCATACGGATGCAAATGCGGGTACGTGACCAGCTTCTCGGAGGTGTTATTCTATTCCGATGATTGGAAAAACCGCATAGGAACTCACAGATGCTGCCATTGCGGTGCGAAGATGAAAAGGAACAGCTGGGGCCCCGGTTCATGCTGGAAGTGCGGAGGGCGACTGTCCATGCTCGAGACGATGATGTGGGATTGATACTACGTCATAAATCGAACCTCTCGTGGATGCAGGCACCGATCCGGAAAAGGCCGCGGACGAGGCCTATCGGATCCTCGGCACCGTGTCCCTCAGGGACTGCGACCCGAAGCTTTCAGATCTGTCGTATGTCGAGCGGCAGATCCACGACACCTTGGCCGAGACCATGCCCGATGCGGGCATCCCGGACTTCGACGAACGCCTCTGCCTCTTCGACGGCAAGGGTCGCATGGCGGGCGACCTCAGCGGCATCGACTGGGAGGACTGGACCAAGGTATACCTGGACAACTGCATTTCACCCGTCCTTACGACGATTAGGATCAGACTCGTATCCATATGGAGACCCTTGCCAAGATGGACATCCAGAAGATGATCGCTTCAGGGGACATCCTCCTTGCGGCCTCCGATTATTTGATCAGCGAGAACAGCATGAAGAAGGACGAAGATATCAGGAACCACATCTATGATTTCGTAGTCAAGAACGTGGTCATCTTCGTCAGCGACAGGGATCCAAGGTTGGATGCTCTCATCAAAGAGGCCATGGGTT
>SUSW01000015.1 GCA_015063235.1 Thermoplasmata archaeon | reverse complement strand
GCCAAAGGAAGAGAACGCAGATTCCTCTCGCTAGGAAAGATGAAAGGCACTCTGAGATGCTACAACCAATCGACGCCGATAAGAGGAGAACCCAAAACCGTCATCATCTCAAGGAAGGATATCGGCACTCATTACGAGTATTTCGCCACAATCCAATACGGATAGCCTGATGAGATATGCAGGCATCACATCGCCGCCGAATGCGGGTAGATGGATATCGCCGCGAACGGGATGTTCCGGATGGAACTGCCAAGACCTGCAGGTATCGACATCGGTGTGTCCAACGTTGCCGTACTATCGGATGGTACGGTCTATGAGAACAATCATGAATACTCCAAAGCGATAGACGGGTTCAGGAAGACCGGAGAAAGGCTGTCAGGAACGCTGACCAACACCGAACAATACAGAAAGACGAAAAGCCGTCTAAATCACAGGTACAGAAGGATCGTCAACAGAAGGAAGGACTACGTGGAGAAGACTTCATTGGATATCGTGAAGAACCATACCACGATAGTGATGGAGGACCTATCGATAAAAGGTCTCAGATCCGTTTCAAAGTCTCCGAACATGACGATATCCTACAACGATGGTTCCTTGGGTATGCTCAGGAAGAGGATCTCCGACAAAGCGATGGAAGCTGGCCGCGAGCTGATCCTGGTGGATCCGAGGAACACATCGCAGATGTGTTCCAGATGCCATAACATGGTGCACAAGGAGCTGAGTGACCGGGTGCATATATGTCCTGTATGCGGTCTGACTATGGATCGCGATCTGAACGCGTCTGTGAACATACTCCGCCTTGGGTTGACCCGCAACCCTTCCCTTGCGACAACAGGGTGAACAGCCCCGCCCTCCAAAAGGGCAGGGGCACCGGCAGTTTGACGGATGTTCCGATGAGAAAATCTGTCGAACTCGGGTTAAAGGTGCACAGTAAAGAATAACCAGAAGTCCTCTTTGAAAGATGATAGTCCAACGATCAATCAGCATCTGCTTTCCGTAAGGTACTTTCGGTCGATAATGGCCTTCAAAGATGTCCTGCACATGCCGATGTACACCCATCTAGGGATTGGGTTTAAAGGAATTTACAAAGGAGCTCAGCGCTTCCTACCGTTTATAACGGAGTTTGTGCATTTATTTTCATGGACAGGAAGATAGCGATCTTCATCGTAGCAGCCGTATGCGTGATTGCCGCATTGGTCCTGGCGTTCCAGACGTCCAATGAAAGCGAGCCCAAGGATTTCATAATAATCCACACTGGTGACACCCACGGCCGCATAGGCGACGATGACGGTACTCTCGGATTCTCCACAGCAACGGTCCTGAAAGAACGGTACGAGGAGCAGGGATATACAGTGTTCACGGTCGACGTGGGCGACTTCATGGGCGGGAACAATATGCTCTTCGCCACCCAGGGAGATTATGCCATCATACCGATGAACCAAGTTGGATACGATTTGGTTACGATCGGCAACCATGAGTTCGATTTTTCCCCGGATATCATGATTGATCAGCTAGGCCACCTGAATTCCAAAGTAATCTGTTCTAACCTGTTCCGTCCAGGCGACGAACCCGTCTTCAAGCAATACGAGATAATCGAGAAGAAGGGTGTCAGGATCGGATTCTTTGCCCTGCTCACTCCGGAGATCAACGACCTGACGGTAGACCTCAAGAGCGACCTGTACGTCGAAGACCCGGTCGAATCCGCTAAAGACATGGTGGGGATACTGAAGGGTAAGGGAGTCGATGCAATCGTGCTGCTGTCGCATCTGGGCATTGGGAAAAACTACCTATCGCCATCCGACATAGTGTGCTCCCAAGTCGAGGGCATAGATTTATGTATAAACGGCCACAGCCACAGCCCTATGGAGCACGGGAAATTCATTGACAAAGAACGGCCCCTCATCCCCTCGGATACATACTTCGTCGATGCTGGATGCTACAGCAAGTATGTCGGAATCGCATCCCGTATAGCCGGCGTGTATGATGGCATTCTTTACAAAGATGAAAAACTCGACGACAAGGATGTGGACGGCGCCGTCCGCGATGCTCATGAGCTGGCAATTGAGATAGGAAACAGGAAGATATCCTCAACCGAATTGGATCTGACCGGCTACAAGGATATGGGTGGTGGGAAGGAGAACGACCTGGCCAAGTTCTGCATGGGCTACCTGTTGACCTTGACGGATGCCGATATCTCGATGCTCAGTGTCGATTCATTCGGTACAGGCATCGCAAAGGGGGACATCAGTCTGTTCAAGGCGCTGGATGCCGTTCCCTACTCCGGGAAGATGCTGACATTCCGCTTCACCGGGCAGGAGCTGGCGGATTACATCAAGAACAACCTGAGTGAAGGTGGCGGCGGGCACATGCTGGAGTTCTCCGACAATGTCCGCGTGTACACGGACGAAACTGGAAAGGAAGTCAGGAGCATAACTGTGGACAGCACCGAACTGGACGGGTCCAGGACGTACACCGGTCTGACCAGTATCTACACTCTACGCAATCTACTGAAGCTGTCCGAGGACAGAATAGTAGACTATGTGGGGAGCCAGAAGGACGTCCTCCTAAGCTCATTCAGCGAATGTGATTCTATAACGGATGACCTGCTCGGCGGGGACAGATACATAAGGGAATGATCGCCCAGAATACGGACAGAGGCGGGGAGCCGTTCACACATCTATGTCCAGGACCATCTCGATATCATAATCCGGGAATTTGGATAGGATCTCCTGACGGATCTGCGCGAACAGAGCTTCGCGATCCTCGAGCGCGTAATCGATTATCACGTCGAGATTGATGACCTTCCTCTCGATGTCTACTCTTAATCCGTGCATCTGCAGGACCCCGTCGTGGGACATGACAATCCGGGTTATCTCCGAAAGAATCGTGCTGGATGCTTCCGATTCATCTGAAGCATAGATCCCTATTCCTGCCAAAACTACTCCATGCTCAAGGTAGACGCCCTTTGCAAGATCCCTCTCGAGTGAATCTATCTCAGAAGCTGTCATCTCCCCAGGTACCTCCACATGGACGGAACCTATGAGCCTGTCGGGGCCATAGCTGTGCAATATGAGATCGTAAGCTCCGGAAACCCTTTCATCCTTGCAGATGGTTTCCTTGATCTTATCGGAATATTCCTTATCCACCCTCTTACCGAGGAGATCATCCACCGCATCGCGGATCATCTCGATTCCCGATTTGATTATGAATACCGAAATTGCGGCACCCACATAAGCTTCCAGACTTATGTCGAAGTAGATGTATATGAAAGCCGACGCAAGGACTGAGGCGGACAGGATGGCATCGAACAGGGCGTCGGTACCGGATGCAATGAGCGAACCTGAATTGACCTTCTCACCAACACTTTTCACATACCTTCCAAGAACGATCTTCACCACGACCGCGGATGCGATTATTATCAGAGATGCCGTAGAGTAATCTGCCACCTCGGGATTGATGATCTTGTCGATGGATTCCGTCATCGACGTGATACCTGCATAAAGAACGATGGCTGCGATGATCATAGTACTCAGATACTCGATCCTCCCGTATCCCAAAGGGTGCTTCTTATCAGGCTTCTTAGCTGCGAGCTTTGTACCGATAATAGTGACCACGGAGGACAGCGCATCGCTCAGGTTGTTAACTGCATCCAGAGTGACTGCTATAGAATTGGTGAGTATGCCGACAACGGCTTTGAAGGATGCCAGAACTATGTTTGCCAGAATACCGATGATACTGGTGCGGATGATTATCTTCTCCCTGCCGCCCAGTGCTGCATCGTTCTTAGTCATGTATTTGAGTAGAACTGAATCTATATTTATCGATAATCAAAAAAGATATACGGATTCGGAACTCTTATGGACAGCAACGCATACTGATATCTATATATTCGGCAGTAGTGTCGCAACCATGAAACGCAAGGATATCCTGCCGACTGTTCTTGAGGGTGTCGCCATTGCTTCTACGACTGCCGTCGACCTTATCGATTATAAGAACAGCGTCAGGATAGCTGCGCTGGATGATTGGAATGAAGGCGCCAAGGATTTCTCAATTGCCCTTCGCAGGGGAAAGACGAAAGAGATAGCACCTGATGTCCGGATACCTAAGTCTGCTACTATAATCTACACAGGGAAGGAATCCGCCTGGTCCGATGCTCCGATCGTAATTGCTGAGGAGAATACAGTAAAGTTCCGTACGGAATCCGCTTTTCATACACTGGAGTACACTTTCAGATTCGATAACATAACCGAAGGCACCCTGGTCGGTACGCTGTTGGACGGGAAACCTTCCATCGATTTCCAGACAGAAGAGGATATCAGCATCACTATCGATTTCTTACAGACCAGGAATACGAACGGTGTCGAAAGGTACTATTTCAAAGGGTTCAACTGGTTCACAGAAGGCAACGATGACATGTTCCTCTATTACGGAGACTCCTTCTTCAACGCTCCAGCGACGGAATATAACCCTCATCTTATGACTCTGGCCATGAATCTCGAACTGGCCGCTTGCACCGAGGATGCAGATCCTACGAAGAGATCGGGCAACATCCAGAGGCTTCTCAGGAACCTAGGCTGCAGAGACGTCTACGTGAATGACGTATACAGTTCGCTCCCCACCATCGAATCCACTGATGTTGCCGTAGGGTGCAAGACATGGAACGGATACAATCTGATCTTCCTGGTGCTCAGCGGAGCCCATTATTCGGTTGAATTCGCTGCCAATGTGATGATAGGCCGCAGCGGAGACCATACAGGATTCGCTCTTTCTGGCCAGGCCGGACTGGATGCCCTGCGTGCATCGATAAAACAATTCGGGATAAAGGGGAAGACCAAACTCCTCATTGCAGGATACAGCAGGACCGCAGCAGGCTGTAACCTCCTGTCCAGGAACATCTCCGACTCCATAGCGGAAGGCAGAGTCAAGGAGTACATTGGTGATATCGAACTGACACAAGAAGATGTCTATGGCCTCTGTTTCGAGACCCCTCTTTGCGGATTCTATGAAGATGGGGCCGGCCGCCCATCGCCGACCGACCCTCGCTATGACAACATCTGGTATACCACCAACCCTGATGATCCGGTGACCTACATCCCCACCGCAAAATACGGTTTCGTCAGGTACGGGAAAAGGATAATCCTGAATCCGGATCACGACCCAACACTCAACACTGCCATGCTTGCCAACATAATGGCCTATGTGGGCAAGGATGCTGTACCGTTCTACAACATGGCAAAATTCAAAGGTGTCGGCGGTTTCAGATATATGGAGGAGATCAACGTCGGATTCGTCCAGAAGTTCTTCGATGCCCTCGGTACCAGAGAGTTCTACTACGATGTCGTCGAGATCGATTTCGTGAATACCGTGTATGTCGGCCGCAGCAACCCGAAGGTCCTCACAGATATCGTCAAGGATCACGGCGGTATCGTGAAGACGATCCTCAGTCTGTATAACCACAAGGACGACTACCATGATTTCGTCGATACATTCAGACCCAGCGTTAGGAAGGCCGCCTCCAGGTACGGGTACGAAGGATATACTGACAATATACTCAACACCTTCTTCCAGATAATCTGCCTTGTAGACCGCTACAGCGGCGGCAACGTCGTGTCGTTCGTCAAGGATAACTATCTCCGTACCATGATCCTGAATACCGGAAGGATCGTCAAAGCACACTATCCGGCGATAACGATGTCCTATCTTATGCTTGAAGACGATAACTATACCAGGCCGTATGTCGAAGATGAAACTGCAGCGGATGAATCTCAATCGGAAGAGACCTTACCTGAAGCGGACGCAGAATTCTAATCGATTGAATGTACAAGGCTCAGGCGTTGTATCCGAACTCCCCCTTTAGGACTCACTGATCAATATGAGAACGTTTGCAAAAAAAAACTGCACATATACTCAATTTTTTAAATAGATATAATGAGAAAACAGTTCATTATAGGCTTGCGCAATATACGATTAATATTATGTATAAGAAAGATAGAATGAGTTCGATAGCGGGGCAAACTGCTATATCCTGACAGGATCCCGCGCTTTCGCATTGGTCGTAGTGCTGCGATGGTATTGTCCGCTTTCGCCGTTACGGGGATATTGAATGATTCGGATGCGAGAGTGATTGAAGAAACTACAAACGATGCCCCTTATTATGATGACTGGGAACCCTTATACAGCTACGACGACAACAGTTATGACGCGTCTGATGACAATGGTCACGGATTCTTCGACAACCTGAAAATATGGTTCATGGAGAAGTTGGAGGCGCTGATCAACAGGTTCAAGAACCTGGTCCAACCGTATCTAGCACTATGAATCGATTAGAGTCCGAAGGCGAACTCTTCGGCTGATTTTAAACTATTTATAAATAAAACCCCTTATTCCGACCGCAGGATACGAACACAATCGGAAATCATCTTTTGATGCTTTTCGTGAAGCTTGATGTCCAGACCGAATAATATGAGGTACGACCGGGTAACAACAGGGACTTTCGTCAGCCGCCCCAACAGATTCGTAGCGAAGGTGGACGTGGACGGCAGGATGGAAACGGTCCATGTGAAGAACACGGGCAGGTGCAGGGAGATTCTGGTACCCGGGACCAAAGTAGTTCTTTTCGATTCAGGCAATCCCGAGAGGAAGACCCGCTACGACCTCATCGCTGCCTATAAGGGAAAAACCTTGATCAATATCGATTCTCAGGCTCCCAATGCTGCTTTCAAGGAGTTCATACCTGTTTCTGGACTCTTCGGCCGGAATCCTGAGATTCATCCAGAATTCACTCACGGCGACTCCAGGTTTGATTTCTATGTTGAGGATGGCGAAAGGAGATGCTTCATCGAAGTCAAAGGCGTGACTCTGGAGTTCGACGGCATCTGCATGTTCCCTGATGCACCGACCGAACGCGGAGTTAAGCACCTGAAAGGCCTCATGGATGCCCTGGATGAGGGTTATGAATGCTATATTGCGCTCATTGTTCAGATGAAAGGCATGGAATCATTCATTCCAAACTATTCCACCCATAAAGAATTCGGAATTGTCCTCGAAGAGGCCTACAGGAAGGGAGTCAGGATACTGGTGTATGACTGCCTGGTGACGCCAGACAGCATGACGGTGGATTCTCCTCTGCCTTTCAGGTTCCGCTGACGATCTGTCTGATGCGTTCCTGAGTCTCCTTTGCAGGACAGATCGTGTTCACCATGAATACCTTGCATTGGGTCAGATACTCCCTGAAAAAATCCCGGCGGAGGGACACACTCCTTTCATCGCGGATGAGCTGATGCGGATTGCAGAAATCATGGGATTCCAGATAGGCAAGTGCGTCTTCGACATCAAGCTCCCTTACGACCTCGGTGTCGCTGTTATCCCTTTTCAGTAGTATTACCGTATGCATGGCGGTCTTGGGGATGACGGATCCTTCTCCCCTCACCCATCTGACGTTGCCGATCCCCCTGCCCTTGTTATCGAACTTTACTCCTACGACGAGAGGCTTGTACTCCTCCCAAACATCGCCTATATCGGCATCTATGTAGCAGTTCTTCTCAGAACCCGTTATCCTGGGCCTTCCGCAACCGAACTGAACGAAATACCAGTCGTCCGAGATCAGGTGGGCATTGTCAACTCTGAGAAGCCCCCAAGATTGGGTGGTCTTACCAGTCTTCGAGGGGGCTATGAGCGTGACGCCTGCTCCGTCAACATCGATGGCTGCCCCGTGGACGGAATAGATTCCGTGGGCCTGCTCCAGTATGTTGCCTGCTATGCCAAGTGCAACGCTCTTTATCCATCCGTAGTAGTCGAAGTTGAAAAGGAACATCGTGAATGTGGACAGGTCGTATTCGGCATGAAGATCGACCGAAGGATCATTGATGCAGTATATCCTGGCATGGGAACGTACCGTATCGGACATGTGGTAGAAGTTATCCGTCCACATGTCGACATAATCCTTATTCTCGCAGAAGAGCTCGATGCAGATGCCGTTGATATCGGCCTTGACCCTGTAGTAGTTGAGGGAACTGCAGGATCCAAGGAGTTCTTCGGTGCGTTCCTTGTCAATCATCTTCACGTCGTAGGCCATGATGGTGTATCGGGAGGACCGTATAAAAGGATTGGAAAGGGTTTGAGTCCCCCAAAAGGGGGACATGGAATCATGCTCTCACATAGGCTCCGTCATCGTTCAGAGTGAGCGATGAGCTTCCGGAGCTGATAGTGGCTGAGCTTGACCCGATATAGACCGCGAGACAGTTGCTCAGGGATGCGGGCATCTTCACTGCAAGCATTGCCGTACCGTTGACGGTAGCCGTCACGACCGTTCCCTTGCTGAGGCTGCCGAATGACTGCTGGCTTCCGTAGCTCCTGAATGCTGAGGATCCGGTGACCTCCTGAGTCATTCCGCTGGGACAGATGGCCAACACGCTGCCTCCCGAGTAGGAGTAGCTGTAATCGGCATCTATGCTCGAGTTTCCTCCGCTGGTGGAGATGATAATCACATCTGTTCCCTCGAAGGATATGGAGCTTCCGTTGCAGTCGAGCCCGTCGCCTCCGGCGTAGACATAAAGGTATCCGCCGGACAGCTTCAGTCCGCGTGAAGTGGCATTGACTCCGTCATCCGTGGATATCAGAGATATCTCACCTCCGGATATGACGATGTAAGCACCTTCCAGCGCCTCATAGCTTCCGTTGACCTTCAGGAACCCTCCGGAAATAGTGAGCGTACCGTCGGCATGGATTCCGTCATCCTTGCTGTTGAGCGTTACTTTTCCGCCGGATATCGTGATGTTACCGGTGGGAGTAACTCCGGATTCGATGGTCTCGTCATTGTTGGCATGGAGCGTGTCATCGTACGCATCGATTATCACCGTACCGGAACTGATGCCTATCGAGTTGTTCGCCTTGATTCCTTTGCAGGAGTAGGATGCTTTGTTATTGTTTCCTGTGCTGTCAGGGCCTCCTTGACCCCAGCTGCCTCCGCCCGGTTGTCCTCCCCAGCCTGGGGCTCCACCGGGCATCCCTCCTGGACCGGAGGTCACATAGGATTCGGTATTCGTAGCATCGATCCCTGCCATTATGTCTATGTAGACGCTGTAGCCCTGAGTCTCCTCAACAAGCACATCGAATGCGCTGTCTATTCCGTCGCAGTAAGCCCTGATGGTCAGAGATGTGTCGCCGTCATCCGAATTGATCGTAACCGATCCGCGCTGGACACCTTTGCTGCCGAGCTCGCTGTTGGAAGTCTTTATACCATCGCCGGATGTGGCGTTCAGAGTGATGGTACCTGATGTGATCTCCACGCTGTCATTGCCTTTGAGACAGTTGTCCACGCATGTCACATACAGTGTGAGGTTCTTCACGGTCAGATCATCCTTGGAGTGGATTCCGTTGTTGCTGTCAGAGACAACGACGAGTTTCCCGTTGCCCTTAAGCTTCAGATCGCAATCGCTGTAGATGCTTGCGGATATGTCCTCTTCGGATACCGCCGAACGCTTGTCGTATACATAGTTGGTAGTGTTCTTCTTTGCTGTTATCGATACGTTCTCCCCTGATGTTATGCAGATGGGGACCTCTGCTGTTGATGTGATAGTCACTCCGTTGAGATCGAAATCGAAATCGAAATCTCCTGCTTCGATGACGATGTTACCGTTCAGTACACCGGCTATGGAATATTCGGAATCTGCAGAGATGTTGCTGAAAGTCACAGTGTACCCTCCCGTTCCGTTTGTTATCTGGTATGCACCTTCTGTTCCGCTGACATATGTTACGGTGAAAGTGTAATCCGTTGACGTATTATTATCGGCATTGGAAACGCCCTGGTCCGTACTCTCTCCTGTATCGATCTCGATGACCGTGTCTCTTGAGGTCTCGTCGACCTCTGTTGCAGGAGTGTCGTCATTCATGTTTCCGTTCATGAAGAAGACTGCTCCTCCGATGACTGCTATGGCTGCCGCCGCAATCACCGCCAATATGCTGCCTTTCATTCTATCATCCCTATTCCTTTGATCGAAGCAGCCGTCGTCATACGGCTGTAAGCGGTTTCTGCGTCAACGGGTTTAAGGCCCGCTGACTGATGGTTTATAGCATTTCCGAAACATATGCGGCCGGCGAATTGAGGAAGACAGACCTCTTCCGGTCTGAATCCCAGTATCATCTCCTTGTATGCGTTCCCATATTTGGAAAATGATGTTTTGTACAGGTTGCAGTCTGATAGAAGCTCAGTAAGCCACTTCGGATAACCGTACATGGTCTTGATCTCCATCACCCTGTAGCCCTCCGGCAATACTTCGTTGCCAGAAGGCTCCATGCTCAGATCTACATCCTCAGTCCTCGAAAGTATGCGTGAATCTATCGTTATCCTGAGGTCGCTTTCATCTGTTGACGCGTATGAGTCGCGCTCGTACGAAAGATACATGGCGGGACGGATCCCTTGATACCTGGTCCTGAAGAAGTCTATCTCCTCGCCTATCTGGCTGCTGGGAGGTTCTTCGGTTCCGGAAAACCAACCCATGGCCTTCTGCGAAGGCATGGACAGCCTTCTTTTGTATACTACCCCCTCGTACTTCCTCTTCAGTTCCACGAAGATCTCTTTCTCCGCATCTGCGGAACCGTAGCTGCGGAAACGCAGCTTCTCCTTGTACAGAGGCTTCTCTATGGAGCGCCTTGCCAGGAGGAAATCTTCTGTGTCGAAGTACAGGTTGCGTATGGAGCTGTGGCCGAACCTGTCCGGAACCATATGCTTCTGGAGCGCTTGCTCCACAGTCTTGTACTGATTCCGATCCAGCACGTACTTCAGTTCGTATCTTTTGAATATCGTCTTTGCTTCCATGGTAGTACCTCACAGGTTGGATTCCACCAAATCCCTGCGCATGAGTGCAACCTCGAGATTGCCGTTCCTTACGCGTATCTTATCCATGAGCTCTTTCTGCTTGCTAGGGTCCTTCAGTGTTATGTTGTATGTTAGCTTGAACATGCTTCCCATGTTCACCGTCTTGACAGAGACGAGCTCCATCGATGAGGTGTATTCGTCTATAACCGAGTCTATGTCTGATGAGTAGTCGAGGTCTTCAGGGATAGTTACCCTGAGCACCTTCTCCGCCTGTTCTGTCTTCTTCTCCGTGAACTTCACGGTATTGCAGACCAGAATAACGAGGCCGATTATGACTGCGAATATTGCTGCGTATGCGAGGAATCCCATTCCGATGAGGAGACCGGTGGCCATGGCCAGGAAGATTATTACGATCTCCTTCGCCGAGCCGGGTGCTGAACGGAACCTTACGAGACTGAATGCTCCTGCTACTGCTATTCCTGCTCCGATGTCTCCGCTTACTACCATGATCACTACTGCAACGATAGCAGGCAGGATCGCGATCGTCAGTGCGAAGCTCTTACTGTAATTGTTCCTGAACATGTAGATGGCCGATATCACGAACCCTATGGCCAGGGCTGCTGACACACATATTATGAATTCCTGCGGACCCATTGAATCCACGGAATCGAACAGACTGTCGAATATGCTGCCCATCCCGATCATCCCTTCTGAAGCTTTTCAGCTTCGGAAAAGATGAGATGAACTGATGATACTGATAGTATCGGTTGCTTATTTCCTTGGTTTATTCTTCCCATTTCTTTTCCTTCCTTGTTGGCTGTGTTCTGTGGTTTATGCGCAATTGTGCGGGTTCTGTTAATACAGAACGTTCACAGCTCCAGAAGGGCGAAACGGGGCTCAGAGAACTCTCTGAACGGATTGTATTGAGAAGGTGCGGGCTCTGAGAAGGGCAAAGGATCCTCAGGATCTTCTTCGTCATCATCGACGAGCTCGAAATCCGATACTTCATCCATATGATCGTCGAAACCGCTTGCACGGGTATCGATCGCTCCGATGTTCATCATGGTGTGAAGGTAGGCTTCGTAATTGGCAGCTAGCTTCTTCATAAGCAGCTCTGCTATCTCCTCCATTCCACTGTCCATGGCATAGTCAATGACATCCTTGACGAATCCGGGGTCGAATTCGGAAATGTCACCGTCGATCATCGGCCTGAGATGTGCTGAGAGCACTTCCGGCGAAGCATCATGCTGATATTCAGGCTGCTCGGACCTAGGGCCGAATTGTCCCGGTTCCGGTCTTGGCTCGATTCTTTTCTGCAGATCCATTCCGCCGTCCATGGGGGGCATGCGATCCTGCAAAGTGCAGGGGGGCTTAGGACCATCCATGGGCGGGTTGTCACGGGGAGGTTCCATGTGACCACGCATCGGATCAGGCATGTTCCTATCCTGCTGATCAGTAGGGCGATCAGCCTCCGCTTCCGAGTCCATAGCCGCCGCTAGATCCAAGCTTACGCAGACCGCCGCGAATGATACGACGGCCAAAGCTAGGAGTAACAACTTCCTGGACATCGATTACCTCGATAGAGAATTCATATTTAAATTAATTCAAAGGTTGTTTATTCTTAGTGTAAAGGTCAACACCCATAGCAAACGGTATTAACGTATATCCACATTCATCCAGCATGATAAGGGACTACGTGTGGGGCAAGCATCTTGCTCTGATTGTGATAGATCCGCAGCGCAAATTCTCGCTGAATACGGATGACTGGGAGGAAAGGATGTCCTCAGCAGTTAGGAACATCAATGTCTTCCTTGATATCTTCAGAAGGCACGGAGCTCCGGTCATATTCATCCATTTCGACGGTTCCTCCCATACCGGCTACAACGGCGATGACGGAGACGAATGGCTTCCCGGAATCGTATCCGCGGATACCGACATCGTTGTCCACAAGCAGCACATGAACTGCTTCAAAGAGACTGATCTGGAGAACATTCTTGAAGAGAATGAAATCGACTGCGCCCTGTTCGCAGGCATGCTCACCGAGTTCTGTGTGGCCACCACCTATTTCGCTGCAGCGGAGAGGGGCATCTTCCCCTATATGGCTAAGGATGCTCTCATCCCTTATGACAAAGAAGGCAACCACGCGGCGGAGATCATGTGCACCACGGTAACTCCCGAGGTGGTCGAGAGATACTTCAAAGGCGAGCAGCCCCCGGTGCCCCTGGGACATTGAATTCCGACCAAACCTTATAAAAAATAAGGTAGATGCACCCGATGCTGCTACTGAAGCAGAAGTGATGGGATGGCAAAAGCACTGATTTACGCGACCGGTCTGCTCACAAAAGGCAACATGCCGATCGCCAAGTATATTTCTATCAAGGCAAACACAGACATATTCAACCTCAAAGACCTCATGAGGCTTAATCTGGATGCATATGATACGGTTATTCTGGGAACTGCGAACAACACCGGATCCCCTGACAAGCTCGTCAAAGAATTCGTGACCAACAACAGAGAGGTCCTCCAAACGAAGAAGACGTATCTGTACGTCATCATCTCCAAAGAGGATGAAAGGACTGAAGAGCAGGTCAAAAACATAGCGGAAACACTAGGTGTCGCAGATGTCGTTTGCTTCAATAAGAAATCCGAACAGCTGAACGGATCTGGATTGCCCTCGGCTGTTGATGACTTCATAGCAAAACTGGAATGATATCATGAACTATCTGTTCATAGGGTTAGCCATCTATGCGGTGCTGAACATCATCGCTTTCCTGGTGTTTGTGTGGGATAAGCACAAGGCGATGAACGATCAGTGGAGGACAAGAGAATCCACACTCCTCTTCCTGGCCCTTCTGGGACCCTTCGGGGCTACGGCAGGGATGCTTGCAGTAAGGCACAAAACACAGAAGATCAAGTTCAAGTTGGTTTACATCTTCCTCGCCGTGCACATAATAGCCATCGTCTGCCTCTTCGCGACAGGCGTGATCAAGTTCTGATTCTCATCAGGACCTCAGCTTGCGCACATCGAGCTCCTGACCCGGGTGGCCAAGAAGGACGACACGGCTGTCCTCCCTCTGACGGATGATCTCCATCCCCACCTTGGGTCCCAACTCATTTGCAAAATCGGTTATTTCTTTGAATGAAGGCATGCAATCCATGGAAAGACGTTGCCTGGAACCGCCTACGAACACATACCCCTTCGGCTCGATGAGTTCCGGTTCCGCGATGTTGTCCAAACGGGCGTAATCATCGATCCACCCCAGATTATGGCCCTTTACCAGAGTGTGGCGGATGACCGTACCTGTATTCAAAGATGGCATGAGCTCCAGAGTCCTCATAAGTTTCTGCCACCCGTCCTTGATCTTGGGACGGCAGACCTTCTTGTATATCTCCTCATTGGGGGCCGCAACGGTAACATAGGTCTTGCACGGAAGCTCTTCCAGGGCCTCAAGCCTTTCCGGATACGTCCCGTTGGTGACCAAGAAGGTGGTCATCCCGCGGGAATGGCATTCCTTGATGAAATCCGAAAGATAGGGGTATGTAATGGGCTCGCCTGCAAGAGATATAGCTACCTGATTGGGATTCATGGCTTCCTGGAACCTCTGGGGATCGCATCTGGGATCTCCTTTGAATCCCTGAATGAGCTTGCGCTGCTCGTTGATCAGGGCATCCAGCATATCCTTCGGCTCAGCCCAGTCCTTGACCTCGTAATCATTGTTCTGGACCCTCCAGCAGAACGTGCAAAGATGGCTGCATTCATTGATTGCTGGAGTCATCTGAAGGCATCTGTGGCTCTCGATACCGTAGAAATCCTGCTTGTAGCAATGGCGCTCATGGAGCATGCTCTCCTTCATCCAGTGACACAGTTTGACTGCAGCGTGATCGTTGTACAGCCTGTATTGCTGTTTTATCAGAAGGTTCCGGTAGTTCTCATCCATACGGCCACCTCAGAAATCGAAAAGGCTTGCCTGATTCTTCTTCTTATCCGCTACAGGCTTCTTCACGGGCTTCATCTGTTCAACGGGTTCGGGTACTGGCTCGGCAGTTTTTATCTCGGCCTTGGCCGACGATTTCCTGGATTCCATCCTCTGAGCCGTTTCTTCCTCGATCGCGGCGAATACGGCCTTGACATCCTTGGAATCAGGCTTCTTGTCAAGCAGGAAACCCAGCTCCTCGGGTTCTAGCTCCAGCTCCTTTGTGATGATGACACGCATCTCCGTATCGTTAGCCAGGAGATTCTTGATGTATGGCAGTATGTCGAGATCCACCCTCTTTGTCGAGGTATGGAGGTATATCGCCAGCTTGAGGCATATGGACTTCCTCAGGGAACGGGCCGCCTTGCTCCTCGACATCTTGGAAAGATACGATGGGAAATGCAGACGGTCATGTGAGAATCTGCCGGACATACGGGCTGTGTTGACACCGGCAGTCATCATATCGCCTGCATAGGACCATAATCCGTAGTACTGGCGGTTTCTGACCCTTCCCAGATAGATGTCTGCACGTGAGAGTTTCTCATAGCCCCTGACTAGATCCCCGGTGTCAAGGTATTCATATGGGAGGTTCTCGTCGACCCACAGACTGACCTCTTCGGGATCGGCATCGACGTCCATCATCACACGGCGTGCCTTCATCGCATCCTGCGACCTGAATATGGCGGACATCAGGGCGTACATATCGCTGCGCTTGTCGCGTGCGGAAATGCCTTCGGCCATCTCTGCTGTGACATGATCTGTGCCGAGACAGAGTGCTTCCAGATTCCTCACGGCTGCACGCATATCGCCGTTGGCCTTCTCGGCTATGATGTCCATTGCATCGGGATCAACGGTCTTCCCTTCCTTCTCCGCAATCCTGTTCAATGCCTTCACGACGGACATTGCTTTAGGTCTCTGGAAGGTTATCTGAACGGTGTTGGTCTTGGCCGCACTGCATTTCCTCGACAGTTCGTAGAAGTCGTTGACTATCAAGATCACAGGCTGTAGGGTCTCTTTGATCAGCTTTGTAATGACAGGGATCGCACCCCTGTCCGAGTTCCCGAAGAAATTATCGGCCTCGTCAAGAACTATTAGCTTGCGCTGCCCTTTTCCTGTATCTAGATACGAGCCGTCATCGGAGAACGTGTTGAATCTGGACCCCCTGATGGCGACATCCTCTATGGCCTGCCCGGTACGCTGATCGGAAGCGTTCATCTCGATGATTGACCAGCCCATGTCTCTGGCCAGGGCTTCTGCGGAGGTGGTCTTGCCTATTCCCGGCGTGCCTATCAGGACAACCGCTCTCATAGCAGGTATACCGTTGTTCCAGGACTCGGCCCACTGTCTCAGAGTATTCACAGCGGCAGGATTCCCTATGACCTCGTCGAGAGACTGCGGCCTGTACTTCTCCGTCCAGTCCATGTCATGCCCCCTTTGTTGCGATACATTTGAACACATCAAGTACCGACATGATGAAGAAACCGATCTGCAGGGCGATCATGATGACACGGCCGTTAGAGGATTCCATCATCGCAGGATAGATGTAAAGGAAGATAGCGGTTGCACAGACGTAGACGAACGCCTTGGACCATCTCCTCTGAATGACCTGTCCGAGCCCGAAGATATTGAACAGTCCGGGGACGACAGCAAGAAGGATGGCGACGAAGTCCAGGTTGGTCATCTTGAGCTTCTTGCTCCTGTTGATGTTGATGGGTATCTCGGAATCCTTGGTCTTTGCTCCGCAGTGGGAACAATATTCTGCACCCGGCACAAGTTCCTTTCCGCACTTCATGCAATATTGGAGATAGAGTATCGTGCCTTCGTCGTTGACCTTGTAGGAGTTCTTCGCCCAGGCTCCGCAAGCGTAGCAGAAATCGCTGCCTTCGGGAATCTCCGATCCGCAGCCAGAACATATCTGTTTCAATTCTCTCCCCCCTCCACAAGATGCATGCTGTAGGACCCGTTATCCTGTATGACCTTAATACTTTCTCCGAATACTTCGGAGATGTTGCGATCGGTAAGAACCTTTCCCTTCGGCCCATCCATCAGGATACGGCCCTCTTTCATAGCGACGATACGGTCGACTGAAGACGGTATGTCGGAGAGGTCATGTGTTATCATGACAATGCTCACGCCCGAGCGAATTAGGATGTCGAACATCCTCCTGAATTTGGATTGCATTACTATGTCCAGACCAGTCATTGGCTCGTCCAGAACGAGCATCTCCGGATCTGAGACCATTGCCCTGGCTATCAGCGCCCTGCGTAACTCGCCCAAGGACAGACAGCCGATTGAGCGGGACAGGATGCCATCAATACCCATAACATAAGCTACGGAAGCCGCCTTTGCCCTCATCTCATCGGTGACGGTCATACCGCGGAAGACGTCGATGCTGCTGAAGAAACCTGAACAGATGACATCGGATACAGTGATTGATTCATCGAACAAATTCTGAAGATCCATGGATACGACGCCCATACGGCTGCGTATATCGAATAGATTCCACCTGTCCGAACCGAATAACCTCATAATAGGAGGGTCCTTTTCTTCGAAATATGGACGGATCTCTCCGCGCAGGAGTTTGATAAGAGTTGTTTTACCGGAACCGTTGGCCCCTATGATAGCAACGTTTTCGCCCCGGAAGATGTCGATATCTATCGAACTGAGGATATGGACTCCGTCTCTGACGACGGATACGTTCCTTAATTCCAGGGCCTTCTCCTGCATAGGCGGTGGTATGGTTAGATGATACTTAGCAGTATGTGAAAGTATAGTGCCGGATGGCTCCGGCAATGGTTTCAGATATTCTTGATGATCTTGTCAAGTTCTACGAAGTGGGCCGCAACAATCTTTCCCTTCTCGGTGAGGCCGATGGTGATGGACCTGGAGTCTGACCTGGGCGTCTGTGTGATCAGACCCAGAGCCTCCAAACGATCCAACTTGTCTGGAATACGAGGATTTGAAGAGACGTTCTCATAAATCTCGATTTTACGGCATTCTCCATTCATTGACAGGAACATCATGATTGATATCAGATGCTTCTCTTCGAAAGCAAGCACGTTGATGTCGACAGCCCCACTCATTACAGATCCTCACTCGGACTTATGTCCTGGTCCTTTATTAGTCTGTTTTTATTTACAATTATTGTTAGTACGAGCGCAATCACCGAAAGAGGCAGCGATAGGACCAAAGGATCGATGTAGGCAATCGTCGAATCCGGGAATAGCACTGGCTGACCCGATATCCATTCGCAGACAGGCAGGAATATGCTCATCCCTTTGTTGATGAACAATGCACTGAACGCATATGTAATTGAACCAACAGAGATACTGATGATAGCGGCAAGCTTGTCAGGTTTCTTGGAGTAGAGGCAATGGAAGTATGCCGGGAGCAGAGCTGCAGCAGTCAGACCCATGAAGATGGATGTTGCCTTGGCGATTATGTCTTTGGGCATCAGATAGCAGTACACTACGACCAGTACCATGAATATGACGATGAATACCCTGTTGATATTGACCGACTGTGCATCGCCGTTTGTCTTGTACTTCCTGTTCTTGTAAACAGAGAAGAGATCGTATCCGCCTGAAACACCGATCGTGTGCATCAGTGCACTGATGGTGGAGATACAAGCGCAGATGAGCGAGAGCAGGAACAACGAAACGAATATCTCGCCGAATGTGACATCGTTGAAGATCTCCAGGATGAACTGGGGAATGATGAAATCGGTTCCCAATCCGAGACTCGAAATGTATTGGAAGGATGTGAGTCCGCCGTGTTCGTTGAAGAAATAAACATTGGTGAGCGGCCCGATGGTGTATGCAGCACCAACAACGATGAAGATGAATATGGAACCGATCAGAAGGGATTTGTTAAGATCCCTGTCGCTCTTGGCAGACATGTATCTTACGGCAAGCTGAGGCTGTGTTATTGCACCGATACCCACACCCATGATGAATGTGGTGACCACTGTAAGCCACTCCTTCGATCCGAAGGTAGAGAATTCGGTCCACCCGTTGAATCCGTCAGCTACCCCCAAAGTGGAGAATTCGGACACCTTAGATTCCCATATGCTGACCATGGCCTCGTTACCGGAAGTGATTCCTCCTGTGTAACTGTATGTGACCACGACGATGACGGCCATACCTATGAACATGATGAGTGCCTGGAGAGCATCGTTGTACATGACGGCGATTATCCCTCCGTATACAACGTATAGAGCAACAATTACGGAGAGTGCGATAAGAATGACGTTATAATAATCGGTGAGTCCTGTGATGACTGCTAAGGAGTTCACACCGCCCTTGAGAACGGCAGCGGCGTAAATTGGCATCATGACCAGGATGAGAACAGCTGTGAATACTCTTATGCCTCTGGAGCCGTAAACCTTACCGAGGAAATCGGCAAAAGTTGCTGCTCCGAGCTTCCTTCCCAATCTCCTGGTCCTCTTACCGAAAATGAGGAAGGCAACGACGAGACCCGCAAAAAGATTCAGGAAGCACAGCCACATCAGGGACATCCCATGGACGGCCGTCTGACCGCCGAATCCGATAACTGCGGACGCGCTGAGGAATGTGGCTCCATACGAGAGGGCGATGATCAACGGATTGGTCTTGTTACGCCCGAGAAGGAACTGCTCGTTGTTCTTCGTATTCCTGTAACCATACCATCCGAGTAGAAGCGTGATGATGACAAATACCAACGTCATGAAGGCGAATATTGTCAGATCGACTCCTTCAGTCATCAGAATCGTCCTCCGAATCGTCTCCTTTTCTCAAACTGTAATATGTGCAGAATACAACGCATAAGATGCATCCAACGTAAGCGCCGATCACCCAAGGGTCATCCAAGCCGAATATTATCATTCCCAATCACCAAATCCGTGCTAATTATTAGCATGGCATTCTTGATTATGCTCAAACCTGTATTTATTACTGCGTGCTATTTTTTGGCACGCTAAATGGTGGGAGAATCATCCAATTACCAACTGTATATAGACAATGTTTTTCTATGACTTCTGAGAATAGGGTTTTGTTTGGCTTGACCGGGGCGCTTGGCGTGTCCTATACCCGAAATCGTCAATACGCGGGGGTGACAGCAGCGGGCGGTCCCGTTGATGTTTGCAAGCCCATCTAGCAACTATGACATCTTGTCCTATAGAGTCGGAGTTTGCCGCGGGAACAGCCGGAGGGTTGTTCACCGAGCATTAATCGGGGAAACCGGGTCAGGTCCTGACGGGAGCAGCCTCACTTCGAACCACTGACGTTTATGGGGTCGCAGGGTTGAGGAGCGAAATGGTCAACTTGCATCCGGAGACGGGAACAACCGCTGTGGCCAGACACTTCTCATCTGAAAAAATGGGGGGAGAAATCCCCCCTAACATGTTTCTTCAGTACTTCTTACCGAACCTGATGATCGCAATGAGCAGCACAGCCACTCCTGCCAAAGCCCCGCCCACCATGTACTGTGTGGTGGGATCGAACTTCTGAACGGTGATCGCCTGCTCTTTGGCAGAATTGATTATGTCGTCCATTCCTGGAGGCCTCGGTTCGGGCTTATCAGGAACATATATGGGCACAGGGACATCGCCGGAGCCTTCTGACCCCTCCCTAGAGATAAGTATGCCGTTGGCGATGGACAGTACACCGGAGTTCCGGACGGAACAGCTCTTGACCTCCCCGTCGATGTCCGAAGAATACCCGACATCCATGGAGATCTTATCAATGCCTACCAGGATGTCTCTGGACTTGGAATTCAGATTGCCCATTCCGAATACGAAATCTATATCGGTACTGTTGAAATCCAGCTCGGTCTTGATGGTCTGAGGACCGGTTCCTGATATGCGCTCCATTTCATTGGAGATGCTTCCGCGGATATGTAGACAGATATTGAAACTGACAAACTTGGACTCGCCATCTTCCATGTGGAGGTTGGTATTGGTCTCGAACGACGAGTAGATCGCTAAATTCGTATCCGTATGCACTGCGTATTCTGAGTCCTTCCCTATAGAGACCGGTCTGGCCTTCAGCATATCAAGGTCGTCGCATACTATGAGGTTCTTGGCGATGTTTGAATAGGACCCCAATGCGTTATTCAGAGCTGTTATGAGTCCGGATCCGAAGACACCTATGCGTTCAACATCGTCGGTCGCTTTGACGTTGATATCCGAATGGACGTCCATTAGGATACCCATCTCTCCGAAACCTCCGAGCTCGACCTGCTCGCCTTCGTTCTTAAGCAGTTCGATAAGGAAATCGGGAATGCCTACGGCGACCTTCAGACTGCCTTCGCCGATATCAATGTCGCCAACAGGGTCGAACATCGTGGTAGCCAGAAGTACCATGGGGATGACACCGAAGTAGTTGGTCAATTTCTTGATCTCGTCCTCAGGAAGATCCATTTCCAATTCCGCTGCCGCCTCCTCTAGGAAATCGTGGATCTTTTGACGGTTTTCCTCCACATCTGAGGTGAAATCGAAGATATGAGCCTCACCGCGTATGACATTCAGCAGTTCAACCAGCTTATCAAGGACCTCCTGCAGGGCTTCATCCTCGATATCCTCTGGATCGATGTCCGCATAGGGCAGGCTCCTCTCCTCGGCATCCGTAGCTGTCACAGGGATGAATAAAGCCCCGGACAGCATAAGCAGAACTGCCATGACGGACAATGCTTTCTTACTGCTGTTCATACTTAGCTTCCCTCCTGTACTGGACTATTATTGTAAGCGCCACGAATATGAGGGCCCACCCGACAGAGAGGACCACCGAACCTGAAACATCAGCCAGGATAGGAGGCGAGGATTTCAGAACGAAGGATGCTGTTAAGACAGTCCCTCCTCCGAAACCGTCTGTGGCTGTAGTGGCAATGGTATCTATGAGGGGCATGTACGAACTTACCTCCTGCATCTGCATGATGCCGAAATACGGACCTATCAGAAATGCCAGGACCGGGATGAGGATGAAAAGGACCAGATATGTAAATGCCGAGGCATGGACGAAGATGGAATTGAAGAAGAGTGCAAGAGCGGCTGCGAGAACTACGAACGAGACCATAATCAGGTAAGAGTTGACTAGATCAAGATCGATGTTTCCATAGGACCAATACCAGATACCATACACGGCTGCATAGACAATAGTCATGAGGATGGTCCCGGCAATGACTGTCCCTACATACCTTCCCAAGATTCCGGCCGTACCCGACGCATTGAGCTTACGCTTCCTCTCCAGAAGAGTGGATGAAGCAAATGAGATCGTCCAGGCAGGGATCGACAGCATCAGCAGGCACAATAAGGGGAAGTTAATTGTCATCCCCGATGCAGCAACTTTCTGCATTACAAATTCGATGATATACATAATAGCGATGAGCGAAACGATCGCGAGAACGAGACTAATAAGCACTTTCAAAGAAAACAGGCGCTTCAGAGGTATCTTCATGTTATCTATGAAGCCTATCTCCAAAGCCTCCGTATGCTTATCAAACATAGGGTATTCGGACGCAGCCACTTCTGTCATTGGCTTGAACTCATTTTCAGATTATTAAAATATTACACATGGGCGGACAGTTTTTCTATACAGCCAGATTGAGTAACACTAATTCAATTATCTTGCTACTTTAATGCCTGTCACGATATCCTTGGAGAAATCGAAGAGAACTCCGGCCTCATTCCCGTCTGTGAGCTTCAGTTGAAGTGAATCATCGACCTTGCCGACAACTGCTCCGGCGCATGAGACTTCGGAGAATATGTCGATTATCTCCTGGGAATGGGACGGATCGCAGGCGAAGACGAAGGCACATCCGAAATAGGCCGTTGCCCATTTGCATTCGTCCACCCCTTCTGGGATGGGAATCTTGTTTATATCCACCGTCCCTCCCTTCGAGGAGGATTCGAGCATCATCGCCAATGTGCCCACGTGTCCGGGGTTGCTCATGTCCTTGCAGGAGTGTGCCAGATGTCTCTGTGCGACCTTGCATACCGCCTCCATCTGAGCCTGAACAAGCTTGTTGGATTTGAAGGTGGTGGAATCATACGTGTAGGGCACGGACTCGGGGAAATTGCCGTCAAGATCGATAACGAAGACTATGTCGTCACCTGCTCTGGCAGTGCTGCTGAGAAGCACATCGTCTTTCTTCACAGAACCGATGATCGAGATGTCCAGGGAATCGTAATTGCAGTCCGGATGAGTGTGTCCGCCCACGAGCGGGACGTTGAATTTCTCCACTCCGGCCTTGATACCGCGCAGAAGCTCCTTTCCGACAGCCCCCTCTTGGAAGGACATCACATCGACCATGCCCAGAGGGCTTCCGCCCATGGCGGCAATATCATTGACATTTACGAGGACGGCATAGTATCCAGCAAGATACGGATCTGATTTCATCAGCTTCTCCATTATCCCGTCGGCCGCGAAGAGTACGCACATATTACCGCACTCCAGCACAGCTGCGTCCTCCCCCTCTGCTGCAACAACCTGAGGGAAGGAGTATGTGGGGAACATATCCACCACCTCATGAATGGCATGCTTCCTTGTAACGCCGGGGAAGTTCCTGACTGTATCTATCAATGTTGTGACACGGGACATGCTATCAACGCCACATTCCTCTACGTTTCAGGATCAGTATAGCCACGACGCACATAACGAGCATCAGAACCAAGAGGACCAGGAACATGTATTCGTATGTACCTCCTGGCAGCTCAACGTTCATTCCGTAGAAGCTTGCTATCATGGTCGGTATGGATATGATCAGAGTGATGGAGGTCAAGAACCTCATGACTGTTGCCAGCGAATTGTTGAGATCGGCCTCGACCAGCTGCCTGGTACCCTTGATGATCTGCGAATAGGTATTGGTCATCTCGAGCGCCTGGTTGGTCTCGACTATAACGTCGTCTATGAGTTCTCTGTCCTCTGCGGATGATATCAGACGAGACTGCCTGCTGATGCGTTCGATGATAGATGCATTCACAGACAGACTGGTCTTGAAATAAACCAGGTTGGATTCCAGCTCGTGGAGCTCAAAGAGATCCTCCCTCTTGGTGGTCTTGCGTATGGACTCCTCGATCGCATTGCGCTTGACCTCGATGTACTTCAGGTCAGACTGGTAGTTGATTGCGATCCTGAAAAGAATCTGGAGCAGGAAACGTGAACGGTTCGCCACATTCACCGTGTTGATGTTCTTGTTCATGGAGGAAAGGATGTTGGATATGGCGAACAGAGGCTGCAAACAGACCGTCACGATGGCCTTGTCCGTCATTGTGATTGAAATGGGCAGGGTGGTGAACTCCTCATGTCCGTTCCTCCACTCCCTCGTAGGTGCGTCGACCAGGACGATGGTGTACTTGGAGGAGACCTCGGTCCTTGAACCCTCTTCGTCATCCAGAGCAGCGGTGAGGGCCTCCCTGTCGATCCCGAGAGCGCTCTGAACATGATCTATCTCCTCGACGGTGGGGTTGATCATACTGATCCAGACGTCCTCTTTTATCTCATCGGTCTTAGCGACCTTTCCGTTGACCATCTCGTAAATATCAATCATCCTTTTCACCCCTTTACCGTCATATTATGAACGTCAACAGGACCAGGCCGAACATGAGCAGAACGACCGTGGATACAGCTCCGGACGCGTTCCCGGACATCTTCTTGCGCTTCTCCGCATCCTTGACGCCGAGCTTTTCGAGCAACCAATTGATGCCTCCTTCGAATAAAAAGCCTCCATCGAACGGGTAGGCAGGTAATGCATTGGATATAGCCAATAGTATGTCCAGCCAGAAGATCCAATAGAGGGTCTTCACGATTATCCATGTAAAGTCCGATGCATCGTACCACCATGTGATGGAGTTGGGAACGGGGTCCAAACCATTGAACGGTCCAGACAGATACTTGAAGAGGCCCTGAACGTAATCTATGGGGGCCGATGCTCCCGCGAATGGGTTGATGGAGTTCTCGATCATTATCGAGGGTGTGGTCACCGTGAATCCGGAGTCTGTGACGGATATACCGAGATACCCCTGGGAACCGGACGATGTGAGTGTGACCTGATCGTGGGTTACGATCTCGATGTCGCCCCCGTCGGAGATCGTCACTGTCTTGACAGTGGCCAGATCGCCGGCCTCAGTGGTGGACATGTACGTATGGAAATCATAGGCGTTGGAGAAGTACGTCTCAGTTGTGGCACCGCCGTGAGTGAGCGTTATTGAATAAAGGAACGTGAGCGGTTCCAGATCGGCGGACTTCGCGGGGCTGTTGTTGGACACCGTCTTGATGAGCGCTCCCATCTGTACGGATACCTGCGATTCCTTTATATCGGATTCATTCGGGCCCGTGGCGTATTTGAGGATATAAGTGTTAAGCGGCGATATCTTCAGATTCGGATCCGCATAATCGAACGACACAGTACGGCCGTTCGTCTTGACGATGACATCGTGGAACTCATCTTCACCCGCTTCCTTTATCCCCAGAATCAATGCTGACGTAGGAACGCCAGATACGAATGCGGGAGAATCCTCATCGATGTAATATACTCCTGGCAAGTCCGATGCATCGGACTGACCGAAATCTGCCACTGAGACCGACGATACCAGGACAAGCATTATCGCGAAAGCTATTGCCGCCAGGAAGGTATTCACTGTGATCCCGGCCGCGTATACATCCATCTGACCCCTGCGGTGCAGAGCCTTCAGCTGTGTCTCGTTTGGCTCGCAGAACGCCCCCAGGGGAACCACTCCGTAAAGAAGGCCTGTGGAATCCACATCGCAGTCGTTGGCACGGGACTGTATCCCGTGACCCATCTCATGGACCACCATAGCGATGAAAAGCGCCACGATACCATAGGTCAGCGGGAGCATGGGGTTGAAACCGGGTATGGCCAATGCGTATTGGATACCTATGCCTCCGCTTCCTAGCCTGGAAGGCAGCGCGATGATCGCGACGATGAGCATGTACATCATGAGGAAGAAGAGGATCGCCGAGGTCACTTTGGAGATGAATCCGAAGACGCGCCAGAAGGTCTTGTACTTACCTATCTTTCCCATGGCCTTGATACCCAAGGTCGTCTTGATCATCACCGTAGGGCCGTACTTCACAAGATGGTACTTTGCGGCCTGCTCGGGTTTCCTCCACACCCACACCCATATCGGGACATAGATGATGAATAGGATTATCAATACGAGCATTGCGGTATCCATAGGATCACTCTAAACCGCCGTAAGCCTTCATCTTATAATAAGGGATTCAAAGGATTTGCAGGTTTTGAATGATCTTCCTTGCCCACTAGAGCTTACGCTTTTTGGTCTCTGGATCGGAACCTTCCTTGGGCATGGGATTCTCGAAATCGAAACCAATAAGCCTGATGTTCCTGACTCCGAAATGACGTGCGAAGCAGCATGCGCGGTCGCCGTCGGTGAACCCGCCGTAATTGAAGACGGTGTACTCCGGGGTTGATTGCGTGGTGAGCACCACAGGGCCTCTGAACATCGGCGCGTATCCCGTTATCAGTTCCTGATTGTCTCCGTGGGCGTGTATGAACGTAATGCTTCCCTCGGAGCTTGCTTGGATCTGCGGCCCGATGTCGCCATCCAGATCCGTGAATATGATGTCAGGGCGTACTCCCAAGGCCATCAGCCTACCTACCGCGGATCCGGAACAGAGCACAGTGCCTTCTATGCCTCTTTCCTCCGCATCCTTCTCCAGGCACGGCGCGTTGCCTACCACTGTAGCTGTATCCTTCAGGACCTCTGCTGCATCATCGCCTGAGATCAGATTGGAGTTGAGCGTGACCGCTTTCAGGATACGTACAGAGTTTTCGTCGTCAGCCCTGCTGTAGCCCATATCCTCCAGGATTTCCCGGTAAATCGGTTCCCACTCCGAGAAGTCCACCTGATCACTCCGGTACCGGGTCGGGCCTGTACTTGTTCTTGACCACTGATGCCACCAGCGTTATGACGATCCCGATGATGATCTCCGCGATTCCGGACATACCGTCATACGCGGGATGCGAGAATGACAGCGCGATATCGAATAGACCTGTCAGGACCATTCCGATGCTGACCAGACTGACGCAGATGAAAACGTTGCTCACTCTGAATGCAGCCTCCTCCTGGACGTCATCGATGATGCTGCCGAATATGTACACCATCAGACCTATGACCACAGGCCAGACCATCATGAGACAGAAGCATATAATCTCCTGGAACAGATTCTGGAAGTAGGTGTCCCTGAGCTCATAGTAGCAGATGATGGCAGAGATGATCACTATACCGATGGCGAGGGCCGTCATAACCAGCCTCGTACTCCTCGACAGGATGTCCTCCTTGAAGAAAGAGCTGAGGTCCTCAACCCTCTGCATGAAGCTGTACGCGTACATCAGGATGATGATACCCACGAACAGCAGGATCAGATCCCTGGAAATGGCGCTGAGCTTAGAGATGTCGTTGTCCATTATACCGATGACCAGATCAGGTATCAGGAGGAACAGGGAGATCACTGTGATGAGGATACCCAGAGGTGCTATGAACCTCTTCCTCTTGTTGGGCTCCGAGAGCATCTTGGAGATGACATAGAATGAGCTCTCGATGTTGGGGGCCTGCTTGACGAAGACCTTTTTGACAGAGTCCACATGGGACCTTGAGGATATGATCGGATAGATGTACTCGTCCTCCGCGCCGTCTCCGACCAGGACCACGTTATCAGGCTTAATCTCGTCGAGGACCTGCTCAAGCTGGGCGACGACCGCCAAATCCGACCTGTGACCGACCTTCTCGTTACCGCAGATGAGTGCGACATCGGCATCGATGCCGTCCTCCTGAAGATCCATGCATGTGCTGATCGCGGCATACAATGCGTTGATGTCCGAGTCCTCCGGATCCGCTAAACCCAATGCGTTGGCAGCGGAGATACAATTCTGGATTCCGATCACCGGGGAGATGACTCTTCCTTTGACGCCGTAATCGTCATCCCTATCCACTGCCAGCACCAGTGTCCTCTTCATAAAACGCGTATCTTCATAGACATTAATAGTATTTGGCGAGGGCGATTACCTTAATTACCCCTCCAAATATGCGGTACCATGCGCATCAGATGGCACGGCCATTCCTGTTTCGAATTCTCGAACGGTGAGACCACTATCGTAATTGACCCCCATGACGGTCGTTCTCTGGGAATCAAACCCCCTGTGGCATCCGCCAATGTAGTCCTCATGACTCATGATCATTACGACCACAACGCGGCACGTGTCATCAGAGGGGAGCACCAGAACTTTTTGGGCTTTGTTGGGGAAACTGAAGTCAGAGGCGGTATAACCATCCGCGGTTTTTCTACATTCCATGATTACGCCGAAGGCAGCGAGAGGGGCCCCAATTCAATATACATGTTCGAGATGGAAGGCATCACCGTCGCCCACTGCGGAGATTTGGGGTGCATACCGTCCGACGATGTCCTGGAAGCTATCAAAGGCGTGGATTTCCTCTTCGTACCTGTAGGCGAAGTTTACACGCTGGAACTCCCCGATGTGAAGAAGCTCATCGAACTGGTCAATCCCCGCATCACGGTACCCATGCACTACATGGTAGGGGGACTCTCTTTCAGGCTCTCCTCGCTGGACAAGTTCCTTGAGATGATACCGGACAACGCCGTGGACTTCATCGGGAACGAGCTGGAGATCGCACAGAGCGACCTGCCGGATAATAAGGAATGTTGGGTCTTCGACCACTGAGAATCAATAGAGAGCGAGGCCCTCTTCTATCTTACCCATCTCTATGGGCGTGGTGTCATCGCCGATGAGTGCGCCCTTTGAATTGGCAAGTATACCTGCACCCACCATGCGCGCTCCGTGATTGACCGTGGACCTGATAGCCTCGACCTTGAGGACATCCATGATGAGATCCATATCCTCATCGCTGGAATCCGCATGGCACACGCACCCTTTGTTCGTGGCTCTGCAGACAGAGCCCACGGTGTTGATGCCTGCGATGCTTGAACGCACACACTCGACGCCAAGGGCATCGGAGATGATGCGTACCATATCGTCCGAGTATTCGGGATTGACTATGGCGCCCGAATCATTCGCCAGAATATTGTTGCCGGCTGCGTTGAGCGCATCGTCTATGGGTGTGCAGGGGAGACACTTCTCGATTATCTCTATCTCCCTTGGATCCGCAAGACCCGATACCACAGCACCGTTGGAATTCATGACGACGAGTGACCCGATCACGAATGACCCGGCCACCGTCATCAAATGTGTTTCAACCTGCAGTGCCTCCTCCACGTCCTTCACGAACTCGGGGGTGGCATCTCCGGCTATGAATGCGAAACTCTCGTTGACCGCGGTGAATACGCCAATGTTGGGCGTGCCTGAGTAACGGGAGTATCTCATCATAGCGATCACTCTGCAAGAGAGACTTCTACAAGACCGTCATCGAACTTAACAGCTTTGACGGTGATCTTGTTCGGAGGGTTACGGATTCCGTTAGCCCAAATCTTCTCGTTGACGCTGGCATCGATCCAGACCTTGTCTTCCTCGGCCTTCATATGCCTTGCGATGTTCTCCCTGACCTCTTTGACGGCACGGTTTGCCCTACGGGTGCGGGGTGCCTGCTTCGTCTTCCTGAGGGGGATGACGATTGTTCTCTCGATTTCGTCTGCCATCCGAATCACTCCTTAATCTTGCTCATGCGCCATGACCTTCTCTTGGGATGGCGGAGGAACTGCCTGCTTGTTCTCATCATGACCCATGCGGGGACACGGCGGTTCTCTTTGACTTTCTTGTTGAGCCTAGCTTTCATTGCGGGGGCCTTAGTACTTGACATGATTATCTCCTCTCTATGGTGATCTCCCTTTTTTTGGGGGTGATCTGACCTAGGATGCTTCTCAGCATATCGTCGTTGACGGGGACGGGTATCCTTCCGCTTTGGGCGAGCTGTACAAGCTGCATCTCGATCTGCTGACCCTGCTGAGGGTTGGCGAGTTTGATGTTATTCAGCCTATCCCTGGCCTCTGGGGTCAGGATCTGCCTCATTGCGTTCTGAAGCTGCATCTCGAGCTGTTGCTGCTGCTCCTGCTGTCTCTGCTGCTGTTCAGCCTGCTGCTGGAGCTCCTGCATGCGTTTCTGTCTCAATGCTGCCAATTCTGGATCGTCCATGCTGATGCCTCCGTTCAGGCCTTCATCTCGTCGTAGACCTCTTTAGCAGTGTTGTCCAGAAGGGACTGACCTGCTGGGCTGATTGCACGGCCCTGTTTGTCCTTCGATACCAAATAACCGGCGGCCTCGAGCTGCTTCAGGCAATTCCTTGCGATATTGCGGCTTCCTTTGACTGCCTTGTTCGGCATGGATCCCCTGTCGGCGAAACCGCCGTACTCGGCGGCAAGCCTGGATGATCCCATCGGTCCTTTGACGTACAGCTTCCTCAGGATGGAGGCGGCACGAGTGTACCACCAGTCATCCTGGGAAGGCGCTCTCTCTGTGTGCCTACCGGTCTTCACAAACTCTGCCCACTCGGGGGGAACGATCTTGTCGTTCTCCTTGAGCTTCTGGGCTGTCTTGAGAATGAGCTGCTCAGCAGGAACATCGTAGACAGTTACCATTTCATTACCTCGCTAATGTCCACAGGGTGGACCTAACTGAGACTCTGGTAATGGGATGATGTATATAAGCATTGCTAAGAAAATCACGTATAACAATAGTTACTCAATCTCCGCACGTTCGGCACCTTGCCCCCGTACGGCCTGAAGATGAAACATCCTCCACGGCAGGATAGAAAACCTAATCCTGATATCCGTGGTTGTTCGGATAGCATTGTCATATATGAACATATCGAAATCGATTCTGATACAAGGCCTTCATTGCTGCAATGTTAAGCACCCCCCCCCTTTTTTTTTGAAGAAAAAAAACATTCGGGAGGAAACGTAAAGAGAAATACAATTCTGAACAGACAATAAAAGGAAATGCGGATGGCTTCACCCCGGGGGCTTAGCCACCGCATTATGTTCGGAAACAGGAAAGTTCGTGTTTCACACGCCCTGGACTTCGCATGGAGCTAGGTCTGTGAGCGGATCTCCCACCACAGCGGGGTTTGACCCCCTGCTGTGTTAGGTCTTGTTGCCCGGCTCTGTTTACACTCGGGCGCTAACGCGCTCCCCTGCGATTGCAGGAATGCGCACGGGACTTTCCTTTCGGTTGGGGCCCGTGCTGTTCCCCCGCTAATGGGCTTGGCGCCCAATGGCGGGTCTCGTTACCCCATTGCCTTCTTGGATTGACTCCGAGATGGCGGATCCATATTGGACGTATTTTTTTCAAGAATACCCTAGAGCCTGTAACGTTCCAAGGCAAAGCCTTACCAATGATTGATCAACGTTAGAACGTTACCATCGCGCGAGCGCTCGCAGACGCTGTTAAGCGAAAAAGCAATACCGAAGCCCTACGGCCACGATGATACTATTCTGCGGTGCATCCCCCTCAGTTCTAGACCGGGTAACGCGATACCTACCTCCGCGATGCGGAGTAATCAAATCGTTAAGATTCGGTTATGTTAGGCAAGTATAACATAGTTTATTGATCTATACAAATTTATCTAATTCTCCAGGATTCTATGTCGACAGAAGAATAAAATCTTCTATATCATCAGCATCTTACAAGCATTGACATGTTTCTTCCAATAACGCAAGAAGATGTCCGTAAAAGAGGCTGGGATTCGCTTGATGTCATTATCATATCGGGCGATACATACATAGACTCCTCCAGTAACGGCGCTGCGATCATCGGCCATTGGTTAATCGAAAACGGATTCAGAGTCGGCATGATCTGTCAGCCCAATATCGATGATACTGACGACATACTAAGACTCGGCGTCCCCAAACTCTTTTGGAGTATCACGGCCGGGAACGTCGATTCTATGGTCGCCAATTACACTCCGACGAAGAAGCATCGCCGTAAAGATGATTCCACGCCCGGAGGCATAAACAACAAACGTCCAGACAGGGCATGCATCGTCTACGCCAACCTCGTCAGAAGGGTATGCAAAGATCGTCTGATAGTTCTCGGAGGGATAGAGGCAACTCTACGCAGACTGGTGCACTACGACTACTGGTCCAATTCTATTAGGAGATCAATACTGTTCGATGCCAAAGCCGATGTCATCACCTATGGGATGGGCGAACGCTCTAACCTCCAGCTAGCACAGTGCCTGCGCGATGGACAGGACTGGCAGGATATACGCGGCATCTGCTACATCTCCAAGGAGATCCCTGACGGTTATCTGACGGCACCCAGTTACATGGAGTGCTGCGACTCTGCTGACAGCTTCGTCCATGCATTCAGGATGTTCTATGAGAACAACGACCCCATCACTGCCAAAGGCATTGCACAGATGCAGGACACCAGGTACCTAGTGCAGAATCCGCCGTCGTACATACTTTCTCAAAGCGAGCTCGACAGGATATACGAGCTCGATTACGAGAATGCAGTCCACCCCTATTACCTAGCGCAGGGAGAGGTGAGGGCCATGGAGACCATCAGGAATTCAGTCACTGCGTCGAGAGGATGCTACGGCGAATGCAACTTCTGCGCGATAGCGATGGTCCAGGGACGCACGGTGGTCAGCAGGAGCGAGGAATCCATAATCAGGGAGGTGGAACGCATCGCCTCGTCAGACGGTTTCAAAGGGTACATCACAGATGTCGGCGGTGCTACTGCGAACATGTACGGCTTCGAATGCAAGAAGAAGCTGGAGAAGGGTGCATGCACGGATAGGAGATGCCTGTATCCAAAAATCTGCCCGCATCTCCCCTTGGATCATTCACCGTTCATGAATCTCCTGGAGCAGGTGCGTTCTGTCCCCGGTGTGAAGAAGGTGTCCATTGCCTCCGGCATAAGGTATGATCTTATCATGGCCGATGAGCGTTACGGGAAAGAGTTCCTTACGCATTTATGCGAACACCACGTTTCTGGACAGATGAAGGTTGCTCCTGAGCACATATCCGACGATGTGCTGAGGATGATGGGCAAACCCGGCAGCGACATCCTCATAGAATTCAAGAATGAATTCGACAAGATCAACAAAGAGATCGGCAAGGAGCAGTACCTCACATACTACCTGATAGCAGCACACCCCGGATGTAGGGAGAAGCACATGAAAGAGCTGTCTGGTTTCTGCAGCAGGTGGCTAAGGACCAACCCGGAGCAGGTGCAGATATTCTCGCCTACGCCGTCCACGATATCGACGCTGATGTACTGCACAGGGAAGGATATGGACGGCAATCCAGTCTGGTCGGAACACAACATGGTCCTGAAGCAGAAGCAGAAGGATATAATCCTAAAGCCCGAAAGGAAAAACAGCAACGCACAGGTCAATAAGAAAGGTCAGAAGAACCGTGCATCTGGCCATTCTGGGAAGAAGTAAGATATTCATACCGCGCCTGGAGCTGTAAGAAAAGAACGATATACGGACCGAGCGTCCAAATTATTTATCAGGATTCCATACACCCACCTATGTCGAATGAAAACAAGTTCTGCTACCGTTGCGGAGCTACACTTCCAGACGGCTCGGTGTTCTGTCCGGAATGCGGTGCCGCGGTGGACGGTTCTCAGCCTCCCCGCGAAGTCCCTTTAAACAGGAACGTCTCTACGAAGAAGAATCCGCTGTCGCCTGTTCCCGTACTAATATTGATATACGGAGTCCTGGCAGCCCTCGGCGCCATAATGCTCTTCATATTGGCAATATCCGTCGACGGGATCCTGGAGATGCTGAAGGAGATGGCAGACAGCGGTCAGATAAGTCAGGCTGACTATCAATCCATCAAGGATCTGTTCGATTCGTACAGCATGCCTATCCAGACAGTGTTCTTCCTCATGGGAGCGATATTCCTCGCAAGCGGCGCTGCAGCTATCATGGCCGGGGCATCTGCCAGCGAGCTGAAGGAATGGAAAAGAACGGTCACGCTCTGCGGAGTCGCCGCTGTTGTCCCGTTCTTCCTCGCACCTTTCGATATCCTGAATGCCATCATACTTCCGGCTGTGGGCATCATCATGACGTACATGATCTACAAGCACAAGGATGACTTCAAAAGCTGATCCGATGAGATACGTGGTAGCGATCACAGGCGCATCGGGTTCCATCTACGGAATCCGTCTGCTTCAGGAACTCCGGGGAGAGAAGGCCCTTGTCATGTCTTCCACAGCGAAGGCCCTCCTCCCTGTGGAGACCGATTACTCCGTCAAGGATGTGTATGCCATGGCGGACCAGATCTATGAGGACGGCGACATGTTCGCACCCATAGCGTCCGGAAGCTACAGATACGATGCCATGTTCGTGGCACCGTGCAGTGAGTCTTCGGTAGCGAAATTCGCCTGCGGTATCGGGGATACTCTCATTTCCAGGGCCGTGTCGGTATGCATCAAGGAGGGTAGGAAACTCATCATCCTGCCCAGAGAGACCCCCAAGAGCGCCATTATGCTCGAGAACGAGCTCAAACTCGCCAGATTGGGAGTGAGGGTGGTTGATGCTAACCCCGGATTCTATCCTAAGCCGAAGACGGTCGACGACCTCGTAAACATCGTCGTCGGGAGATGCCTGGACCAGATAGGACAGGAGCATAACCTTTACAACAGATGGGCCTGAATAACCTTCAGGCCATCCCCTTACCCTTCCGATTTTCTTAAACAGGATTACGAAAAAACGGTATCGTTCCACGAATGGCCCGAAGACCAATCTGTCATCGTTATATACATTTTACAGGATTGACACCCAGAAGCACCGCACAGGCGGTCAGAGTTGATTAAGATGACAGAAGTTAGAGCCGCCCTTGTAGGGGCATGTGGAAAGATGGGACAGATGATCGTTCGCCGTATCAACGCCACCGAGGGAATGAAGGTGTCCGCGGCGTTCGATCTCGTGAACGTCGGAAAGGATATCGGAGAGATCTGCGGACTGGGAAAGCTCGATGTCCCCGTCTCCGACCCCAAGGATCTGGAGAAGGTCCTGAAGGAGACCAAGACCGACGTCCTTCTGGACTTCACCGTAGCTCCCGCAACCGCCGCCAACGCACCCGTCGCTGCCAAGGCTGGCGTGAACCTTATCATAGGAACAACTGGACTGTCCCCAGAGCAGAAGGCCAACATCACCGACGCCATCGTCTCCAACAACGTCGCGGCAGTGATCTCATCCAACTACTCAATCGGAGTCGGCATCTTCTTCAAGCTTTGCAGGGAGGCCGCCAAGAACCTCGGTCTGGATTATGATGTGGAAATCATAGAGGCACACCACAACCAGAAGAAGGATGCACCCAGCGGAACGGCTTTGACAGCAGCTGAGGTCATCAGCGAGGAGCTCGGAGGGAAGGACTTCGTCTACGGACGTGAAGGCGTCTGCCCCCGTGGAAAGGAGATCGGAATCCACTCCGTAAGAGGAGGGGACATCGTCGGAGACCACACCGTCATGTTCATCGGAAACGCCGAGAGGATCGAGATCCGCCACCAGGCACACTCACGCGAGGTCTTCGTCGCCGGTGCAGTCATGGCTGCCAAGTGGGTCGTAGACCAGAAGAAGGGCAAGGTCTACAGCATGACAGACGTACTTGCCTGAAATCTGACTCTGACACCAGAGACCAAAGCTTGAAGATGCAGACTCTATAACTGGGGGGGGGGGCTGACAGGTCAATCCGCCGGCCCTCTCAATTTATTGTCATTGATAAATCCACTCTCGGGATACATGCTCTTCAAGAAGTTCATCGTGAAACATACGTTGATGAACAAGGCTACAGGGCTGCTCCTGTCCCTACTCCCGTTCACATTGCCGTACGTAGAGTTCACATATACTGCAACCGTCTTGTGTGCCGTAGCCACATCATCGGCCATCCAGGAAATCCATCTGATCAGGACGGAGGGTCCCGGATATAACTTACAGATGCCAGAGAATTGACTTAATTATTGAAACACAGCACAATCGAGGTTTACTACATATTCTGATAAACTGCTAACAAACTTTTTATTCTTAGGTCTTTACTTATTTAATATACATTAGCAGTTCGGCTTCGGCAGAGACTCTAGGACGGCCTGAATGTGTCCGTCAATGTGGTAAGAGTGATATCATGAATCATAATAGAGATAAAATTGCCATCGCATCGCTGTTCATAGTTGGTGTAGTGATGGTATCCGCAGTGGCGATCTATGATGACAATCAAGACTTGGATGCCGAAGGTTTGCATCTCTCGGGTCAATTGGGCGGCGTAGATTGGGTGTACAATAACGGAACAATCGATGTCTTTCCGTCGAAGAATCCTGCTCCAGGGTATGAAATGGGAGTCATGGCACACTCCGATAATTTTTGGTGGGGATTAGAGTATGATTCTCAAT
>SUSW01000014.1 GCA_015063235.1 Thermoplasmata archaeon | reverse complement strand
TTGATGTCTCCAACTCCGCCCTTGGGGACGATGAGTGTGGCACCGCAGACGTGGCAGGTGACCTTGGTCGCTGCCTTCTTGAAAGCGATCTGCTCGTTGTCGCAGTCGGGACATTTGATCTTGATGAAATCTCCGGTCATGATGATCACTCCGTGAGTTCGAATTTCTTTGCACGGATGCAGGGGGAGATGTTGGCCTTCTTGCACTGTGTGCATCTGTACCTGAGGTTGATCCTCTTTGTGGGTTTCTCCCTTCCTTCCGGTTTAGGCCTGGGGAATCCTCCGTAACCTGCGGTCACCTTTCTGAATCTCCTCTGACCCCATTTGAGTTCGCTTGCCTTCTTTTTCTTGACCCTCTCCACCTCTTGCTCGGTGTGGGCCTTGCATGTAGGGCAGTATCTTTTGATTGTTCTGGGCATTTTCATGGTATTCACCTTGAATTGAAACGGGCGTGCTATTATCGAGGTTATATAAAAAACCTGATGCATCCTTACGCGCGAATATACGCGTATGAATCGCAATCAAGCATCTTCGCCTGATTTTCTTTCGGCCATGCTCTCGACGGTACCGTCCGGCCTGGATACCAAGACGTCCACGGCTGTGTTCAGGAACAGTCCGTTCTCCACCACTCCGGGTATGACATCGATCCTGGATTCCAGGAAGAAAGGCTTCTCAATGCTTTCGAATTTGCAGTCGTAGATGTAGTTCCCGCTGTCGGTTATGAATGGTTTGCCGTCCCTCATCCTGAGCTCGGCCTTGCATCCCTGTCTCTCGAGGGCGTATTTGGTGTGCTCGTGGCCGAACCTCAGCACTTCCACGGGGAGGGGGGCCTTGGTCCCCAGCTTCTCGACCAGTTTGGACTCGTCGGTGATGATGATCTCCCTGACCGTGGCCGCGGCGACGATCTTCTCTCTGAGGAGGGCGCCTCCGAGACCTTTGATGAGTTGCATGTCAGGGTCCACCTCATCGGCACCGTCTATCGTTATATCCAGGTGCCCTATCTCGTCGATGTCCACGACCTTGATTCCGAGGCTTTTAGCCAGTTCCTCGCTCTGTACCGATGTGGCAGCGCATGTGAGGTTGTAGCCCTGTTTCACAAGCTCTCCGATCTTCTCGATCATGAACTTGGCGGTGGATCCAGTACCGAGTCCGACGTTCATACCGTCCTTGACGTATCTCTTCACGGCTTCTTCGGCTACCAGCTTCTTCATCGCGTTTGCATCCAGGACCATAGGCACTTCCTCTGGTACTCCCCATGCGAACAACGATAAAAAACCCTCCTTTATCTATGGGTTAGTAGATAGCGCACACATGAGGCTAGCATCCCTCTATTCGGGCGGGAAGGATTCGACTTTCTCACTGTATCTGGAAGAGCAGATGGGTCATGACGTCCCATACTTGGTCAACGTGATGCCTGAGGATTCGGCGTCATGGATATTCCATACGCCCAATCTGGCCGTGGTGCCCCTGATGGCTGAGGCCATGGGGAAGGAGCTTATCACGGCTCCCAGCTCCGGGACGGAAGAGGGGGACATGGAAGGTCTCAGGATAGCTCTCGACGGATTGGATGTGGAAGGCGTCATCACCGGAGCCGTATGGTCCGACTACCAATGGGACAGGATGAACCTTGTCTGCAATGATCTGGGTCTCAAGGTTTTCTCTCCGCTGTGGAGGAAGGATCAGGACCTGGTCATGGACGCATTCCTGGAGTCCGGCATCAAGGCTGTGATCGTAGGATGCTATGCAGAAGGGCTCGGGAAGGAATGGCTGGGTCGTGTCATCGACCGGGATGCGGTGGATGAGCTGAAGAGGATACGCGCGAAGACAGGGATTAGTATTATGGGAGAAGGGGGAGAATACGAGTCCATGACCATATCCTCCCCGATGCATTCGCGTCCTTTGGAGATAGTGGAATCCGAAATCGTCTGGAAGCGCGATAACGGCACTCTGAACGTAACCTCAGCCAGACTCGGTCAGCGATCTCGGTCTGAACCCTCTCATCCTGACGGCGTTGGTCACCACTGATATGGATGACAGAGACATCGCCGCCGCAGCGAACATCGGCATCATCATCAGATGATCCTCATATCCGAACAGTATCGGGAGGCCCGCCGCGATAGGAATGCATATTGCGTTGTAGACCAGGGCGAAGAACAGATTCTGCTTGATGTTCCTTAGTGCCGACCTTCCTATCTCCAAGGCCGCTGGCACACTTCTGAGATCATCATTCATCAGTATGATATCGGCAGACTCTATGGCTATGTCCGTACCGGATCCCACGGCTATTCCCACATCAGATTGTGTAAGCGCCGGGGAATCGTTGATCCCGTCCCCGATCATGGCTACATGCTTCTGCTGTACCTGGAGTTTCCTCACGATGTCCAGCTTGTCCTGGGGTTTGGTCTCGGCCACTATGTCCGTGATGCCTGCCTCTTCGGCGATGGCTTTTGCCGTTTCCTGGCGGTCCCCAGTGACCATTTTGACCGCTATGCCCATGCTCTTCAGAGATTTCACTGCGGCCGGCGATTCAGGCCTTATGGGGTCCGATACAACGAGGGATCCGGCAGCTGCACCGTCTATCGCGACCATTATCCCGGGGCTGCTGAACTTTATCCCGTTCTCTTCCATCAGAGAGCGGTTCCCGATGAGGACCTCGCTTCCGTCGACGATACAGCGTATGCCGCGTCCGGTCAGGGCCTCGAATCCGCTGTGGTTCAGGATTGGTATGCCGTTATCCTTGGCGTGTTTCACAATGGCCTCGGCGATTGGATGCTCCGAATCCGATTCTGCCGATGCGACCATGGAGAGGAATCTGCGCTCCTCCAGTCCAGTAACTACGGATGTAACAGCTGGATGCCCCTGGGTGATGGTGCCTGTCTTATCCAGGATGATGGTATCTACGTTGGCCGCAGCTTCCAGAGAGGAGGCGGTTTTGAACAGGATCCCGTGCTTAGAGCCGTTCCCTGTCCCGACCACGATAGCCAATGGGGTGGCGAGCCCCAATGCGCACGGACAGGATATCACCAGTACGGAGATGGCGATGGTGAGGCTGTCCTCCAGGCTCTTCCCGTAGATCATCCAGAATATGAGGCTGGCCGCGGATATTATGATGACCGCAGGGACGAAGATTGCGGAAACTCTGTCCGCGATACGGGCTACAGGCGCCTTGGTCCCCTGTGCCATCTCCATCATCCTGGCTATCTGGAACAGAACGGTCTCGTCCCCGGTCTTCTCGATCCTGACCTTCATGCTTCCGTTGCCGTTGACCGTTGCTCCGAAGACAGCGGAGCCGACGGTCTTGGATACGGGTACCGATTCCCCTGTGAGCATGGATTCGTTCACCGATGAGGATCCCTCTATCACCACTCCGTCCGAAGGTATGGATTCTCCGGGGCGGACTAGAACTACATCGCCGACGATTAGGGTCGATGACTCCACCTGGCATTCTTTCCCATCAACCACGAGTGTGGCCTTGGCAGGTGCCAGTGAGAGCAGTTTCCTCAGAGAGTCGTTTGTGTTGTGTTTGGAACGTGCCTCGATGTACTTTCCGACGCTGACAAGCGTGATGATCATACCGGCGGAGTCGAAGCTCAGCATAATATGCTCCGCATGCTCAGGCATTGCAAATGCAACATATGTGTAGTATAGCCCCATGATAAGGGATGCGGTGGTGCTCAGAGCAACCAGAGAAACCATGGTAGGGCTTCTGGACACCAGCGCCGGATATCCCTTCTTGAAGAATCTCCTTCCGGAATACAGGATCGGAAGGAACAGAATGAGCTGTATGATGCAGTTCGTTTGTATGTTCCAGGGCATATCAAGGCCGAACATCGGCCCCATGGCTATGATACTCAGCGGTATCACGAAGGCTATCGCTGTGATCAGGTCCCTTTTCTGGACCTTGAGTGCTTCGACCTCCTGCCTCTCAGCTTCGTCGCGGTCATCGCTGATCAACGTGTAGCCGGCCGCATCCACCGCCTTTTTCACGTCGGCTTCGCTGACCTTGGTATCGTCATAGGTCACCGTGGCAGTGTTGTTGCCGAAATTAGCGATGACGGATTCTACGCCCTCGATCGAGCCTATGACCTTCTCGATCCTGACGGAACAGGCGGCACAGCTCATGCCGCCGATACGGAATACGCGGGACCTCATGAGAAGAGGCCGTGCTTCGCTGAAGCTCTGAATCCTGCTTCGACCACTGCTGCTATCAGCGTCTCATCGGATACGCCGTCATGCTCCACTACAGCCTTGTTGGATTTCAGGCTCACATCCACTTTGGTGACCTTATCCACTTTCTGCAGAGCCTCGGTGACGCTCTTGACGCATCCTTCGCACATCATTCCCTCGATCTTCAACGTTGTCTTCATTTCAAATCCTCTCTATAGCTTCGATTATCCCGGAAATCTCTTTATCTGGGTTCTTCCAAAATCCGGGTGTCCACACCCTGTGGACCTTCCAGCCTCTGGATTCCAGGTATTTCTGTCTGTGATAATCCCTCTCCCTAGTCGATTCGGATAGTTCGTACAGGCGGCTGTCGCACTCGATTCCAAGGATATACCTGTTTTCCTGTCTGACGGCAAGGTCGATCTGGTATCCGCCGATACCGACATTCCTCTCCACTGTGTAGCCTTTCCTTACCAGTGCGTTGTACACCTTGTCCGCTATGCGGCCCGAGTCGAACTCCTCCTTCTCTACCCAGCGGTCGTCGCTGAACGAGTGGAGAATAGTATCCGCCTGCATCCTGTTGCCGCTGCTGATGGCCTCGGCGTACTGGAGGTACTTTTTCAGGATGCGGGGGCCGTCGTTCTTGTTCTCCTCGACCTGCAGGTCATTGGGATCGAATGATGATACGATGTAAATCTTCTTCTTTGCTCTTGATACCGCGACGTTAAGGCGGTTTTCCCCTCCGCGGTTGTTGAGCCATCCGAATCTCTGCATCAGCTTCCCTTCGGAGTTCTTCGCATATCCGATTGAGAAGATTATTATGTCACGCTCATCTCCCTGAACGCTCTCGATGTTCTTGATGAATAGACCCACATCCTCTCCGTTGTCATATCTCTTCATTTCCTCGGCGACCATCTTCCCGAACGTCGAATCCTTGGAGCACTCGTCATCCAGCACATCATTGATCAGATCCCTCTGCGATGCGTTGAACGTTATGATGCCTATGGTCTCATGGGCCTTCCTCTCTAGGAATATCCTTCTCAGGAGCTCGACGACCTTGTCGGCCTCGACCTGATTGGATTTGTTGTCCCATTTACCTTTGACCTTTATGACCTCGATAGGCGGTTTCGGTGGTTCGATCACGTTTGGCGAGACGTACAGACGTCCGCTGTAGAATGCGTAGTTGGAGAATGCGATAAGCTCCTCGTACTTCGACCTGTAATGGAAATTGAGCAGGATGGAATCATACCTGGCCCTTGCGAGATCCAGAAGGGATTCCTCTTCAAGTGCTGCGGATATATCGTCATCCAGGTCCTCCTCGTCGGAATCCCATTCGATCCTCCCCACACCCAGGCTGGAGGGACGCAACTGCTTGTGGTCCCCTGCGACAACTACCTTCTTCGCACGGTAGATCGAAGGGATTCCCTTCTCTACGTACATCTGCGAAGCCTCGTCGAAGATCAGGAGATCGAACACGCCCATGTCAAGAGGAAGTATCTCGGATACTACTTCGGGTGTCAGCAGCCAGACGCGTACACCTTTGAACAGCTCGTACGAATAGCGGTTGATGAACTTGTTGAGGTTCCACTTCCTCTTGGATTCGATAATCCTGTTGATGTCTCCGCGCCTCTTCGATTCCGTGATGTATCTTAGGTTCTCTTGGAGGATCTCCTCAACCCTGTCTCTGCAGAGCCCGCGCTTCTGCTCCATTTTCCTGTCCATGTCCTTGATGATGCTGTCAAAGTCCCATATCTGCTGCATGATGTCCTTATGTTCGGAATCGAATTTCAGCAGATGCTCGTTCAGCATCCATTTGTAGATCTTGTCATTACTGTCGGAGTACTCGATGTCGGCCTTGCCGGATACCATCCTGATGTTCTCCCCGTAGATGCGCTGGTTGTCGGACAGCTTGGAGTACATCGTGGACAGAGATGAATATTCCTCATAGTCGTCCAGTCCGTCGATGATCTGTTTCGGATCGTCCATGACCTTGGTGACCAGGTGGGGCCCGCAGTCCTCGAAGTACTTGTTGGCCATCGCCGTTGCCTCGCGGTTGACCTTACCCTTGGAGAACAGCCTTCCCATGAATCCCTTGGAGTTGAGCTCCTTCATCTGCATCTCCAGGTCCATGAGGTCGGCCTTCATCTCTCCGATGTTGTATTCGGAAAGGTTCATCTTCATCCTGGGCAGCCAAGGGCTTTTAGCCGTCATCGTCTGATAGGAGTTGAAGTTGCGCATCAGCGCCTGATTGGTGAACGTCTGGTGAAGTTCTGTCAGCTCCGGGTACTTCACATCCATGAGCCTGCGGTCCACGGTATCCTTCAGCGTCTTGTAGTCGCTGAATTGTTTCTCGTCGGACAGGTTGACCTTCTCCATGCCGTACAGCTTGTACGGTGCCACTCCGAACGATCCAGGGCGGTACAGGACGTCTGCGATATGGTTCAGCATGGTGACATCGTCGTCGATGCTGTCAGAGATTGAGTCTATATCGGTTCCTTTCTTCGGAACATCGGCGGACAGCATGCGGTCCAGCTGTTTGTAGAACAGGTCCTTGTTTCCAACGTCGTCGATCAGCAGGCAGTACTTTGCCAGATGGCCCAGACGGGAGTATACCACATCCAGGGCGGTCTTTTTCTCCGAGACCATCAGTACTGTTTTGCCCTTAACAACGGCAGAGGTGATCAATCCTGTTATCACCTGTGACTTTCCTGTGCCCGGAGGTCCCTGGACCACTATCTCGTCCTGCTTCTCTATCGCCGTGAGGATGTTCTCCTGTGCGCTGTTGAGCGAGTTGATGTAGACGAGGTCTCTTTCCGATGCTTCCAAACCCTTGCTCTTAAGTTCGTCAAGGCTCAGAGGGTCCGGTTTATCTGAGAGGAAATCGGTTTTGTCAAGATTCTGGACCAGATCTGTGAGTATACCGTTGATCTCCTTGCCTGCCAGGATGGAATCGAAGTCCTTCTGGATCGAGCTGGAGTACATAGGGTATTTCCCGATTACCACATTGGGTATCAGCTCCATGTCTCCGGGGCGGTAGTCGGGGAATTCTCCCGCTTTGTAATCGATGAACTCCGTGGGCTCGATCTGTTCGCATTTGATCCTGATGCCGTTCATCTCGAAGAAGTTGAGTAGCTCGGGTATGAACTGTGCATCATCGAAATCCTCGAGGATATTATTCGGAAGCGGCCTGTTCTGGCCGGTGGCTTTGATATATGCAAGGATCAGCGTGTTGTTGTACATCGCATCGCGGGATGAATCGTATGTCAGTGAAATGGTGCGCGCATCCTTCTCCAAAGTGACCGGGAAGAGAACAAGCGGAGCACGTATGTCGAAATCGTCGTTGGGCATTTTTCCCTGGACGAAGGGATATCCGATGTACAGGTCATATTGTCCCTTCTCCCTAAGTTCCCTGTTGACCTCACGGATGATCTGGTTCAGGTGCTTGTAATTCCTGGCATCCTCCTTGCTCTCGGTTATATCGCACAGATTCAGCACTCTCTTGTTGCCGAACAGCAGCGCCAGCGGATCCAGTCCGGGGATCCTCATGAGGTCGAAGGTGTTCTTCATGGAGATCCTGCTCTGATAGAGCAGACGGTTCCCTCTGCTTATGTTGATGAGCTTCTTCTCCAGTTCCCTGAGGGTCTTGGCCGTGTCCGTTTCAAGATCGGACCCCTTTGCTGCGGTCACAGCGTACTTCTTCGTGACCCTTAGGAAATCCTCTCCGTACACGTCGATGAACCTCTGCCCTATACCTACGATCGCTATGAAGTCCTCCAGCTTCGTCGGCACGCGTTGAGACATCTCTTTCAGAGCTTCGTCCGAACAGACGTTCGGCACTCTGCCCGTGGTCCGCTGACCCTGATCCCTGAGGCTCTCCCTCAGGTCGTACAGTTCCCTGTAAAGTTGCTCTTCCAATCCCATGCTGTCCGTATCAAATTATTATTAGTAAAAATATCGTACACGGTCGCATGATGGAACTCGGAATCAGAGGGACGCAGTCGGTAGAAGTTGAGGATTCCAACCTCGCCTGCACAGTTGGCAGCGGGGATCTTCCGGTATTTGCGACCCCCGCTATGATCGCATTGATAGAGAAGACCGCTTCCGAGAGCGTCATCCCTTATCTTGAGATGGGAACATCCACGGTGGGCACCCATTTGGATATAGCGCATTCGTCCGCCACACCCCTGGGGATGACCGTGGTCTGCGAGACGGAGCTCATAGAGATAGACAGGAGGCGGCTGGTATTCAAGGTAAGGGTTTACGATAAGGCGGGAGACGTCGGTTCCGGGACCCATGAGAGGTTCATCGTGGATGCCAGGAAGTTCATGGACAAGGCTGGCCTCAAGCTTTCGTGATCTTTTTCTCGTTTATCACGAATGCGCATACGAATGCTATCACAGAGATCATTATTCCGAAAACCATCGTGAATGTGAATCCGGTCAGGAATGCTTCCGGAGTGATGTCCTCGAGCGGAATCCCTATGGCGTCCGACCCTATGGTGACGAGCGATGCGAACAATGCCGTACCTATCGAACCTCCTGTGTAATAGAGGAAATTCGACAGGGTGGACGCCATTCCCTTGTCTTCATCAGGTGCCAGATCTATTATCCTGCTAGCCACCGATGCTCCGCAGAGGCCCCACATTATACCTCCGAGTATGCCTATCGGTACGAAAGGCAGCCATCCCATGGAGGGATTCAGAAGCCAATACCCGACGGCCATCGCGATCATGCTGCCGGTGCATATTATCGCCAGAAGCCTTCTTCCGTGAAGGTCCCCGTACCTGCCCGCTGGCAGGCTGAGCGCCATGGTGACGAAGCTAGGAATCATTATCAGGAAACCGGCGAAGGTGAAACTCACATCCAGTTCCTTGCTGATGTAGAACGGGACCAGATAGGCTATCCCGACATAGGCGACGTTCACCAGCATATAGCAGAGGACGGCTGATACGAACCTCCAGTCCCTGAAGATGGAAAGGTTGAGCATCGGATTCAGTGCCCGCTTCTCAGTGCGGATGAACAGCAGAAGGCTCAGAAGCATAGGGATAACCAACAGGGTGCATATGAGCCCCTGGTCCTCGTGCGAGAACATCTCCAGGATGTACACTCCGCATATCACTGCCAGGAACAGCAGGGTGCAGCCCATCACATCGAGCTTGGATTCCTTGATGTCATGGTCCTTAGGCAGGGCCTTGAGGGCGAACAGTATGGCGATTATGCCGATAGGGACGTTGATGAAGAATGTCCATTGCCATGATGCGATATCGATGATCAGCCCTCCGATCGCCGGGCCTATTCCGAATCCTACCGCACCGGCCAGCATCAGGATGCTCATGGACAGCCCTAGCTTCTCGATCGGGAGGAACTTCACGCATATCATCGGGGCCACTGCACCCAGCATCGCCGCTCCGATACCTTGGGAGACCCTTGCGGCCACCAGCATCTCGAGACTCGTAGAAAGGCCGCATGCCAGCGATGATACGGAGAACAGTACGAATCCTGCGATGTAGATCTTTCTGATGTGTCCGGAATCGGCTATCCTGCCGAAGGTCAGCATCAGGCCTGCGATCATCATGAAGTATACGACGGTGACCCATGCCACAGAGCTCGTGTCCGTGTCGAAGTATTCGGCGACGACAGGGAGGGCGATGTTTATGATACTGGAATCTAAACCGTCCATGAATACGCCGAAGGCCATAGCCAACAATGCCAGCAGTTCCGCCTTCGACAGATTCATGATACTGTCCAGTCGCTCAATGTATATTAACTCACATGACCAACACTGGAAGAATGAGGCATGCGCAGAGTACGGTCTTCCCTGTATCGTTCGAGACAGGGACGAATCCGATCAGGGTGCCTGCTAAAAGTATGATCATCCCCCATGGGCCTGTCAGGCATAATGTGAGGATAATGAGGAGGATACAGATTGATCTGTTCATCAGATCCTGCCTGACTCTCGAGAGGAAGGATGCTATGGCCCTTCCGAACCCGATAGTGAGGGCGTATCCGATCATCGATGCCGCCGATGCGGCTATCAGCAGCATCACGAAAGGCACGGTGGCGAAGCCGGTGATGGAATCACCGAGGATCTGTCCGATGACGATGACGGTTCCGGACCTTCCTCCGCCGGATATCGAAAGGGTGACCAGTGAGAGCACGGTAGTGACGGTGCCTATTGATGCCACGGTAGAGATGAAACGCTCGGGGCTCCTGTCCGGCATGATCGTGGCGGATATGGTCGCGCCGACGGTGGATGTGATCCCCGGGAACCATCCGGCCACAGAGCCCATGATGACGCCTTTCAATCCCGGTATCAATCCGACAGGGTCCTTGATCTTGTCGATCTGCTTGGGGAACGGTTTCCCTTCAGCTGCCGTCAGCATGGTCGGCAGTCCGAAGAGGCCTGAGAGCATGGGCATCAGCAGAGTGCCCTCCCCCATCACTCCGGAGGCGGGTATCGGAAGCCTCATCACCATCCACCCCAGAGCTCCAGCCAGCAGGAATGACGTCATACCCATCAGGATGTTCCCGCGCCTGAATTCATTGTAGAGTATTAGAAAGGACACAGCGAGTAACACGATTTTCGTATAGTTATCCAGGTTGTCTGCGAGACCGGCCATCATAATGTACTGCATCGGTATGGCTAGAATTATCGCGGCCGAGCATCCGATGAGGCTGCCTATCGCCGCCGATCTGACCGCGATCATCCCCTGTCCCTTCAGCAGAAGTCTATGTCCCGGAAGTATGGATATGGCATCCTCCGCATCCGGGGCTCCCAGGAATACCGACGGGATGAAATCCATGAAGGAGTGGACCACCGAGGCTGACATTATCAGGCAGCACAGGGAAACCGCCACATGGTCAGGCTCTAGATACTGGACCATTAATCCTCTTAGTCCGGGATAGAACAGGAGGACGAGCGATGCCATCGTGTTGACATGGATCCCGGGGATGAGTCCTGTGACGACCCCGACCGCACATCCCAATAGCGAGAACAGCATACAAACGGCGATCAGATAGGGGTCCATCAGTCCCCATTCTAATCTGCCCTGATTATAAAGTGAACTGCTGCAGTTAATCGGAGTGAATACCCACCGAGACAAAGTGTGTTCCGCCAACGCTTAATATATGCGGACCGTTGCCGCAATCGATACCTATGAATGTTGACGAAAGGCTAGCCTTGGTAACCAGGAATGCCGAAGAGCTCGTGACCGAAGAGGAACTCCGTGCTCTCCTCACGGAGAAAGAGGAGCCGACCGCATATATCGGATTCGAACCTTCTGGAACCGTGCACTTGGGTTGGGTCCTAGTCGCACAGAAGATCAGGGATCTCTGTGATGCAGGCTTCAAGGTCACTATCTTCTGGGCCGATTGGCACGCATACATCAACGATAAGCTCGGCGGAAATATGGAGAACATCAGAACCTGTGCGAAATACATGCAGGACTGCTTCATCGCACTCGGCGTTCCCGAGGACAGGGTCGTGTTCAGATACGCCAGCGAACTGTGCTCCGAGATAGAATACTGGGAGAAGGTGATCAAGGTCGCAAAGGTCACATCCCTGTCCAGGGTCAAGAGGGCCATGACCATCATGGGGAGGTCCGAGGACGAGGCAGAGGTTGACGCATCGAAGGTGCTGTACCCCATCCTTCAGGCCACAGACATATTCGTCCTCAACTGCGATGTCGCATACGCCGGTATCGATCAGAGGAGGGCTCACATGCTTGCAAGGGATGCGGCGGACAAGCTTGGCTGGAAGAAGCCCGTTGCACTCCACACCCCGTTGCTCCCCGGACTCAAGGGCGGCAATAGGATGGATCCCATCGAGAACAAGATGTCAAAGAGCAAGCCCGAGGGCAACATCACCATCCATGACGACAGGGAATCCATAGCCAAGAAGATGAAGAAGGCATACTGCCCCATGGACAAGTTCGATGCAGAGGGCAATGAGGAAGTCAATCCCGTCCTCATGCTGTGCAAGTACATCATCTTGCCTAGGAACGGCAGCCTCTTCGTGGACCGTCCGGAGCAGTACGGCGGACCTGTTACATACAACTCTTACGAAGAGCTCGAGGAGGCATACTTCAGCAAGAAGCTCTCGCCCTTCGATCTCAAGACCGGTGTCACCGATGGAATGGCCAAGACGTTGGAGCCGGTAGCAAAATATTTCGAGGCCCACCCCGAGAACCGTGAGGCTCTCAAGAAGGTCCTTGAAGGTCTTACCAAACTCAGGTGAGGCTCAATCCTTTTCAAGGAGGTCTTTGGCTTTTATCTCTCTGAAGACCTCCATCGTTCTCATCATACATATGTGGAGCATGGCCTCTACATCTCCGATTCCCGACAGTCCTGCGGCGCCGCCGTGCCCGCCTCCGTCATTCATTGTCTCGGTACCTATCCCTTTCATAATATCTCCGAGATGCACGCCTTTACGAACCGCTTCCTGAGTGGCTCTGGCGCTCAGGCGGAACTCTTCATTCCTCTGGGATCCGACGAAAACGACATCTGCGCCAGCTTGCATGATGGCTCTGCATGAGGATGCCTCGAAACTGCCGCCATAGGATGTGGCGACTATGAAGTTTCCGACACGGTCGAACTTCGTGCGTTCTATGGCCTTGAGCATAGCTATCTTCTCGGAGATACTCATGGGGGCGGCGGTGAGATTGAAGGCCTCGTCCATATTGATGTCGCACCTTTTCATGATATCAGCGAAATCCGACAGCATGTCGGCCTTTGCAAACTGGAAGTGGCCGCTGTCGGTGATCATGCCGCCTATCAGCATCAGACCTGTGTCGCGGTCGATTTCGATGTCGTTCTCATCCAGGATGCTTTTGACAATTTCACAGCAGGATGTCTTCGTATCATCGCAGTAGAAGAAGTATCCGTCCCACTTTCCCGTCGGCATATGATGGTCTATGATGACCGCATCCTTGGGGATCTCGATACAGGATTCAAGCTGTTCGGGGGAAGATGTGTCTACTACCACAACCTGCTCGTAAGCGGATATGTCGCATTCCTCCAGGATCTCGACACCGATCTTCTCGACGACCAGTTTGCTGATTCTGTCGATTCCGTTGGGCGCGAAGATATCTGCTTCAGGGAATGCTTTCTTGAGTGCGTATGCGGACCCTATCGCATCCATATCCGCGTTTCCATGGACCAGGATGACTTTGTTCTTGCCTTTGAGTCTGTCCGCCACTTCTCCGAACATAGACAGGCATATCACTATCGGATAAAAAAATGGGGGCGGTTAGCCCCCTAGGGTTCAGTGTTTGCTGCGTCTGCCCATACCTTTCAGCATTTCAATGTACTTGTTCTGACCGAGTCCCGTTATGAGTATGTCGGACTTGTAGAGCCTGACCGTGATCAGGATCGATCCTAAGGCGAAGACGGTCATGTAGATGATTCCGGCCAATACCAGGGTCAGATCACCGTTCATCAACGCCTCGGTGGCCATCATAGGATGGCTGAAGGGGATGATGAACAGCACCGACTTGATCAGTATGTTAGCTCCGTACCATCCTGCGAACATGGTGATGAACATGGGGATGATCGCAAGTATGCTTAGAGGCATGGTCATGGTCTGTGCGGATTTGTAGTTCTTGGCGAACGCTCCGAGGATCATGCATATTCCGAGCGCACATGCGATTGCAAGGAACATGGAGATCGCGATCAGCGCGTAGTCGGCCAGCCCTAATCCGAGTCCAAGTTCGTTAAGGTCCACAGAATGTCCTGCCACGGAACTCATGCTCGTGATCGATGTCAGATAGAAGCTCATTCCGAGCATATACGCGAGACCGAATATCAGACCGACCGTTGCTGCTGCGATGATCTTTCCGGTGACGATGGTGGTTCTCTTGATAGGCAGAGTGAGCAATGTCTCGAGTGTCTTGTTCTCCTTCTCCGATCCCATGGAACTGATGACGATGCTCCCTACCATCATGATGATGATCATGATGATGATTGGGATGAACATGGTCTGAGAGGTCAGCTGGCTGGAAATATCCGAAGGCGTGACATCCTTGTGGGGCTCACCCTTGATGTAGGTGATGGCTGTGCTGCCGTCGATGGGGGTGGTGAGGAATTTCACATGTTCCTTCTCTGTTTCCGAGCCTATGATCATGGACGACAGATCGCTGTTGAGCGAGGAGACGATCATCGGACCAACCGTCGATGAGACGGTCCCGTTGATCATTCCCGATGGCTGGTATACGTAGATGATATCGATCAGACCGCGTTTCTCTGATTCTATACTCTCCTTGAAATCGTCATTGAGCACCAGGGCGAAGTTGGCACCGGATTTTGTGAGATCTTCATAGACGGTGTCCTTGTTCATGGGGATGACATACTTGTCGATATCCTCGGGAGGGACCGATTTCCTGTAGATGTTCTTGAGTGCCTCATATGCGTTCCATTCTCCAGATACGGTGTCTATGGTCTCGTCCTCATAGTTGGCGACGCCTATTACCGGCAGGGCTGTGCTTTTCTCCACCTCTCCTCCGATGATGTTACCGAGGCAGGCAAACAGCACGACCATTATCAGGACCGAGGCTATGGATCCGGGTGTAAGGAGTTCTTTGACTTCCTTTCTCACAATATTGGCAAGATCAGTCATGCTCCTTTCACCGCCGCAACGAAGACCTCTTCGAGAGTCTCCTTTCCGTATTTCTCTTTCAGTTCTGCAGGGGTTCCCACATCGATGAGGTTGCCCTGATCCACCATTCCGACCCTGTCACAGACCATGTCCACCTCAAACATGTTGTGAGACGACATGACGATGGTTACGCCGGAATCGGCGATCTGACGTATGACCTCTCTGATCTCGAAGGCATTGATGACATCCAATCCCGATGTGACCTCGTCAAGGATAGCGAGCTTGGGCGATGACATGATCGCCCTTGCGATGAGCAGCCTGCGGGTCATCCCCTTGCTGTACGTGTCGATCCTCGAATCTATCCTGTCGCCCAGATCGGCCAGCTCGATTCCTTTCTGCACCATCGCCTCCTTCTCGGCCCCGCTGGCGAAGAAGTTGGCAATGAACGTCAGATATCTGCGTCCGGTCATGTCCTTGTATGCTCCGGCATCTTCCGGGAGATAGCTGATCATGCTCCTGACGGCATCGGACTCTTTCGCCACGTCTTTTCCGTACACCTCTATGGTCCCGGATGTGATCTTGAGGATGGTCGAGATCATCCTGAGCATCGTCGTCTTCCCGGCACCGTTATGTCCGATGAGGCCGAAGACCTCACCTTCCTTCACAGTGAGGGAGACTCCGTGAACGGCTTCTCTCTGGCCGTATGATTTTCTAACGTCCTTAAGGACGAGCGCATCTACCATGTCTGGAACAATGGTTATGCGGTTATAATGAATTATGCCCGGGGCACAGCCCCGGAAGAAAATGTAAGCGCGTTTACTCTACTGCGTTGCCCATGGCCTTGTTAATGGATTCCTGGAGCGTGGTGTACTTCTCTTTGAGAGATGTCTCCTGGCGCTCGAGGCTGCCGATCCTGACCTCCATGGTCTCAATGGACTCCTCGAGGTCGGCCTTGAGCGAATCTATGTCCTCGACCTTGATCATGAACGCCCCGGTGGTCCTGTAGACGGCACCGGTGCTCTTCTCCAGTTCCTCTTTGGTCTTTATGAGCTCGCGCCTGCTGGCATCCATCTGCATCCTCTGGGATGTGACGTTCTGGAGCTGCTGCTGGACCTGCTGGAACTGGGCGATCTGGTTCTGGAGCTGTGGACTCATTCCGTTCATTTCCTCACCTTGGTTAGATTGTCTATGTCCTCAATCACCCGGATGCATTCCAGATATGAGTTGATGGCCGCTCTCATTGCAGTGGTGTCGGTGGCGGTGATCCTTATCACCGCTCCGCCTTCCGTCTGCAGTATCTCAGTCTCCGTACGGGGCAGTTCTCTGCCAGCCTCGGGAGAGATGGTAGGCACCGCGATCTCTGCCACGGCACCTGTCATCCTGATTTCGGCCACTATCATATCAATCGGATTTGTAGACCTTCTTGTCGACCGGTCTGTCTTTGAAGAAGATCTTGTATCCGCATTTCTCGCACTGGAGACCGAGCGAGTTGATACTGTGGGGCTCGTTACACTTGGCACATCTGTATTCTTCCGTGCTCACTGTAATCACCTTTCAGTCTGACTCACTGCTCTGATACCTGGGACAGTTCCTTCTTGGTGTTGGGGCTGTATGCTGTTGCTGCGAACTTGGTGTCGCAGTGCTTACAGTACCAGATACCGGAGCTTACCCTCTTGACTGACATGTGGTGGCAGACGGGGCACTCGTGCTTTCCCTTCTGCTGGGCCTCGATGGTCTTAATCCTGTTGCGTACGATAACTCCGTACCTTGCTCCGAACCTTCCGGAACTTCCTGCTTTTTCTGTTCTCTTTGACATAGTCTTCACCCGATGATTTTCCTGATCTCGGCACCCTTCTCTACAGCTCTGTCGAGACAGAGGCTGAGTTCATCAAGTGATGGATCCGCAACCGCCCTTCTGCATGGCCCTGAAGTTGCCATTGTCGTCGGTCGTGACCGTCAGACGGGCTGATGAAATCTGTTCTTCGTCGAAATTAGGGTCTACTATTAAAGTATTACCTACTTTGCACTCTGTTACTGATATGGGGGTGCATGTGATAGGCAGGGGTTTGTTCTCTCCTTTGCCGTATTGCTCCCCGGGAATGGTGGCTGACTTGAGCGCGCATACCGCTGCGAGGTTGGCCGCATCGAATAGGTTGCCGTCGTAGTCGAGGGCGTAGATGTCCACGAAGCACATCCAGACCTCCTCTCCGGGGGTGATGCACAGTGCTTCGACATCGACCATTCCGGACTCACGGATTCCTCTGTCGACGACACGGGCGAGCTCGATGGCGTCCTCGCCGGGCGGTCCGGATTCGAATGTGGGGTGGGCCATGGGGATGAGCTCCGCTCCGGTGGTGAGCACACCGATGTTGGGTGTGTCGGGGAACGGGGTTCCCGGTATGATCTTGACTCCCGCGATGACCTCGGTCTTTCCGAGCTTCACCCTAGCGGATCCGTCTGCGCTCTCTATGATGTCCGTGACGACCTGAATCTTACGTACGTCCTCGACTCCGCGTCCGTCGAGCCTCTTACCGTCGGCGATGAGCTTCAGCATGTGGTCCCTTTTGATCTCTGACATTATCTCGGTCATTCGGATTCCTCCTCTGCTTTCCTGGAGTAGCGCCTCTTGAGTGCGTCTTTCTGGAGCTCGTACAGCTCGTGGCATCCTGCGACGGCCATCTCGATACCGTGGTCGAACTCCTCGCGTGTCATGTTACCGTCCATCTGGAGGAGGACTATCTCGTCGGTCGAAGGTATGATCGCGATGGGCACATCGGCCTGTCCGTAGTTGTCCTCTTCCTTGTTCAGATCGAGGAGGACGTGTCCGTCGGCCTTTCCGGCTGCGAGTGCGGGGACGATGTCCCTCATGGGGATTCCCGCATCTGCCAGAGCGACTGATGCCGCCGTGAGTCCTGCGCACCTGGTTCCGGCGTTCGCCTGAAGGATCTCGATGTACACATCGATGGATGCACGGGGGTAGAGCTCGGTCAGGACGACCTTCTCCAGAGCCTCGGAGATGATCTTCGAAATCTCGATGGATCTTCTGTCCGGTCCAGGCCTCTTCCTGTCGCTGACGGAGAAGGACTGCATGTTGTATTTGCACTGCACGATAGCCTTTGTGGGGTTCTGCAGGTGCCTGGGGTGGCACTCCCTGGGTCCGTATACGGCTGCAAGGACCTTGTTCTTTCCAATCTCTACGTATGCGGAACCGTCCGCATTGTTGAGGACTCCTGCCTCAACCTTGAAGGGCCTGTGCTGTTCGGCAGTCCTGCCGTCGATCCTCAGGCCGTTTTCATCAACCAAAACCATATCAGTGTGTCCGCTCATGGTCACTCGTCCCCCTCATCATCATATTCGTCTTCTTCATCCTGAGGGATTTTCTTCTCGATAAATTCTTTAATCCTGTCTGTTAGGTTTCCGCTCTGGGCCTGCTTCTCGATCATCTCGATTGCTTCCACGGCCACATCGGCGTTCTCGTCCTCTCCGTCCACCCAGATCATTCCGTTCTGTCCGACGGTGATGCGGCAGTCGGTCATGTTCTTCAGCATGGAGATCATGGATCCGCTCTTTCCGATGACCCTGGAGACCTTGGTGTGGGAGATCTTGACGAGCCTTCCGCCCTCGATCTTCCTGAGTCCGGAGTCCTTCATGGTGACGGAGATCTTCTTGCTCTCGTCCACAGAAAGGACCTTGATCAATACCACGTTCCCGATGGTGAGGTACTTCGATGTGTCACCGAATTCAACCTTCCACGGTACTTCGCTCACATGCAGAGGTGCGGGGTACGGTGCACCTATGTCCACCAACCAGTTGGAAGGTCCGATGTCTACGATGACTCCGAAGACCGTATCTCCTGAGGTTGGCATGTATCCTCCCCTGAGGGGGATGACTCCGACAGTGTTCTGGAATACATTTCTTACCCCCATAACACTGGCGCGTATTTTACCGTCCAGCACGTAGGCGTTCTCTCCCGGTCTCATCCCCGTTCCGTCGAGGATGTCCCCGGGCACGACGAGCTCGCGTGTCTGTCTGGCGTTTCTTTTCTCCATTTTATCACTCTCGCGAATGTCAGTTTATCAATTTCACGGACGCTGTGCCCTTTGTCTGGTGCTTCAGCTTGTCCGTAAGGTCGTTGATCACTCCGGCCGGAATTTCCATGACGCCGATCCAAGATCCGTCGGCGGTCCATTCCTCCTTCTCGATTATGCCGTAGCTGATCAGGTCGTCGAAACAGCGGCCGTAATCGGAACCGTTCAGCTTGATCGCTATGTGCGACTTCTCGAACCTGATGGGAAGAAGGGGCCTGAGAAGCTTCATTGCTTCGTCAATCTCCTTGTCCAGCGGTTTGAACGGGTCCACATGGAACTTCGCCTCCTCCAGAGCGAGCTCTATCCTCTTGGGGGGATGGGGCGTCTTTGTCTGGGGATTGATGGCGTTGGTGGCGATGTAGGTGATGATCTGCTGTCTCTTGGCCTCGAGCATCTCCTTGCGCTGTTCCGCAGTTATCTGGATCTCGCCCTTCTCGACGATGGTCCTTGCGATGACGCTTATGTCGTCTGTTCCGAATGCCTCTTTGACTTTGTCTTCGGCTGGCTTGGTCCCCTTGCTGGCGTTTTTGAAGACATCCTCCACCGCCATGTATTCGACGATATCGAACGTCTTGCCCTGCTTCATCAGGTCGAACACTTTTGGATCCAGGAGGATCTCGAAGGTCTCTCCGTGGGTCTCCAGTTTCGCTGTGATTGCATCGTCAAGGCTGACCATGTTGCTGCCTCATTCGGTTCCCTTAATCTCTTTAGGCTTCTTCTCCTCTTTCTTGAGAAGCGCCTTGATCTCAGATTCATTGAGTCTCCTGAACTTCTTTCCCGTCTCGGCGACGCCGATCTCGATGCATTCAGGATTGAGCTTGTCGTCTATTGCGGCCTCGAGTGCCTTGAGTCCGAGTTTCATGGCTGCGTTGAAGGTCATGTCATCCTTGTATTCCTTCTCAAACAGATCCATGACGGCGGCGCGGCCGCTTCCGATACCTGTAGCTTTGTAGGCCACAAGCGCTCCGGAGGGATCGGTCTCGAAGAGGTGTACTCCGAGGTCGTCTGTTCCAGCGACGAGCAGAGCGGTTCCGAACGGACGCGCTCCTCCGTACTGTGTGAATTGCTGCTTGTAGTCGCAGACCTTTTTGACGAGCATCTCGACCGAGATGTTCTCGCCATAGTTGACCCTGTGAACCTGTGCATCGTGCCTTGCCTGGTCGACGAGGACCCTGGCATCAGCGACAAGTCCCGAGGTCGCACATCCGATGTAATCATCGATGTCGTGGATCTTTTCGGTGGATTTGGGCTCGAGGAGTTTGCTCATTGCCCTCTTGTCCACAATCAGGGCCACTCCGCCCTTGAACTTGAGTCCGATGGTGGTCGAACCTTTCTTAACCGCTTCACGGGCGTATTCTACTTGGAAGAGCCTTCCGTCTGGGGAGAAGACTGTAATTCCCCTGTCATATGCCATTTGTCCGGGTTGCATAATCGCTGCTCCTTTATCTTACGCGACTGCATCCCTCAAGTATTATAAAAAGAAAAGGTAAAGATGTTTGAGCCATCGGCGCTTTTTCTTCCGTGGTACCTTCAGTTCGGGATATTCCTCCCTTATTTTCCTCAGTGTGCCGGAGGTTATCAGGGATTCCGACCCTGCGAAGCCCTGTTTCATGGCCGCGCTCACCTTTTCGATTTCTGACGGACTGCAGCGGACGACAGCCTTGCCTCCGAAGCTGGTGATGACGCGCAGATCGGGCATATCCTCAGTAAGTCCAGATAATGCCTCGAGGACTTCTGTCCTTCCCGCTTCCTCGGGTATTGTGAAGACGATGTAGCGTCTGCGTCCGCGGACCGATTTCACGACCATGCACAGGGGTAGTCCATACTCTCACTTAACACCTTTCTGCCCTTTGCCGAAATTCGGCATTATACACTCTGAAATAGTTCGAAATTTAGGTATAATTAAAAAAATTTAGGTTAATTTGTGGATGTATTCTGCATCCATCATCAGGACAATAGCCAGACGTTTTTCCCTATCATTTTTTTGCGATTTTTATAATATTTAAACGTATACTTAACGCCGTTAATATTCAATATCTACTTTTTATTCGCCTAAATACGAATTAATTTTTAAAAAACTACTAAAATTTTGGTTGCATAATTGGAAAGGATTACAGTTAGGTAACATCATTTTTGATATGCTGGCTATGAATAAATAAAACTGAATTTCACAAAATTTGAATTTAATCAAAAATCGTGTTACGACAGTCGGTAAGCAAGTGAGTCTCCATATATAATATTTGTTTAAGCGTGATTAATATAGTGTTACTCCATGTCTTTTTTATTCCTAAAACGGAGGCAATGATTTGAGTAAATCGGCATTGGTTATCGGAGGAGGAATTGCAGGTATTCAGGCGTCGCTTGATCTTGCCGACAGGGACATACACGTCTACCTTGTGGAGAAAGACCCCACAATCGGTGGAATTATGTGCCGTCTCGACAAGACATTCCCCACAAACGACTGTTCCGCTTGTATCCTCTCGCCTAAAATGGCGGATTGTAATGGACACCCCAACATCGATGTTCTGACCTATCACGAGGTCCAGAAGGTCGAGGGAGAGGCAGGAGACTTCAAGGTCACAGTTCTCAAGAAGGCCAGGTACGTAAACCCTAAGGAGTGTACCGGCTGCGGAGACTGTATGGCAAAGTGTCCTGTAAAGAACATCCCGGACAAGTACGAGTTCGGACTCACCAACAGAAAAGCAATCTATATCCCCCACGCACAGGCCGTCCCCAGGGTCGCAGTCATCGACTCCTCGGTCTGTATGAAACTCACCAAAGACAAGTGCGGTAACTGTTTCAAGGCATGCGGAAAGGGAGCCATCCACTACGACGACAAGGACGAGCTCATCACACTCGAGGTCGGATCCATCATCGCAGCAACCGGATTCAAGGTATGGGACGCAAAGGTCGCAACCGAGTACGGCTACGGAAGGTTCCAGAACGTTGTCACAGCTATCGAGTACGAGAGGATCATGTGTGCTTCAGGCCCCCACAGAGGACACATCGTCGTCCCCTCATCCGGTGAGACACCCAAGAAGATCGCATACATCCAGTGCTGCGGATCCAGGTCCCAGAAGAAGGGATGGAAGAAGTACTGCTCTTCCGTCTGCTGTATGTACGCGACAAAGCAGGCAATGATCACAAAGGAGCACGGAGACCTTCAGGAGGACATCTTCTTCATGGACATCAGGTCCTACGGAAAGGAGTTCGAGGCCTACATCGAGAGAGGCCAGAAGGAGTACGGAATCAACATGCACCGCGGTGCA
>SUSW01000013.1 GCA_015063235.1 Thermoplasmata archaeon | reverse complement strand
TGCTGACAGTTGATGATTAACTGGAGCGATGACTCATTGATTCCGCGGGAGGTAGCTCCTCCCGTAGTGGAAACCCGCTGACGGGGGTTCAAATCCCTCTGCCCCCACTCACGCATCTTCGATGCTTCTTCTTTAGGCACCCTAGGGTGCCGATCAACCTTCTTCCCGATTTCGGTTTTTTTTCGATTTTATTCATTTGGCATTCATTCCGGGGTCACTCTCTTTGTATTTCTTCGTCTATACCCATACCCCCCATGGGTATGTATAAATATGACTATCATTATGTAATAATTGAAAGCAAAGGAGGTGCAGAAATGTTAGTCACTAAGGTACTGTTCGCATTCGGCATGATGACTCTGGCTGTAATCATACTGCCAATACAGATAGCCAAACTGATATACAGGAGAGCAAAGCTATACTCTCCTATCATTTCTCAGAGTCTGCTTCTCATCACTCCGTATTCCGAGAATGAGTGTCCTGGCATTGTCCTTACTATGCCTGAGAAAACGGAATCTGGTGAGTCAGGTGTTAATACAATCAAAATAGAACCTAAAGCAACGCATTAAGGTGAAACGGGCACTGAGGCCCGTTCATTATCAGTTCTTGAAGCTGTGGATCGGAGCGGGGATCCTTCCGCCGCGGTTTACGAAATCAGCGCATCCGAACTTGTTCACAGGCATGATCTTGGCTTCACCGAGAAGGCCTCCGAACTGAGCGAAGTCTCCCACATCCTTTCCGATGACAGGGATGAGCCTCACAGCGGTCGTCTTCTGATTGACCATACCGATCGCCATCTCATCAGCGATTATTCCGGCGATGGTGGTGTTGGGTGTGCTTCCGGGAATCGCGATCATGTCGAGTCCGACTGAGCAGACGCAGGTCATCGCCTCGAGCTTCTCGAGTGTGAGTGCACCTACCTCTGCGGCCTCCGCCATCGCCTGATCCTCGGTCACGGGGATGAAGGCTCCGGAGAGTCCCCCCACATACGAGGATGCCATGACGCCTCCCTTCTTCACCTGATCGTTGAGGATAGCGAGCGCAGCGGTGGTACCGGGTGCTCCGGCGTATTCCATACCCATCTCGTGTATGATGTCCGCGATACTGTCCCCGACTGCAGGCGTGGGTGCAAGAGACAGGTCGACGATACCGAACGGGACACCGAGCCTCTTGGATGCTTCCTTGGCGAACAGCTGTCCTACCCTTGTGACCTTGAATGCGGTCTTCTTGATCGTCTCGCACAATACCTCGAAATCCTGTCCGCGGATCTTCTCCAGTTCGTGCTTAACCACACCGGGTCCGCTGACACCGACGTTGATGATGCGGTCGGCTTCTGTGACGCCGTGGAACGCACCTGCCATGAAGGGATTGTCATCGGGAGGGTTGCAGAACACGACGAGCTTCGCGCATCCCAGAGAATCCATCTCCTTCGTCGCTTCAGCGGTCGCCTTGACGATGTCCCCCATGAGCCTGACGGCATCCATGTTGATACCGGTCTTGGTGGAACCGAGGCTTATCGATGAGCATACGCGCTCAGTCTTCGCCAGAGCTTCAGGGATGGATTCTATCAGCAGCCTGTCGCCGGTGGTCATTCCCTTCTGGACAAGCGCGGAGTATCCTCCTATGAAGTTGACGCCTACCTTCTTGGCAGCGTCGTCAAGCGCCTGTGCGATCCTGACGTAGTCCTGAGACGTTTTACATGCAGCGGCACCGATCATCGCTATGGGGGTCACCGATATCCTCTTGTTGATAACGGGTACACCGTACTCGCTCCCGATCTCGTCCCCGACCCTCACCAGGTCCTTCGCGGATTCCGTGATCTTCTCGTACACCTTCCTGCAGACTGTATCCAGATCAGGATCTATGCAGTCTAGGAGGCTTATCCCCATGGTGATCGTCCTGACATCGAGATTCTCCTGAGCAACCATGTTCACGGTCTCGAATGCCTCGTTCAGCTCTACCATGTAATCAGATCCTGTGCATCATGTCGAATATCTCTTCGTGCTGTGCCTTGATGATGCACTCTACCTTCTCTCCTACAGTTTCCAATCCCTTGTTGAGGTCGGCTGTGGAACCGGTGTATGCATCTGTATCGACAATCATCATCATGTTGATGAATCCCTGTGATGTCGTCTGTTTCAGGTCCAGGATGTTGATGTTGTTCTCTGCGAAGAAGTTGCAGACCGTGGCGATGATGCCCACATGGTCCTTCCCTACCAGAGTCACGATGGTCTTGCTCATTTGTATCACCCAATCATCAGTTTGTATTCGATCGCGTCCACCAGCGCTATGAGGCTGGCCACTACGACGTTCTCGGATACCCCCACGGTAGTCCAGCTGCGTTTTCCGTCCGTGGATCTAATAAGTACACGTACCCCTGCCGCTGTGGCCGATTTCTCATCCAGGGTACGTACCTTGTAATCTGTAAGTTTCATTTCGTTGATCTCCGGGAAGAACTTGATCAGCGACTTCCTCAGAGCCTTGTCTATAGCGTTCACGGGACCGTTGCCGTCCGCAGCGTTCTGCTCTAATGCTCCCTCGGAATCGAGCACCTTCACGGTCGCTTCGGTATCCATATCTCCGAGACGGTTGTCCATGAGGATCTTGAATCCTTTCACGGTGAACCTGGGCTGGATCTCTCCTCTGAGCCTCTTGACCAGAAGCTCGAAGCTTGCATCCGCTCCTTCGAACTGATATCCCTTGGATTCCATCTCCTTGATCTTCTTCGCTATGTCCGGTGTGTCATCGCCGCATTCCAGGCCGAGCTCTTTGAGCTTCTCGATTATGCTCGCTTTGCCGGCCATGTCGGAGACGAGGATCTTCCTCGAGTTGCCTACCAGCGAAGGGTCGATGTGTTCGTAGGTCCGGTCGTTCTTCATCATGGCGGATATGTGCAATCCGGCCTTGTGAGTGAATGCGGAATCTCCCACATAGGGCATGTCCGGACGGGGGGCGATGTTGACTATCTCCCCGATGGATTTGGAAAGGTTGGTGAGCTTGGTCAGATCCATGTCCGAAGTTTCGAACCCGGTCTTGTATACGAGGTTGGGTATGACCGTGCAGAGGTTGGCGTTACCGCATCTCTCTCCCAGCCCGTTGATCGTACCCTGGACCATCTGGCATCCACTGTCCACTGCCGCGAGCGAGCATGCCGTCGCCATATCGGAATCGTTGTGGCAGTGTATCCCGAGAGGTGTATCCACAGAAAGTAGTGCATCTTCCACTGCTTCGGAGATCTCCTAAGGTATGGTACCTCCGTTGGTGTCGCATAGGACCAGCCATTCAGCGCCTCCGGACTCGGCCGCTCTGAGGACGTTGATCGCGTATTTCCTGTCCGATTTGTATCCGTCGAAGAAATGCTCCGCGTCGAAGATCACATGCTTGCCTTTGCCAACAAGGTACCTCACGCTGTCCTCCACCATGTCCAGGTTCTTATCGAGGCTGATATTCAGCGCCTCTTCGACCTGGAAGCTCCATGCTTTGCCGACTATGCAGCACCATTCCGCCGGGGATTCTGCCAGTGCTATGAGATTGAGGTCCTCCTCCGGACTGACATCCGCTTTTCTGGTGCTGCCGAATGCCACGACCTTGGATTTCCTCAGCTGCTGGTTTTTCACCTTATCAAAGAATTCGTCGTCAGTGGGATTGGAGCCGGGCCATCCGCACTCCACGAAATCCATACCGAACGAATCGAGTTCGCGCAGCACATCCAGCTTATCCTCTGCGGAGAACAGTATGCCTTCGGTCTGGGCGCCGTCGCGCAGCGTTGTGTCGTATATCACGACCTTCTCGGACAATTCATTCACCGATTCTGACATCCATTATATCGATGATGTCGCTGAGTATGGCGGATGCCGTCTCGGGACCGCCTGCTCCTATACCGGAAACGGTGATGGGTCCTGCGTACTCAGTGATGATCTCCGCGGTGTTGAGTGTTCCGGGAAGACTCAGCGGGTGTCCGCGCGGGATGAGCCTGGGAGCGACCTCCAGCTTTGTAGCGGAGACCTCTCCGATGAGCCTGATGACCATTCCGTTGGCTTTGGCCAGAGCGACCGCATCGGAATTGATGCTGGTGATTCCGGTGATGTCCACGTCGTTGAAGGTGGCGTTCCTTCCGAAGATGGAGTTGGCGAGGATGACGACCTTACAAGCGCTGTCGTATCCTTCCACATCGCTGGTGGGATCTGCTTCCGCGTATCCCTGCTGCTGTGCCTCCCTCAGGGCCTGCTCGAACGGCTGTCCGTCATCCATCTTGGTAAGGATGTAGTTGCATGTACCGTTGAAGATTCCCCTGATGGACTTGATCTGCTGACCTGCCAGGTCGTACTTGTTGAGATTGATGATGGGCATGGCACCGCCGACGGTCCCCTCGAAGAGGAGGTAGCGTCCGTGCTCGTCGGCCAGGTTGATTAGCTCCTTGTACCTGAGAGCGAGAGGTCCCTTGTTGGCAGTGACGACGTCCTTGCCGTTCTTCAGCGCGTATCTGATGTTGTCTAATCCGACTCCGCCTGTGTAGATGTCGGTGCTGGTGACCTCGATGAGGATATCGAAGTCGACCGCGTTGAGAGCATCCTTGATGTTCTTGTAGGGCTTGTCGCCGACCATTCCGGTGGTCTTCTTGGTGGAGAGCAGCTCGTCGGCGTTGAGTCCGTCAGGGTTGACGGTGAACGACTTCGAGTCGAGTGCTCCGACCACGACGAGGGGTTCTCCGTAGCGGTCGAGGAAGAATTCCTGCTTCTCCTTGAGGATCTTCGCTACGCTCTGTCCGATGGTTCCGAATCCGCAGATGAACGTCTTCATTTCAGACACCCCTCACATAAGTGACGTTGGATCTCTTGCATTCCTTCCTGAGGATGTTGTCGATCTTGTCGAGATTGTCCTCATAGCGGGCCTTGATCGAGATGAGGCTGGTGTGGCTCGCCGTCTTTATGGACTTGGAAGAGTAGCTGACGCTTATCTGGTCGATGGTAGTGGCCTCGTTGATCTTTTTCACGAGGCTCTCGATGTACTGTGCGTTGACGTCGCCGATCAGGATGTAGTCCATTTTGAACGTCTCATGGACCGATCCGAGGCTGGATATGACAATGTCCTTTGACTGCCAGAGGTCCTTGAGCTCCTCTAGACGTTTATCGTCCACCTCGAAGGTGACGTTGACGCATATCCTGTGGTCGATGATCTTCTCGCGGTTGTGGACGACCCCCAGTATGTTTCCGTTGACCAGAGATATCGGTTCGAGGGATCCTATCAGCTGTCCGGGAAGGTCATTGACGAATAATTCGGCGTTGACTATCATGATTGCACCTAACTGAATCCCAATTGTTACACCTATTTAATAAAGGATTCGCGCGCGTTATACAGCTTTTGTGCGACTGGTTGAGGCTGGCAGGTCCGCCGCAGAGCAAATTCCTTATCAACCGAGCGCTATCCGTGTCTCATGGAATTCATCGTACACGGAGAAATCGTGCTGGACGTCCCAAAGGGGTTCATTGTCATGGATAAGCAGGAACTGGATGAGGCCTACTCCGACGATAATGCCAACAGGTGGGGAATGATCAATGAGGCCGGCCACATGGTGTTTTCCGTGTACTGGCACCGCAGCGGAGCGATCGCGGCAGCCTTGGCCAATCCGAAGGACATAAACAAGTCCACGGAGAAGAAGCTCAGCAGAGGTCTGAAGGGACACGGGTATCATCTGCAGACGTTTTACAGCAGGGAGATCTGCGGCATAATGGCATACGGATTCCGCCATGACTACATCCTCAGGGAGATCCCGTATGTGTCGGATGTGTTCACTCTGAAGCGCGGACGCATGTGCTACACGATTTACTGCTACACCAGGAAGGAAAACGAGGATGTCAACCGTCCTGTTCTGGAATCCGTCTTGGAATCGATGAGATTTGTCTGACAGCTTAAAACTGAAGTGCTGGGTCTTTTGATCAGGAGGTTCTCTTGGGCCTGGGGCGGTTGTTCTCGTCCACGAATACGATATGGGGTTCGACCGGGCCGTCAGCCAACTCGTAACCCATGACTATGACCTTCATTCCTCTCTTAGCAAGATGCGCGGCCGCTCCGTTGAGGCATATGTCTCCGTTTCCGCGGGGGCCGGGTATAACGTAGGTTTCGAAACGGTTGCCGTTATCCAGCACTGCGACCGTCACCTTCTCTCCGACAAGAAGCCCGCTGAGATCTATGAGGTCCTGATCGATGGTGATGCTCCCTTCGTAATCCAGGTTGGCATCGGTGACTACCGCTCTATGGATCTTACTTCTCAACATCCAACGCATGTTTCGCACATCTGTGTCGTGCTTTTATATGTTATCCTCGGAGACCTTGCGGTCGTTGACCATAATTGCTATGGTATCGCAGAATAGCAGAGTAGAAAGGAGCAGAGGGAGTGATCCCCCTGGATTGTCAATAACTCACGAATATCCCGAGGTGTATCAAGTCAGCGGTGGGGGTGAAAGTGTAGTATGCCGAGTTGGAGTCAATCAGCACAGGCGGATCGACATCCGCATACTGGAAACCGATGTTCGCTTTCGCATTATAATCAGTATGCGGGATAACGATTTTGTTCCCTTCAATGGAGATGGGAGATGCCGGGTTCTTGGCCACCAGTATTATTATGGGATCGCTGGACGGCAGATTGAATGTGCCTCCGTCATCCACAAGTGTCCTTTCGGACGATCCCTTCTGACCGAGATACATGGTGAACAGGTACTGTTGGTTGTTTCTTATGAACTCCATCTGGGCGCCGTCAGCATTGCTGGGGTTCTTTTCGAGGTCTTCGTTGGCTGTCACCACGACAGCGGCACAGAAGGCCACCACCGCGACGATGGCCGCGGTCAGCAATAGCACTGCTTTGCTCATTTTTACCACTATGTTGAAGACGGTAAACGCAGGTTATAAGCATTCTGGCAAGAGGTCGCCGAGGTTTATCAGGAACCATTCCTTCAGCATTGTTTCGATGTGCCCTATGGCATCGATGATGCATTCTGCAAAGGAATTCAGAGCGAACTGCGGGGAATGTCAGAAGAGTAAAATGGCGCCGAGAGGGAGATTTGAACTCCCGAGGGCAAAGGCGCCCACGAGCTTTCCAGGCTCGCGCCTTACCGGGCTGGGCCATCTCGGCTTATGAACAAGGGGAACTGATTACGTTATAAAAACTCTCGTACGGGGGTTCGCAAGACGTTATAAGCAGTCTCCGCGATAGAGTGCTGATGATGGAAGTTAAGATCCCCAATATCACGGCAGACGATGTGAACTCTCTCAAGAAGTTCATCAAGGATTCTGTGGCCAGAGCAAAGGCCAAAGGTGTCGTGATCGGATTGAGCGGCGGGATCGATTCTGCCGTTGTGACGAAGCTCTGCGCGGATGCGTTGGGTCCGGAGAATGTGCTTAATGTGTTCATGCCTTCGAGGGTGACCCCTCCCGAGGACTACAAGACCACGCTCGAACTCTCCAACATGTGGGGGACCGAGTACAGGGTCGTTGATATACAGCCCGCCGTGGATGCTCTCGTCGCGGTTCTCCTGTCGGATGCAGAGACCCCCCTCGAAAGAGGCAATATCTCTGCCAGATGCAGGATGACCGTGCTGTACAACATGGCGAAGAAGAGGCAGTATCTGGTGGTCGGAACCTCGAACCAGAGTGAGATCATGATGGGTTATTTCACTAAATTCGGGGACGGAGCATGCGATGTCACCCCCCTTGCCAATATGTACAAGACGGAGGTCAGGCAGGTCGCGGCACTCATAGGTGTCCCAGAGGATATCATCGCCAAGCCCCCGTCCGCCGGATTATGGGAAGGTCAGACTGATGAGAAGGATATGGGTATCACTTACAGGGATCTTGACGCTATCCTGTATGAGATGGAGCAGGACAAGACCGATTCTCAGATCTCTGCGGATACCGGATTGCCGAAGGAACAGGTCGCGGAAATACGCAGACAGGTGGAGCTGATGGAGCATAAAAGGCTGCCAGCAATCCGTCCTTCTGGATACTGAAAACGGGCAATTAGTAATCTTTATTTACTACGTCACTATGTTCTGGAATGTTGCTCCTGTGGTGTAGCGGCCAATCATGAAGCCCTCTCGAGGCTTCAACACGGGTTCGAATCCCGTCGGGAGCACTCATACTTCTATCCAGATCATCATCTTAGAACCTGAGCTCGCATCATATTGCCTTATGTGGCGAACTCAGGTTTTAAAAATAAACAGCAGAGAGATTCGGGCCGTAACGCGATTTACCCGGCCATTTACTAGGACATTTACACGGACATGCCTCAGCGGACAGTTCGTGAGAGGACTCACAGAGATACTGGTGTGAGACCTC
>SUSW01000012.1 GCA_015063235.1 Thermoplasmata archaeon | reverse complement strand
TGACATGACCTAGTTTCTCGACCAGACATTTCATTCCGATCGCCATAATCTCATCAGATGTGTAGACTTGTGTGTCAGCTTCCATGACTCATACCTCCGTTATATATGCCATATCGGTCGGAGTAATTATCTTTATCCTTTCATCCTTGAATTTGAGCATCCTATCGTCCGTGGTGATCAGATAATCGCATCCTGCCGATATCGCGCATGCGATGTGGGTCGCATCGGCCGATTTGATGCCGGTGGCCATGATGTCTTTTATCAACGGCTGAAGAGAATCGAGTTTGTCGATTCCGACGTAGATCTTGTGGTATTTCTTCATGAAATCCAGATTGTAATCCTTGGCCATCACGTTAGGTCCTCTTTTGTTCTCAGAGTATAGGATATAGGAAATCACAAGATCGAGCTTACCGTTAGCTATGGCACGCTGTATGGCCATCTTGGCATTGGCCTCGTTGACTATCCTTACCTGTGAAGGCTCATCGAAGGGACGGTTGTAGCAGCAGTTGTCAAGATAGATCTTCATATTCGCTCCGTTTCAATGTATGCAAGTTGACAATATGGTTTTTCGGTTGGCTTGATCGCCACTGAAGACTGTAATGTCAATTCTTCTTCGTCTTGATGAAAGCCTCTCTTTCAGCCTTATCGCGGAGATATTCCTCGCGGGCCATCTTCTCCAGTTCCTCAGGGGAATAATCCTCGTCGGGGTCGTGGTCGCCGTTGTACTTGTACTCATATTCGAGCAGCTTATCACGAATCTCCTCCCCTTCAAAATCCATCCCGTGATATGATTTCGTAACCTTCTTCAGGACGACCTCTCCGTCACCCACGATCCAGCAGACCTCATCGTGTCCCTTGATCAGGTTCATCAATTCAGCGAGCTGTGCCGGTATGGTCACCCTTCCGTAATCATCGTATTTGACATTCTTTCCAATTTGAACCATCGTATCCCATCATTGTCAAGGTTGCCAAAAGTATAAAATATGTATTTGGCAGTATTGCCAATCAATGAATGAAATTGACAATATAGACAATTTCGCTGAGGTAGGAGGTACACCTCGGCAATCCGGACCCTGCTCTGGTCAGGATCCTGCGAAGATACCTCAGCTCGAACGCCTGGTGGACGTCAGCATCCTTGCTACGTTCCTCCGCAACTTCCCTATCGGGAACCTCACCGAGGAGGAGAGACACCAGTTCCTGGAATTCCAGGGTTATTTCGTAGGCATCGAGGCCGAATGCTTCGATGCTGCGGGATTCTATTGACAGGAGTGACAATAATGGCAAACAATACACGCACACCGGAGAGCTGCATCTACGAGTTTCTTAACAAGGAGTTCAAGGGTGCGAAGCCCTACACACGGGACAAATGCCGCTGGAGCCTCTTCCGTTCCAAGAAGAGGCTGGAGGAAGCAGGATACGATGCCATGCCTAAGAACATCACGGAGGATGCCCTCATGTATCTCCTCCAGGAGGCCTGGGCGGATTACGCCGTATCGTATCAGGAGAGCGAATACGAATACCTCAAGCGCTACATCACCCACTTCGGTAACAAGGTAGCCAAGGAGCTCAAGTACGTCTTCCCTCAGGACATGAGGGTCAACGTGGATTGGCTCACGGATGAGCAGTACGAGATACTTCTGAACTGCCCCAAGACACCGCTGCAGGACATCGTGATCCACCTCGAGCTCTGCATGGGCCTCAGGAATGCCGAATGCTGCCGCATCATGCTCAGCGACGTCTATCCCGGAGGACAGAAACCGTACATCAACGTCCGCGGCAAAGGCCGTGGCAGCGGAAAGTACAGAACCGTGCGCTTCCACTACGATACGAAGCCTATCCTGGACCGCTGGATGGAGCAGAGGGCGAAGATCGTCGCCAAGGTCAGGGCATACAACCCGACCTGGGAGGATCCTGGTTCGTTGCTCATCACGGACCAGTATGTGAACAAACCGGATTCCCATGCTTTCGGTGAGCATACAGGTTCTCTCGATGACGCCGTGATAGTCCCCCTGAGGGAACAGCTCGGCTTCCACTTCGCTAACCACACCCTCAGGAGGACCTTCGGAAGAAGGCTCTTCCACGCCAAGGTACCGGTCGAGACGATCTCGAAGTTCCTCGGCCACAACTCCACCATCGAGACCCTGAAGTACATCGGAATCAACCTCGACGACATGGACGAGGGCATGAGCCTTCTTGCACAGTACGACAACAAAACACTTTCAAAGAAGGGGTCGAAATGACCCCACCCAGACAAACTGGTACAGGTGTAATCAGGGAGTGGGGACCATCCTTATCCAGGTGCATACATACAATCAAATAGGGGACGGCGGCCGCCCTTATATGGCGCCTAGACATACGGCCCCGCTTTTACTTGCATTGATAATCTCATGACAATATCTTAATACATTATATCTGTCAATCATTGCAGATAGATCCAACCATTATTCGGTCGGGCGTCTGAAATGGTGATTGAATGAGTAAGGGAGAGAATGACGTAAAAACATCTGCGTCCGCGAATTCCAAGAAGCTGGCCCTGGTGCTGATGGCTGCTGCGTTCATGCTGTGCGGTGCATATATCGTCGCGGTCGGAGCGGAATCAACGGATGCTGTAATACACGACGGGGATATAGGAATACACGACGGGGATACAGGAATGATCCACACTACCTGGAATTCAGGAAATTGTGTGGTCACGTATGATAGTCAATGGATGCAGAAAGACTCTGTAGGATTGGTCCAGATAGGCGATGGTATCCTAAAGGTCAGCGGAAATGGCCCCATGGAGGACTATCACCATGTAGACCACACCGATTGCTCCACCACCCCGTGGATAGATAGGACCATATGGGATTCCCCGTACTACGGATGCAATAAGCTGATCATAGAGGAAGGCGTAACCCATATCGGATCCTTCGCATTCTTCTGCTTGAGATTCTCTGAAGTTGTGCTTCCCAGCACCCTGACCAGTATCGGAAACAGCGCATTCGAAAGAACCGAACTCAAATCCATAGTCATCCCAGACACTGTCACCAAGATG
>SUSW01000011.1 GCA_015063235.1 Thermoplasmata archaeon | reverse complement strand
TTCGGCGGACGGGGCGCAGGGCTACCTGGACGTGATGTCGTACATAGGTACGGCGGCAAAGCACAAAGTGAGGGCGTACGACGCTCTCATGGCCGCGTTCGAGGGGAACGCGGACGCAGTGCTGTGATGTGGTCCTGAATAGTAACCCCAGTATTCTCATCTGCGTTTAGGCTTGTACGCCTTCAGATATTTCACGACCTCTTCATCCTTGTCGGTCCACTCGGGAGTGTATCCGCCCTTGATGTACTCGTTGTACCAATCCTCGCACTGCTTCATGTACCCGGACATATCCAGCTTGGGGACTACGATGACCTCGGTATTCGTCTCATCAGGGATCCATTGCTTCGGACGGTCGTAATCCGGCTCATCCAGGAATCCGACCAGGAAGAGCACCCTGTCGAGATTGGACAGTTCGGCGTAGAGCGATGCCTGTAGCATATACCCCATCGGGACATTCGTGTATCCGCCTTTGTCATCCTTCCATTTCTCCCTGTCGTGGGAGGTCTTGATCTCAAGTATGGTGTCCCTTTTACCGTCGACCTGGATGTATCCGTCCACCAGTCCGCCGAACACCTTCTCGTTGTGGAAGTGGTCGTACCCGCAGGTCTCCTTCGGTACGGGTTCCTCAACCCCGACCTTCTGGTCATCGCTTAGATCCAGAGCCTTCCTCATCAAGGAAGGTCTCTGCGCCAGATAGTCCCTGAGGACCGGTTCTAAAATGTTCCCCGCATCGATGTACTTGTTGGTCTTGTCCCCAGGATAGAGCCCTGCAAGCTCGCAGGCGACCTTGAACGGGGTGGAGAGGTCGCTCAGACCGAGAATCGGGCCAACCTTCGTCCCGGTGATCTTCTTGAACCTGTAGATGTCGAAGATTACAGTCTTCTCCTCGTCGATGATCTCGACGATGCTTGCCCTTCCATCGAATGCCATGATGGGGGATATGAATAGGTTGTAAAAGTCACTGCCGACCGTTGTGTATGTCCTCGTAGAGGCTGATCAGACCGACCATCTCCTTCTCCGTGAGTGTTCCCCGGACGAACATCGTATCGAACCATTCGTCGTCCGATATAACTTTAATTCCAGTATCGGCGCAACCGTTGCGGCGGTAGAACTCCTGGCGTCTGACCCTGAGCTGATAATCCGGTGCCAGCTTATCGCAGGGTTCGACGACGAGGAATATCCTGCAGTCGCTGTATTCCTGCCTCACCATCTCCAGGATCCTGGAGCCGTATCCCTTCCCTCTGACCTCCGGGACAGTGGCGAAGTATACGAAGAACATCTTTCCGTCATCGATGAATCCGAATGTGAGGCCGATAAGAGAATCATTTTCATAATAAGCTCTGAGGGAGCCACCGCGACCGATGGTCCTGCGGATGTTCTCCAGAGGTATCTTCTCCGTATCGCTGAACGACGATTCGTACAGGGGGATGAGCTCTCCGCTCATCTCCTCCAGTTCGACGGACCTGAGCATCATAACCCCAGCTGTCTGAAGAGCTCCTCGCGCTCCTCCTTGGATATGTTTCTGTAGCGCCCTTCCTTCAGCTTCCCCAGGCGAATGTTCATGACCCTTACCCTCTCCAATCTGACGACGCCGTATCCGAAGTATTCGCACATCCTGCGGATCTGTCTGTTGATACCCTGCTTGAGGATAATCCTGAACGTCTCGTCATCGATCATCTCAACGAAGCATCTCCTTGTGACCTTTCCGTCCATGATGGGCACGCCTTCGGACATCCTCTTCACGAAATCCTTGGTCACGGTGCGGTCCACCGTGACGATGTACTCCTTCTCGTGCTCGCCCCTGGCATGCATGATCCTGTTGGCCAGCTCGCCGTTGTTGGTCATCAGCAGCAATCCTTGCGAGTCCTTGTCGAGCCTGCCGATGGAGTATATCCTCTTCGGATATCCGATGTAATCGATTACATTGTCCTTGTCCTCGGGATTGGATGTGCACGTTATTCCCGGAGGCTTGTTGAACACCAGTATGATGTCCTCTTCCTCCTTGGCGATCCTCTTGCCGTCCACAGCCACGACGTCATCCTCGTACACCCTGTCTCCTACGACGGCGGGCTTGCCGTTGATAGTTACACGGCCCTCTTCGATCATCCTGTCGGCGGCTCTCCGCGAGGCGACGCCGGCTTCGCTGATGAACTTGTTGAGACGGGTGCCTTCCGACAACGGGATCAGTCCTTTACAGTGGCTTCGGCGGACTGGATGCACTTGGTCAGCACCGAATATGCGCTTATCATGTCGCTCTCGCCCACGATGAAGATGGTGTCCGTGTGGCAGCTGACGGTCTCCTCGATGTTGATCCCGGCATCCGACAGGTTGGTGATCAGATACGCGATGACTCCGCTGGTGTCCACGATCTTCTCGGGGGATTTGACGGCGATCTCCACCAGGTTCTCCCTGACCTTGATGATGTTGAACCTTCCGACGGTGTCCGTGATGCGGTCCTTGAGCATGCGGTCCGCGATGATCGTCACAGCGGAAGCGGACTGTACGCATTGCATGATGGAGTTCTCGTTCCACAGGTCCTTGAAGAGGTTGTCCATCTTGTGCAGCACCGACCAATCGTTCTTGGCGGTGACAATGCATGTCTTAGTCCTCATCTCCAGCCTGCTGTCCTTCAGGATCCTGAGGATGTTCAGCTCGTGGTCCGTGGTAGTGTTCAGCTTCGACGCGTAGCGGCGGCACGCAATCATCACGGCTTCCTCGTTATCGACATCGATGTCCTTCATGATCATCCTTGCAAGAGAGGAGTAGTTGATGAGTCCCTTCGTCACACAGTCCTTGATGCTGGGGTGTGCGTCTATGTAGGCTCTCGTCTTCTCGGCGAGGCTCTCTTTGCTGTCGTTCTTGCTCATGTTTCCCCGTATCGGCAGAATAGTATTTTATGTCTATCTTCGGACATAATGTTTGAAAAGAGTCTGTAATCGTACAGGATGTTTCAGGATAGGACGGGATGTGTTGGTTGTAACGATCGTTCCAAACTACGGATTTGTTGCAATGTAGGGTCAACTTTCCCCCATGAAATGTTGCATCTTATATACTCGGGCTTGGAGTCTACATTTATACGTATTCGTTATCCGTGAATGTTAGTTTTCGGATTCAGATTTAATGATTGTGATTAATATGGGTGCAGAACTGTTTCGATGGTCCTTCTGTATCCGTTAAAATGCAGATTTATGCAAAATAACGGGCGTTAAATTGTAAAAAAATGCAAAATAACGTCCGTTAAATTGCATAAGAATCGTATATCCGGTAACCCTCTCATCAAATATGCTTAGGCGTAAAGCGTACGATGTTTTGATGGATTGGAAGGAGAATGGCAGGAAGCCTCTGCTCATCTACGGTCAGCGTCAGATAGGCAAGACATTCATTATCGAGCATTTCGCTAAGGAGAATTATCGCAACTATGTCTACACAAATGGATTATACTCTTCCATACTATTCGTGTGAATCGAAAGAAGCAGTGAATGATTTCAGAATGGGCAGGCCTGTAAATACAACACTCCATAAGTGGGTTAATGACAGAGCATTCACAGGGATGTTGCTGAATGAAGATCTGGATTTTGTTATCTGGTACACACCTTATAAAGTACATATCGAAGATGGAAAGAATCAACTGCCCTCGTTATTCTTCATAAACCCCAAGTCTGATATTGAATTAATCGATTATAATCCTGATTTGATGATTTTTGATCCTTTTGGTGACGGCTCTGTTGAACGGATTGATCAGAACTAAGACAGTCCTCTAAATATGCTTATTCCCTCGATTATTTATATAGACCAAATCAGATGCTGAAATAGTGATAAGATGACCAATTCTGATGTCAACACAAGGTCTGCAGCCATCAAGGAGCTAGGGGATATTATAGCACCGCTTGCGGCCAGATGCAACATCACCAAGGTCTACCTCTTCGGCTCCAGAGCGCGTGATGATTATACGGATGACAGCGATTACGATTTCATAATCGAAGTGAAACCCGAATACCGCTGGGGCGACCATATGGACTTCATAGAGGGTGCTAAGGAGGCCTTAGGCCACGATGTCGATGTAGTCACAAGGCGCAGTCTGACGGAC
>SUSW01000010.1 GCA_015063235.1 Thermoplasmata archaeon | reverse complement strand
TACATAGGGGACCGTGCATTCGCAGGATGCACTAATGTTTATGATGTACTCATGTACGGCGACTCTTGGGACTTCGAATACGTCGGGGAACATGCCTTTGACCTTGGAGAGGGCAAGTATCACATGGTCCATTCCCAGAAAAACATAGCGTCGGAACACATGCCCTACAGAGGAAGAATCGTGGGGGACACGTGGTTCGATTACATTCGCTGGACTCCAATCGATTCCATCGAGGAGGATGACAGTGGGGATTCCGATGCCCTTGTCAAAGGGATATCCGCCGTAGCCGTCCTCGCTGTGACCGCTGTGTTCATCGCGTTCGTCGCGCGCAAGTACTGAAAACCATTTCAACACAGGGGCCCGACCACTCTTGGTCGGACCCCTTTAAACCGATATCCATAATATCTAGCTTTTTTTCAGTAAAACAGATACGATCGAAGTATTAGGAAACACAGTTGGCAAGACCATCGATTTTAAAACCAACCTCCAGTTGATGAAGGAAGTAAAAACAGAATACGACTACGGAGAAACGAAATATTCAGACCTCACCCCCTCCAGCCCATGCACTGAGAAGATCGGTCCTTTGAAGAACCACTTCGTGGAGGGCAGTACCAAATTCATTGTCGACAGTAAGGAATATGCCATCAAACCCGTTACCAGCGAAGCCGAATCCAAGAAAAGCATAACATACATCATGAACGAAACAGAAGTCGCAGAATATGTCATTCTCCTCCAAAATAAGGTGAACAATATTCCGGGCTCAAACATTAACGTAACGGTCGACAAGACTTATGAAAAAAAAGAGGAAGTAGACCGGCTAGGCCAGCCTGTATTATTGGTTGTCAGCTCTCCATGAGTTTCTTGATGTATCTCTTCTCGTTGAATGAAATCTTTCCATCTACAGCACAGATTAGAAGTGTGATGATTATGATATCTTCCTTGAGTTCTTCAGAAAGTTCTCCGATTGCTCCGACCATCGCAGCGAGGATGACTTCGTTGTCCTTGGCATCCTTCTTGGCCTCCCTGAATATAACCTTTACCTCCTCATAAGTTACTTCACGTCCGACTGCTGCCTCGAGTGTAGGACGGATGAGGCTGAACTCTGACTCATCAAACTTCCTGTCAGCCATAACTGCCCCTAGAACAAATCCTATGAAGATCTCAGCTCCGCTGAGCCCATCTTTTGTGATGGCTGAAAGTGCAATCATAACCTTTGCTGATTTAGCTCTGAGAACATCAGTATACTGAACGGGATTCAGCGACTCAACTTCTTTGCACAACCTGTCAAAATCACTCATATGATTACCTCATACGCTTCCTGGCCCTACCCTACCGAGTTTCTCGAACGGACCTCATTGTGGGAACGAACTGGAACGCGATAGCATCTATTTTTGAACTATAAAAAAACACTAAACTCAACGCTACAAAGATGAGCAAATCATCCAAAGGTTCTAATCGGCATTGAATGCAGTTGGAGACAATTCACCAAAACGTACGATAATCCGCCTCTTAAATATCACCAAATCGATTCCAAACGCATGATCGCTTGCAACAGGGCAAGGATACGGTCCCGCCGCGCATCATTGGCGATTGCAGCAACGCTGATCGCATCCCTAATGCTAATCTCTCCGACACTGATAACAGCGGATATGGATGCCTCATTCTCAAAAGATGAAGCGGGATTTGTAATCAAAGCTGACAACCCTACCGAATCTGAACTCGAAAAATACGACATAAACAAAATGAATGAAATCGAGTCGGCATCGGAGATGTTCACCAAGGTATTCAATGTGTTTCTGCTCGGCAAGCCTGAGATGGAGACAGTATTGTTCTCGGCGATTGTTTCTAACGGCCACACGATAGAGTCAGAAGAAACCGGCGCCTTGGGCACCACAGAGATAGCTACTGAAGGTCTCAGGAACACATACACCGTGAGCTCGGACGGCGACCTTATCAACCCCCTCATCGAGCAGAGCAGCACCTATTATCAGCAGGCGGCCGCTGCGATCAAAGCCTATCTGGGAGACAAGGTCAGCGAAGGCGACAGAATCATTGTAACCGGTAAAGTGAACCAGAAGACTGCATACACTTCTTCGTATTCCTACGCCGCCGTCGATAGCTCCCACAGCGTCAAAGATGAAGGATGCGAGACCCTGTACTGCGTCCAGAAAATGGATGTGAAGATTGAGCTGTCCAAAGCAGGAGAAACTGATGGCAAATCAATACAGTTCGTCTCCAACATCAAGTTCATGATGGTCGATAATATCGATTTCGACTACAAGGGTGCGAAGTACTCTGACCTCACACCGACCAGCCCTTGCAGGATCAACCACGGTGCATCCTCATTCAGCTTCGAATCGGGTTCTGCGAAATATATCGTCGACGGTAAAGAATATCCTGTGAAGTTCCAAGGCGTGGATTCCTAGTCGGAAGAGACCACGGCGGACATCTGGCAGAACAGCGACGTGAACCTCAAGGAATACAAGAATGCGATTAATAACATCCCTGCCTCCAGCGGAAATGTGACTGTGTCGAAGGGCTACCATGATGCAGAACAGGAATTCGGCGAAGTCATGGCCGAGGTCGTCGAGAAGACGATCATCGACCTCTTCATGTCATTCCTTGTACCCATAATTGTGATACTCGCCATATTCGCTGTGATCATCATCGTTGTACTGGTGGTAATCGTGAAAAAACACTGAACCTCGAGGAAAGGGCCGGCTGGCCCTTTCCGAGTTTCGGATTTTCAACAAACCTGACAGACCGTCTTTTACCCTAATATAGCATAAAGCGATATCCTACCGTTATGAAGGCATCTCATCTGCTGATGGTATTGTTAGCATGCGCTGCTATAGCATCCGCTGCACTCATAATGACACCAGTCGGTGAGGCTGATAAAGAGGTCACTAGCATGGAAACGAACGAACCCATGACAGTCAATTCATTCTCATGGGATGTTTTCGACGGTCTGAAGGAAGACGAGATATTCTATTCGCCCCTCGGACTGTACACCGCTCTGGCGATGCTCCTCAACGGAGCGGAACCCGGATCCATGACCGAAAGAGAACTGCTCGACGTCCTCCATAAAGAAGGCTGCAATACGGTGAATTCCGATATCGTGAAGATTCTGGACTCTCTGAAGGCGGACAGTAAATACAGATTCAGCTCCTCAAACCTGATACTAGTGGACAAGACCTATGTCTCCGGAAGAACGATAAACACACCCTTCTCCGAAACCATAGAGAAGATGTTCAAAGGCTCCGTCCAGACAGCAGATATAAAGGACGGCACGGATAACGTGAAGGAGATGATCAGAGAGTGGGTCAGCAACAGCACCTGTGGCTTCATACCCGATTACAGATCAATACTGGACAGTTCAACATTGACAGATGTACTCAACGTGGTTTACTTCAAAGGCCAATGGGTATTCGAATTCGAGAACACGTTCACCGGAAAGTTCAGATGTTCCGACGGCACCAGATCGGATGTGTCGATGATGCAAAGGACGTTCAGCTCCGGTGCTATCGGCTATCACACTGATGGCAAATACAGAGGGATAGCTTTACCTTACGAATCCGATGGTGGCGATAGCGTCTCGATGATCTTCATCCTACCCGCAGACGGGGGCACTGACATCAAGAGCAAATGGTCCTCCGAGTCCGCCGAATACAGAGAACAGTTCATTGAAAATGTCCGTACCGGCTCACCGGATTCGATGCGCCTGAACGTTATCATCCCGAAACTGGATGTTGATACATCCTATGATCTGAAAGAACTGTTCACCTCGCTGGGATTGAGCGTCTCGATGTCTGACGCGGCAGAGTTCACCAGAATCATCAACGGCGACTGCCTAAAGATTACTGATGGCAAGCATCAGGCCAAACTCAAAGTAGATGAAACAGGCACGGAAGCTGCGGCGATCACGGAAATTGTGATTAAGAACACTTCGGTACTGAACATCGATCCTGTAATCGACTTCCATTGCGACATTCCGTTCATATTCACAATATCGGAGAATCAACATGGAGTTGATTTATTTACAGGCTATATCGGAAACTTAAAATCCAATGTTAACACGTAATGTCAGAAGCAGGCAGGGATGCAAAATGGGCAAGAATCGTACGATACATTGGTGTCTTGTGTGTAATCTGTTAATAACATCCAAGAAATGCCCGATATGCAGGAATGAGGCATCCAGACTGGATCTGGAACCTTCAGGCCATCTGGTCCCGCTGTCCCAAAACATGATAATCCCTATCCGCGCATCCATTGATGCGACGTACGGTGAAGGATGCGGAGAAGTTCTCTTGCCAGACAACTGCGTGGCGTTCCTAGATCGTTCCAAAAAACGCTCCGACATCATAGTAAACGGAGGGAAGATCGGAAGTATCGCTGATGGAAAAACGAATCTTGACCTTTCCGGAATGGATGCCGTTTCAGATAAACTGACCAAAAATGTCGTAAAATGTGATCATGACTCATCTTTCTTCATCAAAAAGGGGCACGGCCTCATGGTGACTGGTGTCAAGGAAGTGTCCCCTGGCCTCAAGAAAGGCGATCGCGTCTGCATTCTAAATGACAGGGGGCGTGCAATCGCTGTCGCCACTATGAAGATGTCGTCCGAAGAAATATTAGAAAGCGACAGGGGAGTCGCGGCATCCATCGTAAAAGGCGGACATGCACGCACCTGCTGCAACGTCCCGCACCACAACTGGGTGAAGACACTAGAACTAAATCAGCCCACGATCAGTTCCGCAGCCGGTATGGCTATCGGCAGCATCAAGGAACTGGCATCGTCCTACAGCAACAACATAGTTGTCGATCTCTCCAAAGACATAAGATCCGAAGCATCGCTACTGCTGACAATAGATGCTGGATTCATACCAAAAGTTCTCGTACACGACAGAGATGAGTTCTTAGATTATCTGATTGAAAGATATGTTCTAACAGTCGTCGACTCTGTCCCGGACAAATGCCTGCTGATAGCCGATTCTTACGAAGGTCAGAGCCCAGATGTGGTCTATCATTCACCTACATCGGAGTGGGAACCATCCATGGTCTGGATGTATATCATGATGAAAGCTGTCCCCTTCCATCCTTCCCATTCGAAGAACTTGTAAAGTATCCGAATCGCTGAATTCTCTCGGAACGGAGGAATATGTGCCTTCTCAACGTCCCATCGAATCCTGTTATCAGGCGCGTATCCGACATCAGTCTGATATCCGCCCTGAACTCTTCGAATCCGTGGGTGTTGATGATTACCGTATGTTCCCCTGCATCCAGATCCAGTTGCTGAACCGCACCTCTCTTACCGTTGCGTCTATGAGTGAGTATCGGAAAAAGTTTGCCCGGATATCTCGGGAATGGAGCAAAAAGCCATCGATTACTGATATAATGCCGTTCGATAGTATTTTTTATTATAATACACTTGGACGCACATGGAGGCACGGATTATTCTAGCACCCGCTCTGAGTGCATTTCACTCGGCCACCGGCATGATAGCATTCAATTCGTATGCGAAAGAAGACGCCGTGTCAATTAATAAGAAGCTCTTTGACGACGAACAACCGATAGAAGAGCTAGCCGTTCTGAATACCGTAGAACATGATACCTTGGCAAATGCCGTCACAGAGATTGATGCTGATTCTGATCGGAATATTCAAAGCGTTTAAGGGGGCCTGATCTCACGAATCTTATCAAAAGACTAATTCAATCGTTCCACGACATACATGACAACAAAGTCATCCTAATGGCCCTGATCAGGAGAAACACCGCGGGACGTTACAAGAACTCCTATGTCGGTTTCCTCTGGCATCTGCTGATGCCTGCATTGATGATCGTGGTCCTGACCATCACATTCACTTACATCAGACCCCGCCCCCTCGAGGATTTCTGGGTCTACTTGAGTGCAGGTATGTTCCCTGTCACATTCATATCAAGCTGCCTCAGAGGCAAAGCCATAGTGCAGAACGCGAAATACATAACCAAAATGAATATTCCGAGAGAACTAGTGGTGATCTCATCGGTTCTCACAGAGTTCCTAACTGTGGTATTCGCATACATGGTAATCATCATAGTCATCCTGCTGTCAGGACAGTACGTGAATTGGTCTGGAGCCCTGATGCTCCCGGTAGAACTATTCTTGATGCTGATATTCTCACTGGGATGCGCGTACCTGATATCTACCGTCACAGTATTCATCAACGATGTAGGATACTTCATGACCATAGCCATGAGGCTGGTCATTTGGATTACACCCACATTCTTTCTGGCCAGCGAAGCCAAAGGAATTCTGGCCACGATCGTATGGTACAACCCGTTCACATACTACGTAGAGGTGTTCCATGATATCCTATACTACGGTACATTCCCGCATGTTGAATATCTGGTCATGAGTGTCATATTGGCAGTGGCCATGTTCACCATAGGCTCATACGTGTTCTTCAAGTACGAGAAGAAATTCCCAGAGGTGCTGTAATGGAGGACGATGTTGTAATCAGAATCAGAGGGATGAAGAAGTCCTATACCATCATCGACCCGAGTCTTGGACTGAGCAGACTCCATACCAAGAAGAAAACGGTATATCCCATATTCGATGGGATTGACCTAGATGTGAAGAAAGGAGATATCGTCGGTATCCTCGGCCGTAACGGATGCGGTAAGAGTACATTCCTTAAACTGGTCTCAGAGATCCTTGAACCTGATGAAGGTACGATTGAGGTCAAGGGTAAGGTCGCTAGCATCCTGGAGCTCAGTATGGGTTTCCACGGAGACATGTCCGGAAGGGACAATATAATCCTCAGAAGCGAACTGTACGGTATCGAAAGGGAACATGTGATAGAGCACCTGGAAAAGATCATAGAATATTCTGACCTTGGAGTCTTCATAGACAACCCTGTGAGGACCTACTCCTCCGGAATGAGATCCCGTCTGGCATTCGCCATCATGGTCAACGTCGATGCAGACATATTCCTGGTGGATGAGGCACTGAGCACAGGAGATATGGCCTTCGCGTCCAAAGCATCGGAACATCTCAAAAACCTGGTCCGCAGCGGAAAAACCGTACTGTTCACATCGCACAGCATGAACACGATAAAGCGCACTTGCAACCGTGCAATATGGCTCTCGGACCGTGTCATCAAGATGGACGGCCCGGCAGAAGAAGTGGTTGACGCCTATTCACGCTCCATCAACGATTCATTCGAAGAGACCCTCCACCTGGCGAATGACGGATCATCCTCTGCACAGTACAGGGTCTCAACATTCTACCGCGACGGGAACGGTGTGGAGAAGAACGAAGAAGAGAGACGCAGATGGCTAAACGAGGCCGCGTTAAGGGATCACCCAATGGCACTGAACGACCTTGCGGACATAATGATGTCAGAGGGCAAAACAGAAGAGGCCATGGAGATGTACCAAAAGGCAGCGGAAGCCGGCAACTACGAAGCTAGAAGGAAGTTCGCATCCCTCCAGGGAGAGACCCTCGACGAGATCCGGGAGCTCCGCCAAGTGCTCAAGGGATTCTGCAGCTCCGAATACCCGTACGATTACTACAACTACGGCAACATGATGTTCAAGTCGGCTCTCACCATCAATGATTACAAAGAAGCCATGGAATACCTCCAGAAGGCCTCGGAGATGGGATGGAGCGATGCAGACGTCCTTATCGGCCAGATGTATCGCGACGGGAATGGTGTGGAGAGGGACATAGACAAATGCATCCATTATCTCTCCAAAGCTGCCAACAACGGCCATAACAAGGCCATGGCGATGCTGGGAGATCTCTTCTACGACAACAAGGTGACGAAGAAGAATCCGAAAGAGGCATTCAAATGGTACATGATGTCTGCTTCTGTGGGCAATGCCAAATCCCAATACCAGGTTGCGATGATGCTGGATGAGGGCATCGGTGTAGAGAAGGACGAGGATGGTGCCAAGATGTGGTTCGCCAGATACTCGAGTTCGATGGTAAACGACTCCCGTAAAATAGCATTGGATATCCTGAAGGCCCGCAGAGGCGACATGACCACGTCCAACGATATTCTGAAGGCCATGTCACGCAGCAACCATCCCAACTCCATGATGACACTTGCCGGCAAATACCAGACCGGCAGAGGATTCAAAAAGAATGAGAAGGCCGCTATGGACCTAATGAGGAAAGCAGCGGTTGCCGGAGGACAGCCTCGTACGAAGCTCGCGGATATGATAGCGAACGCGAACAAATCCGAAGGATATCCGCAGGAAGCGTTCGATCTCGTGAAGAGTGCATGCGAGTTCGGTGATGCCGGTGCCATGTACAAGATGGCCCAATTCTACAAGGACGGAATCATTGTCGAAGAGAACGTGGACATGTACCGCAAGTACATGAAGATGGCCGCAGAGCGCGGTAACCGCGACGCTAAGATGACCGTCATGAAATGGGAGCAGCGTACCGAACGCAGAAAGAATGACAAGGAAAAGAGTCAATCCGCAAAGAATGACGGAAAGGGTGCACCCAAGAAAGGGGCCTCCAAAGGCCCGTTCAAACCCAGAGCCAACAAGGGTCCGTCCAAAAGCAACAGGAATCAGGGTCCGCCGAAGAACAACCCCAAGACTAAATGATCAAACCCCCGGCGGCGGATTCACGCCGCCCTTTTTTATCATACCACATCGAACAGTGCTAGGAATGCATTGATTATGAGGAGCACGCCTCCGACTACGACCGCTATCTTTCCGAACTTCGTTCCGAAATTATAGCCGATGTACATTCCCAAGAAACCGGCGACGAAGTTAGCCACTGCCAATGCCAGATCCCCTTCGACAAGGCTGATTGTACCTGTGGAGAATGTAACGCCCACGATCAGTGCATCCAGACTTACCGCGATTGCCAGCGGCAGCATGGATTTGACACCGATGTCTCCGCTTATGGTATGAGGGCCCTCTTCCTCGTCGAAGAAAGCATCCTTTATCATCATCCCGCCCAGGAGCAGGAAGATACCGAACAGCACCCAGCGGTTATACTTGACAATCAGATCGGAAACGGAAGCTCCGATAAGGAATCCCACCAAAGGCATCAGGCCATGGAATATCCCGAACCACAGCCCCACGATGGTGGCTTTCTTCCAGGTCATCTCCTTTGTGGCCAGACCTTTACCGAGAGATATGACGAAGGAGTCCACCGACATGCCTATGAATATCAACAGGGACGCGACGGTTATCATTGAAATCTCACTCCGTATCGACGGTACTCGATGATATGCAATTTCAAATACCGATTTAAAACTATTAACGATAGAGACTCCGTCTCTCATTGATGGTCTAATATACGAAAGCATGCTTATACACAACGGAGATAGTTTGGAACTTCCAGATCATATCGAAATACGCGGCGCCAGGATGCACAACCTGAAGAACATCGATGTGGACGTTCCGCTGAACAAGGTCGTAGGCATTGCAGGGGTGTCCGGATCAGGAAAATCGACCCTTGCATTGGGTATACTGTATTCCGAAGGTTCTAGACGGTATCTCGAAGCATTATCCACTTACACACGCAGACGCATGACCCAAGCGGCCCGCGCAGAGGTGGACGATGTTCGCTATGTACCCGCTGCTCTGGCCCTCCACCAGAGACCTGGCGTCCCCGGGATCAGAAGCACCTTCGGAACATCCACTGAGCTCCTCAACAGCCTGAGGCTCATGTTCTCGAGATTGGCTAACCACAGATGCCCGAACGGACACTATCTGGAACCTAGCATCGATTTCGCTGCCATGATAGATATCTTCTGCCCGATCTGCGGTGCCAAAGTCACCCCTCCGAGCGCTGAGGAGCTTGCATTCAACAGTTCCGGGGCATGCCGCAACTGCGACGGGACGGGCGTAGCATACGAAGTAGATGAATCCACTCTGGTACCCGATGAATCCAAGACGATAGACGAGGGCGCGGTAGCGCCTTGGCAGACCCTCATGTGGTCGCTGATGAAGGACTTGGCCAGAGATATGGGGGTACGCACCGATGTGCCTTTCAGGGAGCTGACAGAGAAGGAAAGGGAGATCGTTATGCACGGTCCTGCAGAAAAGAGGCATCTACTCTACTACAACGAGAAATCCGGTAACGCCGGCGAGATGGACTTCACATATTACAGTGCTGTGTACACGGTTGAGAACGCGCTTTCCAAGGTCAAAGATGAGAAAGGGATGAAAAGGGTAGAGAGGTTCCTCAAGATGAGCCCCTGTCCATGCTGCAAAGGCACCAGACTGTCCGAGGAGGCCAGAGCACCTCTGCTCAGAGGCATCTCATTGGATAAAGCATGCGAAATGACCCTGACAGACCTCGAAGAGTGGGTCAAAGGAGTTCCGGGATCCGTGCCTGCAGAGATGAAGAGCATGGCTGACAGCATATGCGAGAGCTTTCATGACACATCCCGCCGTCTAATGGATCTGGGATTGGGGTATCTTACACTCGACCGCCCGACCTCGACACTGTCCACGGGCGAGAGGCAGCGTACACAGCTCGCAAGATCGGTCCGCAATCGCACCACAGGTGTGCTCTACGTTCTTGATGAGCCTTCGATCGGACTCCATCCCTCCAACATAGAAGGGCTCATAGGCGTCATGGACGATCTGGTAAGAGACGGCAATTCGATAGTTCTCGTGGACCATGACACTCAGGTGCTCAGAAGATCCGATTGGATCATAGAGCTGGGTCCGAAAGCGGGTCAGAAAGGCGGGACTGTGATAACCGAAGGTACCGTTGAGGATCTTGAATCCGATAAGAAATCCATAATCGGACCGTTCCTTGCCGGGAATCCCGTCACCCTCCGCCCGAAGTCATCCCAGGAGGAATTGTTCTCCCTGGGCGAGATAACCATGGAGACGAACGAGATACACACTGTCAAACCGCTGCACGTCCGCATTCCGAAAGGACGCTTCACCGCCGTCACCGGAGTCTCCGGAAGCGGTAAGACAACGATGATCCTCGACAGTCTGATTCCGGCCTTAGAGGCCTCACTGGCAGACAGACCTCTTCCTCCCCATGTGACCTCCGTGTCCGCTGAAGGCATAAGGTCCGTGAAACTCATAGATGCCACTCCGATCGGCATCAACATACGCTCCACTGTAGCTACATACGCCAACGTCCATGACGAGCTCCGCAAGGTCTTCTCGAAGACAGAGGCGGCGAAGGAGATGGGTGTCAAGGCAGGCGACCTTTCATACAACACCGGCTCCCTCAGATGCCCCACATGCGACGGTACTGGCTCCATTAGTCTGGATGTGCAGTTCCTGCCCGATGTGGACATTCCCTGTCCCGATTGCAGAGGCTCTCGCTACGCCCCCGACGCCTTCAGGATAACAAGGGTCAGGGAGGACGGAGTGAAGCAATCCCTGCCGGAACTGATGGAACTGAGCGTCGATGAGGCCCTGGAAGCTTGCAGCGACCTCAGACTCGTGAAGAACAGGCTTCAGCTCCTGCACGACGTAGGGCTCGGATATCTCACGTTGGGGGAAGACACCCCCGGACTCTCCGGTGGAGAGGCACAGCGCCTGAAACTTGCCAGCGAGATGGGCCGTGAGCAGAGCGATACGCTCTTCGTTTTCGATGAGCCCACCATAGGCCTCCACCCGCTTGACGTCAAGACCCTCATGGGAGTGTTCCAAAATCTGATCGATATGGGCGCTACGCTGATCGTGATCGAGCATGATCTCGACGTCATCAGGAACGCCGACTTCATAGTGGACATGGGCCCCGGCGGCGGGGACGAGGGCGGCACCATAGTCAAAGCCGGGACCCCGGAAGAAATTATGGGATGTCAGCAGAGCGTCACCGGGAAATATCTGAAGCACCGAAGTATTCGCTGATAAGTATTAAACCGCAATACTAACTACCTAAGTACGTGATTGCGGGTTTCTTCCCCGATTTCAGCACATGCGATCCTATGGAGATAGTCCTTCTAGTCATACTTCTCACCTATCTTCCGTACGCGGTCTATCAGCTGTTCCTGATGGATTACTGCCTGTATATGTCCGACGAGAAGATCAAGGAAAGGAAGATGAGGCTGGAGGTACCGAACAACGTGATCGTCGCCATAACGACCAACGGGATGGCAACGGATGTCGTTGAGAAAATAATCAAGAAGATCCGGAAATACGACGTCGCTTCAGAGATCTTCGTTGTCAAAGAAGAAAGGGATACTTTCACTTACAGCTGCAGGGAGATAACCGTTCCTTCGGATTACAAGACGCCGAACGGATCCATCTGCAAGATGCGCGCCATGCACTACGGCATACAGGCCATGCACGAGATGGGCTACGGAGAGGAAACGTACATAGTCCATCTGGACGACGACAGCATAGTCGACAAACCGTATCTCGAGTATGTCAAATACTATCTTAATACCGGCGGGGCCCAGGGATGCATACGTCTCCGCGCATGGGGGAGGCATCTGTTCTCTTCGCTGTCCGATATCATAAGGATCGCAAACTGCGAAGCGTGGTGCAAGAGGTGCAACGAGAAGAACCGCCCCCAGTTCGTGCACGGCGAGGGATTGGTGGTACGTGCTGACGTCGAATACGACATCGGCTGGGATTATGCTACATACGGCGCAGAGGATCTGATAATGGGTCTGAACATTTCCAAGAGATACAGATTCAGCGAGATACCCGACGGCCACATATACATCGCACCTCCCACGTCCGTGACCGATTACTTCAAGCAGAGACGCAGATGGTTCTGGTCCCTGATGAACAACCGCGGAGTGGTAAGAAGACTGGATTCCAAGACCTGGATCTTCTACATGTACATGTATCTCAACGGATTCCTCGGATTCTTCTCGCTGATCCTATTCCCGTTCATGATATTCTTCGCAGGCGGTCTCAGCGAAATGACGCACCTTATAGCGATAATCAACCTGCTCTGCTTCTACTCATACTATCAGTTCGGGGCCACGTACATGCATTCACTGCCCATATCGCTGATGATGTTCATTCTGACGATACCTGTAGGATTCTATGACGGACTGACATCGATCTACGCCCTGCTAAGACCTCCGGACTTCAGCACCTTCGAGACCATAAAGAAAGTCTGACCCTATCAGCCCTCGATATCATCGGGATCCGAATCAAGCTCGGAACTCAACGGGTCGAATATCTGATCCTTGGTGAAATGGATGTATACTGCCAGGATTATTCCGAATATTATACTGGCCAACATCACATACACCGACACCATGCTCAGCCTCTTCAGGACACCGTTGTGGAACAGTACCGACTGGAGAGCGGCCATCGAGAACAGCGTCACAATCGTCAGATCGACGATCTGATGGTGCTTGATCTTCATGCCGTGAATTATGAGTCTAGGATATTAACCCCTTGCTCTTTTGTCTTATGATATTCGAAAATCGAAAATGATACCGGACATGTCTTTTATCAGAAATCCGCATATCTCGGAATATGGCCCGCATCCCGACATTACTCGACTTCGATGTAGAGTCTACAGACTGGGACGGACCTTATGAGCTTGTGACCTGCTCCAAGGCCCTCCACCCTTCTTCCATCCCTCCTGTGAGATACAGCCTCAATCCATACAGCGGTTGCGAGCACGGATGTGTATACTGCTTCGCTCCGGGACATCTCCATATGGAGCATTCAAACTGGAGGGTTGTCCGTGTCAAGACCAATATCGTGGAACGCCTTTCGAAGGAGATAGATCACACGGAAGGCATGATAGGCCTCGGGACTGTGACTGACGCCTATCAGGCAGCAGAAGGAAGATTCCTGCTTTCCAGATTGTGTCTGGAACTGATCAGGAACAAGAAGAGGAGCGTCTTCATAATAACCAAGTCCCCTCTGATCCTGAGGGATGCCGACATACTGGCACAGATGGATTCCACCGTAGCGTTCACCATTACCAACCCCGACCCCAGGATATGCAGGATGACCGAGCCCGGAGCTCCGGTCACCGAGGAACGCCTCAGGGCTCTGAAGAAGCTTACGGACTGCGGGATAGCAACCTGCGTCTTCATCGCACCAGTCACCAACAAGCTAGAGGGTCTTGAGACTGAGCTTGCGGAAGCTATAGCCTCAACCGGTGTGAAGAAAGTGTTCATAGACCCGCTGAAATACAAGGATACAGACATGGACAGACTGAAGAGGATGGATATCCGCCCATCGCCTTCCGCTGAAAGAAAAATAAAGGATGCCTGCCAAAAGGCAGGTCTTGAATTGATTTGATCAGTCTTTGACCGGTGCGGCGAATCTGAGATGCCCCGGCAGAACCTTGATGTTCATCTCATCCTCTCTGATGAGTTCCCCGTCCATATTAATGACCAGAGGCTCACCCTGAGGAATCACGGTACACTCCTTGAATTTGATGATGTCCACATTGGGCTGTTCCTCGAGCTTCTTCCTTGACAGCGCTAGAAAGTTGAGCAGTCTTCTGATTCTGCCGCTCTTTTTGAGAATGACCATCTCCATCTCCCCATCATAGATGGATGACTTGTCTGTGACCTTTATCCCTCCGCCGGCGAATCCGGAATTGAATGCAGACATAAACTCGGTGTGATAGGACTTTTCTTCACCGTTGATGATGAGCTTGTAATCCTTCCTGGTACAGTGAATCATAAGGCCAGGTATGGCTTTAGCATAAGAACCGCCCTTCTCCTTGAACCTTACGAGCAGATCGGCTGCGAATCCCAGTCCGGCCAGTATCACGAATGTGTACTTATCGTTGACCTTGGCGCAGTCAACCATGACATCTTCGCCTCTGATCACAGACTCGACGACCTTCTCATCAGGGTAATCGAATCCATATATGGATGCGAATGCGTCGTTTCCGGATCCGTACGGGAGGATGGCGATCCTTACATCTCTGTCGACAAGGGGGTTGATAACCTCATAGACGGTTCCGTCCCCTCCGGCTGGAATAATTGTACTGCATTTGTCGGCCATGTCGATTGCGAATTCTATGGTATCTCCGGCTTTCTGCGTTTCGCGATAATCGTATTCTACACCTTTGGCATCCAGCATCTCGAGGAATGCTTTCATCCTCGGAACAAACTTTCCGCTACCTGCCTTGGGGTTGAAGATTATGCCAATCATTGCTTGAGGATTGAAACGGTCATATAATAACTGTCATAGTCAAAAACGGCGATATTACGAATATCGAATTATTTTTGCCAATAATCGAATCAACAAATAATTAATCCGAACTGCTGGTTAGATTGTACACCATTGATTTCGAAGAGAGTCAATATTATGTAGTGTTACTACCTGCTGGCAATCACAAACCGCCATAGAGAAATGAGCGTGCGCGATATGACAACTTCGACAGATGACAGGAACAGAAATCCGAGACACACCTGGTGGTACAGGTTTTTTATGAGGGTCCCGGTGAGATGCTTCCTGCTCCCCATAGGTTCAAAGATTCTGAATATCAGAACCGAGAGATACAGGGGAGAGATGCCGCGCCGCCCCTTCATCATGGTTTTCAATCACACCAGCGACTACGATTTCATAGGCACCATCAGAGGGATCCCCGAGTATGGAAGGTACATCATGAGCGATGAGCTCATCAAGATGCCTCTGATGAAGATCATCATCAACTGCGTCACTAACGGCATCTACCGTAGAAAGGGAGAGAACGCGGACAAGGTCGTCGATGCTGTGAAGACCACCCTGGACAAGGGAATTAACGTCTATTTCGCGGCTGAAGGGGAAGAATCCTTTAACGGCGCCACCGCTCCGATTCGCGGCAGGACCGGAAGCCTGATCAAAGAGATGAATGTGGATGTCATCACCTACAGGATGGAGGGAGGATATTTCATCAAACCCAAATGGACCCAGCACAAGTCCAAAGGGCCGATGTTCGGAAAGGTGGTAGCCATCCACACGAAGGAAGAGCTAGCTGAGATGTCCCCGAAAGAGGTGAACGCCGTACTGTCCAAAGACCTCTGGCTAAACGTATACGACTGGCAAAAAGAGCATCACATCCCCTACGACCGCAAGGACCGTGCTGAATGGATGGAGAAGATTCTCTACAAATGCCCCAAATGCGAAGGCATGTATCATCTCAAAAGCGAACATCACGACCTATTCTGCACAGAATGCGGATACAGGGTATCAGTCAACGAGTACGGTCTCTTCGAAGGCAACGATCTCCGCTTCGATAACCTTTATGACTGGGATGTATGGCAGAAGGAATGTCTGAAGAGCTGCCGTCCGGACTGGGAGAGGAATCCGGACAAGGCCATAACCTCCAATGATCACCTAAAATTCGTCAAGATGAATGGTGACAGAACAGAGATTCTGGACGAGGATGTACATTTGGAAATCACATTCAAAGAGATAATCGTGAAGGGCGAGAACACCGAAATGAGATTCCCTCTTGACGACATGGGTCTCGCGTCCGTTCGCAACGGTATCGGCATCAGCTATCACGGGACATACTACAAGTTCCTCCTCAAGGACTACCAGGCATGCATGCTCCGCTACCGTACGATCAGAAGAATCATTATGAACAGGAACGATTATTGACTTCTTCATTTCTACGATTATTCTGAGCAAATCAGGTCATATTTATTATCGAGATAGCTGATTCCAGCCTCTGTGGTAAAATGGGATTCCTCGACAAGGCCATAAACAGTGTAAATGCAGCAATCGACACATCGAGCAGCAAGCTTGACGAGACCATTGAGGTCGAGAAGCTCGAATCCAAAATCAGGGAAGAGAAAAAGATTATTGATAATCTCTATACCGAGATAGGAGTGGAGTATTACAACAACTCCAAGGAAAAGAGCAAGGATCATAAGACCAAGATGGATGAGGACATCGTAAAAATCGATGAAGCCAAGAAGATAATCGACGAACTTCAGGCAAAGATCGAAGATCTCAAGGCCAAAGAGAAAGAGAAGAGGGACAACATCAGAGCCGAGAAAGACGCCAAAAACAAGGCGATCGACGAAGGCGACGGCAGATACTGAGCTATTTCCCAAATCATTTGCAATCGGTACCGGGTAGACTCCGGTACCGGAATGCTTAGTTCTGTGAGTCTTTCCGACTCTCAGTATTTTTCATCTTCTTCCCATACATAAGCAGAAGGGCTGAATTGACAACCACTGCTACAGAACCCACGTTGTGGACTAAAGCGCCCGTAACCGGAGTCAGCACTGCCGCCATCGACAGAGCAACCGCGATAAAGTTCCAGCTCATCGAGAACACGATGTTAAAACGGACCTTAGACATCATCTTCTTGGACAGTCTCATCGTATGAGGCAGCATGTCTATACCGTCCTTGACCAGGACCATGTCAGCTGCATCGGCAGCGATATCACTGCCTGTCCCTCCCATGGCGATGCCGACCCATGCCTTCTTCAGAGCCGGAGCATCGTTCACTCCGTCTCCGATCATGCATACTTTACGGCCGTTTTCCTGGAAATCTGCTATGAAAGACATCTTAGTCTCAGGAGTACATTCTGCCCTGACATCCGTTATTCCTGCCTGAGATGCGATATGGACTGCCGCACGGGCGTTGTCTCCTGTCAAGAGCATCGTTCCCACACCCATGTCTCTGAGCTCTGTTACCATACTCTCGGATGATCCGCGGATGGAATCCGAGAACACGATATATCCGGAATAAACACCGTTCACTGTTGCGAACACTACCGTACAACCCTCTGAATAAAGATACTGCGAACGTTCAGACACATCATCTGGCACGGATACGTTTGCTTCCTTCAGCATTCCAGCGCTCCCTATCATCACACTTTTTCCTGATACATTAGTCTCTATACCGCGGCCAACGGTCATCCTAAATGCCTCAGGGGAGGAATAAACGATATCCTTGGACCTGGAATACTCCATAAACGCCTTTGCTAACGGATGCTCAGATGAGGATTCCGCTGAAGCGACCATGGTGATGAAATCCCTGCTGTCAGGATGGATCTCCATCACCTTCGGCCTTCCTTCCGTGATAGTTCCGGTCTTATCGAACGCCACGGTGTCCACCTGAGACATCCTCTCCAGAGAATCGCCGTCTTTCACTAGGATTCCACGCCTTGCGAGGTTCCCAATTGCGGATACCACCGCTGTGGGTGTCGCTAGGATGAAAGCGCAGGGGCAGAACACTATGCACACCGTTACAGCACGGTAGATGTCTTTGGTCAGCAGGTATGTAGAAAGAGCCAGAACCATGACAATCGCCACAAGCCAAGTAGCCCATTTGTCAGCTACCCTGACCATACGGGTCTTTTCAGCATCCACAGACGAAACCATCCCTACCAGTCTCTGGAATGAAGAATTCTCCGAGTCCTTCTCCACCACCATATCGAATGCACCCATCTGATTGATTGTGCCGCTGAATACCTGATCCCCTGCCCTCTTATCGACAGGCATGGACTCCCCTGTGATCACAGACTGGTCCACAGAGGTCTCTCCGGAAACCACCCTGCCATCCACAGGGATTGATTCTCCCGGCAGAACTCTTACCGTCTGACCGACCCCGATCTGTTCCACTGGAACCTCCCTGACATCTTCCCCGTCTACTATCCGTCCGACCTTGGGCGACATCTTCTGCAGAGCTTCGATACCTTTGTTTGCCTTGGCGGCTGAGAAATCCTCTAGGAAACCGCCTATCTCCATGATGAGTGCGACCTCTCCTGCTGCGAACCATTCGTTCAGAATCAAAGCTGCAATGATAGCTATTGCCACCAGTACGTCTGCCTTTATATCGTGCCTAAGCAACAATCCCGTAGTGGCATCCCACAGTATCGGTATACCGCACAGTACAATAGCAACAAAAGCAGGGTCCACGGGCATCTCTTTTCCCCAGAAGAAAGATACTACCAAGGAAACACCTGATATCAGGAGAAGTAACACGGAACGTTTCACTTCATCCTTTATGAAGTCGGAAACAGCAGTCATTTTACCGAATATGTTTCATCAAGACCAAGAATTAAAGGAATTCTGCATCATCAGCCGACTCTGAATAAAAAATCTATTTTTGTAACACGATATGCATAACAAAACAATTTTACTATGATTTTATGCTACTATTGCCCAATTCGTGTTACTCTGATTCCGCATCAGTAATAATAATCTCTGATCCTTATGTCGGTCGTGTTATTTTTGGAACTGAAATCGCTACAGCATCAATAGCAATCCATCAACATGCTGCATACCAGATGGTCACTTTCGAACAGAACCGTTTTTATATAAGACCATCCAGTAACAACATCATGGCAACATTAATCGTATACGCTTCAAGCGGTGGCAATACAAAAGCTGTTGCGGAATACATTGCGTCCAAGACAGAAGGAAAGGCAGTAGATGTCTCTGCAGCCTCATCTGTAGACCTCTCATCCTTCGATACCATTGTCATCGGCGGCAGGGTCTGGGCCGGGAACATCCCCAAGGGTCTTATCGAATTCGTTAACAAGAACAAAGATGTCATCTCACAGAAGAAAACCGCATTCTATGTGTGCTGCATGTATAACGACGACAAAGGTCAGCAGCAATGCGACAAGCTTGCTGCCAGCATCGGTATATCCAACCACACCTTCTTCAATAAGGCGAAGAAACTTGTGAAAGAGAACCCTTCGCAGATCGACAGCTTCATCGCATCGTTCTGAAACATATCGCCGGGGATCCCCGGCTCATACTTTATCCGACAACCTTACTAGGCCGCCTATCCTCTGGACAGCCCCATCTATTTTGGACTCGTCATAGGTTATCGTTATCGCTTCCGCAGGACATGATTCCACACATCTTCCGCACCCTCTGCATAGCGACTGATCTATCGAGAAATGCCCTTCCTCGATCTTCACAGCCTTGCAAAAGCATATTTCGCTGCATGATCCGCATCCTATGCACCTATCGGCATCCATCGTTACAGACACACCTTCCATGCGCTTGAAGAGGCCTCCGATATCAGCCGATATGTTGCGGGTCATGTTCCAAAGACAGCAGCACGGACAACAGTTGCAAATGGTCATCAGATCCTTCTTATCACCGGTCTGGAGCCATATGCTGTCGAGCTTATTCCTGCCTATGATATGCACAAGATCCAGATCGGTACATTCGTCGATATATGCAACAGCTTCTTCCCGGGTCGCCATATGGCCGTACTTAGGCGGTATCTTGTGTACCCCTTTCCCCAGGAAGACGCATCCACGATCGACCGGATAATCGTCACACCCATTGGATTTCCTGCACAGGCAGAAATTCATGATGAAGATGTCGTCAGCCCTGTCTATGAGCCTCTTAACCACTTCGCTGGGAAGAACGGTGGTTTCCCCAGCATCATCCACGCTGATATCAACGGACACTGTACGTTTGACCACATTGTCCTTAGGTATGACAATCATGTCATCGCCGTCGAACATCGTCTTGCGAACTATCTTGTTGAATGTATTGGAGCGCCTCGTGAAAGCAGCAAGTCTGTATCTGGTGTTGAACAAATATTTCACCAGAAACACAGAGATGTACGATACTGCCCTCATCGTATGATTAACAGCTCTGGTGTTGATATACCTTTCAGAATAGTCCTTCGACAATTACAATATGCTTTATCAGCGTCTAAAATGGTAAGTAAATCCGTCTTGCCCTGTCATCCTTTAAATCTTTTAATATCCTCGCGTACACGGGGATGCGCGATGGATGAGATAGCACTACTGACCAGTATAGCCATGTTCTTACTGGTAGCTGCAGTTTGCTCTATCATCTTCAACAAAGTCAAACTTCCGCCGCTCATCGGTTACCTGATAGCAGGTATCGTCATTGCCAACTCCATCGAAGTATCCGAATCCTCGGAAACAGTCGTAGAAATGCTGTCCAATATGGGTTTGATCCTTCTGATGTTCTGTATCGGTCTGGAGATCAACCTGAAGAAACTGCGCAAGCAGGGTATGTTCGCGATGAAGGTCGCGATGGTAGAGATACCGTTCATGGTCCTTGGAGGTACTATTGTCGGATCATTACTGGGCCTGGATCCCATACAGAGCATATGTCTGGGCGGGGTCATCGCCGGTTCCAGCACTGCCGTTGTACTGGGTGTCCTCAACATGCAGAACCGTCTTCCCAAAGACCAGATCGAAACTCTGATCCTGGTGATTATTATGGAGGACATCTCCCAGGTGGTCATCCTGTCCATGCTGACACCCCTTATGGCGGGATCCGAACTGGACGCCGGAGGTCTGGCCGCCTTGGTCTTCAGCATCATGTTCTTCATGATAGTGAGCATATTCGCCGGACTGAGGCTGATGCCCCGTATCATCAACTGGGTATCCGATAACGTATCTCCTGAGATCCTCACCATAACGGCAGTGGGACTTGCATTCGGCATGGCCCTGCTGGCGAGTTTCGCCGGACTGTCCGTAGCTATCGGTGCGTTCCTCATGGGAATGATGATGGCCTCCAGCAGGAAGAGTAAGGATATCCTCCATGAGATAGAGCCTATGAAGAACATCTTCATGGCCATGTTCTTCATATCTGTCGGAATGGAGATAGCTCTAGGCACCCTGATGGATAACATCGTCCTGACCCTTATATTCCTAGTCATGTTCATCGTGCTAAAGACCATGGCCGTATTCTTCGGTTATTGGATCGGAGGAGAAGAGCCCCGCCCCAGTATCGCACAGGCGGTCAGCTTCCTTGCCATGGGAGAATTCGCATTCATCATAGCCAAACAGGCACTCAACTACAATGTGTTCTCGGAAGGCATCTACACTGCCATCGTGGGTTCTGCACTGCTATCTATGATCTGCCTGCCCTTCATATCGAAGAATGCCGTTCCGGCTTGGGACTGGGCTGCACGGACGTGTCCTGATCCGATAGTCGGCATTCTGAAGAAGATGAACGCTACCAAGAGGACATTCTACGAGAACATCGCCGCCACTTCGAAGAAGACCAAAAAGGAGATCTCGTCATCGATGACCATATCATACATGCTTCTCCTGGTCGTTGTGTTCGTCGAGATCGTATTCATACTAGTCACACCCATAATCAGGGAGTGGGGTACCACATACTTCGGAGGCTCCGACACCGTATGGAGCTTCCTGATCCTGCTGGTAAACCTGTTCGCTCTGTACATCCCAATCTACAAACTGGTCTCCAACCTGAAGATCATCAGCGCCATAACCAAGAAGGCGAACAGCCTGAAGAAGACAGACTACAGCTCCCTGCTGATCAAGAGCGTGGTCCTTGCGGACGCATCCATACTGTCGCTGATATTCGCCGTCCTTATCCTGTTCATCATACCCAACGACCTAGGACTCATGGAACACTTCCTGGTCCTGGGCATCGGCCTGGTGATCCTGTTAGCCTATAATACTAGATCCGTCAGGCAAAAAGAGGAGGAAGTGGTCACAGATTACTCCGATGAGCCTTACGATGTGACTCTGGATGAATTCAAGACGATATTGTCACAGAAGGTAGAGGAGAAGATGAAATCCAATGACTCCGGCACATCCGTATCGATCAACACTAAAGATCTCGGCAATAAAGAATGATCCGGGCATAGGCCCGGTAAAGAGTTCATCTTAAACAGAGCGTCTTCCAGATATCTTCCGACTCATCGAGGATCCTGTCCTTGTCCAGAGTCGTGATGCTGCCGTTGTCCACTACCAGGTCGCCCTGGCAGAACACGGTCTTGACGTTAAGGCTGTTCGCCGAATATACGATGTTCGCGATCATGTTATCCGGAAGGAGCGGTCTGAGGTTGGGTGCCTTTCCGTCAAGGATGACGATGTCCGCATACTTCCCGGCTTCAATCGATCCGATCATATCCTGCATTCCGACCGCTTTGGCACCGTTGACGGTCGCGAAGTCAAGAAGCTGCTGGGCGTTGCATACGACGGGGTCCCATCTGGCAGATTTCTGGAGAAGCCCCAGCGTCTTCATCTCTGCGAACATGTCCAGGGAATTGTTGGTTGTGTTACCGTCGGTTCCGAACGATACGTTGACCCCTGCCTCGAGCATCTCGGGTATCGGGGCCACTCCGCCTGTGGCGAGCTTCATGTTGGATACTGGGCACGACGATATGGACATCCCTGCCTTTCCCATCAGCATGACCTCTCTCTTGGTCAGCCATGCAGAGTGTGCTGCGACCATGTGAGAGTTGAGGGCGCCGATCTCATTCAGCCACTCCGCGGGCCTCATGCCCGTCATCTTCTTGTGATCGGCGACCTCCCCTCTCGTCTCAGAGAGGTGGAAGTTCAACGGAGCGTCGACCTCCTCCGCGAACTGCGCCGCGCTGACGCATGTCTCCTCGTTGCATACGTAAACCCCCTGCAATCCGACTCCGGGGACGATCTTCCTCTCGCCCTTGAACTTGGAATAGAAGTTCTTGCAGTTCTGCACCGGGTTTCCTTTCTGTGTAGTTTTATCTTCATCGAGACAGCACCAACAGAGGACTCCTCTGATCCCCGCTTCCTGTGTCGCCTTGGCGATGACATCCTCGGAATAGTACAGATCCATGAATGTGGTCGTGCCTCCGCGCATCATCTCCATGCATCCGATCTTCGTTCCGATATCCAGATCGTGATCGGTCCTGTCGGAATCGATCTTGAATACCTTGTCGAGGAAATCCGGGAACGTGACGTCGTCGACGACACCTTTCATGACCGACATGGCGACATGCGTGTGGGTGTTGATCATTCCAGGCATGACTATGTCGCCCGTTGCATCTATCTCCCTGTCTGCGGTACCGTTGTACTGGGGACCGACGGAGACGATCTTCTCCCCGTCGATGACGACATCGCCGCGGATGATGCTTCTCTTTGCATCCTGCGTGACGATCCATGCGTTGCGGATTGCGGTTATCATGGCAGGGTCATTCGATACTCCTGATAAAAATGTGAGGTGCATTTCAAATGTGTTACATGACGCTTTAGTTCTGTATTAAAAGTAGTATAGAACCGAAAAAAAAAAAGTTTTCATCAATCATATTCAATGTGTTCAAAGCTGCGAGACGGAAGCTGTGAATCAATTAAAAAACATAGTTGATTTAGAGTACCGGCAGGAGTCTCCTGCCGGTATGTTTACTGTTCGTACTGAGGATGCCAAGCTGCAAACTGCACCAGTTGGTCATCGGTACGGTGGTAATACCTCTCGCCGCGGTCCAGCTTCGCGATTTCTTCCATCTCGGAATCGGTCAGGTTGAAGTCCAAGATGTCAAAGTTATCCTTTATGTGATCAACGTTCTTGCTCCCGGGGATAACTGCAAACCCCATCTGAACGTGCCATCTGAGGATTACTTGTGCGGGAGTCTTGCCGTATTTCTTTCCCAAATCCCTGAACACGGGTTCGGACATCAACCTGCTGTCACCGTGACCTAGAGGATACCAGCTCATGATCTTGATCCCGTATCTATCGAGCTGGTTACGGAGATCTTTCTGAGTAAAGTAAGGGTGTGCTTCCACCTGAATAAATTGGGGTACAATCTCCCACTTGTCCTTCAGTGACTCTATGTACTTTCCCTCGAAGTTGGAGATGCCGATCGCTTTCGCCTTGCCTTCCTTATATGCCTTCTCCAGCTGTCTGTATCCCACCAACCAATCCCCGGCGGGCTGATGGATGTAAAGCAAGTCAACATAATCCAGGCCGAGACGTTCAAGAGTCTCGTCCACGGCGTTAGGGTTGGTATACTCGCTAGGCCACAGCTTGGTAGATACGAAGATCTCCTTCCTATCCACTCCGCTTGATTTAATCCCGCGTCCGCACGCCCTCTCGTTGACATACGCATTGGCCGTGTCAACCATGCGGTATCCCATTCTCAGCGCCTCTCTGACACTATTCTCAGCTTCTTCCGGGGAGAGCATATATGTTCCGATCCCGATCTCAGGACATTCCATTCCATTGTTCAGTTTCATCATGACATCATTCTCCGAATCTTTCCTTGTCAAGGGTTTTGATAGGTCTCGCCGGATTCCCGACCACGACCTGATAATCCTCCACATCCTTGGTCACTATGGCACCTGCACCGACAACAGCGTATCTTCCCACCCGAACACCAGGCATAATCATAGCGCCGGCACCGATCCATGCCCCCTTGCATATCTTCACGGGCTTACAGAGGAGTACGGCCCTGTCATAGAGATCATGGTTGTTAGAGATCAGGGAGACATTGGCGGCAAGCATCGCATCGTCATCGATCTCGATACCTCCTCTGCACATACCTAAGAGGTTCCCGCCGATGTACACGTTTTTTCCGATTCTCATGTGCTCCGAGGCCACTAGATTGAAGGGGGCAGTGATCCTCGTACCCTCTCCAATTCTGTTTCCGAACAGCTCCTTCACCAGGGAATCATACTCTTCGGTGAACGGCATGGTGTGATTGATCCTGAAGATAATCTGTGAATTACGTACGCTCATCTCCACCTCCTCCTTTGAGAAGTTCCTGGTATCCACCTTGGTCTCTTCGCATTCCATCTTATCACTCCGTGCATCTCTTAGCCCATTCAGATACAGTCTTCTTGGAGGACTGCGCCTGGCTACCGGAGATCGCCAGAGAATCTACGAGCTTCGCCCCTTTGCATGCTTTCGCGATGTCCCTCTCGGATGAACCCAACCCGCTGCCCTCGTGGGTCATTACCGCAAAAATCCTCTTCCCGTTCCAGTCGAGTTTGTCGATGAAGGAGAACACCGCCATAGGATAGGTGCCCCACCAGCAGGGTCCGCAGATGAATATGCTGTCGTAGCCGTCAAGGGAGTCCAAATACCTCTTCAGTTCGGGTCTGGCATTCTCCCTGAGTTCTATCTTGGCGATATCGGTGCAGGCCATGTAGTCCTCGGGATATACTTCAACGGTATCAATTTCGAAGAGATCCCCGCCGACAACCTCGGCGATGTATTCAGCAACATATTCGGTATTCCCTTTCGGAACCGAACGGATGCTTCCGCCGAAGTAGTTCTCGCCCTTATGTGAGTAGTATGCTATCAGGTTCTTTGCCATCGTATCACTTGGATACAGATTATCCGGCGATTAATTAAATATATTTATATAAAATATCTATTTTTAATAAAAATATTAAATCAATTATTTCAAGTGATGTTATGGACTTCAAACAAATCGATTATCTTCTGGAGATTCGCAAGACCATGAGTCTCAATCGGGCTGCCGAGTCACTGAATGTATCTCAGCCCACCCTGTCCTACCAGATCAGACAGATTGAATCCGAGGTCGGTTTCGAGATATTCCAAAGGGCTGGAAGGAACCTAGTCATCACTCCTGCAGGGGAACAGTTCTGTTCCCAGCTCTTCAACATCCGCGTCGAGATGAGGAAAGCTGTGGAACAATGCCAGAACATCGGCGGGAGATATAGAAAAAGCATAAGGGTCGGACTGCCGGTCAGATCTGCCCTGAGATTGCTTCCCGAAGCGATCAGAACCCTATCGTCAGAGTACCCCGACATCCTTGTCACCCCCGTGTTCCATGATTATGGTGAATTCGATAGGTTCCTCTCGGGGGATACCGACCTCGAGTTCACGGAAACCGGTTATTTCTCCAAATCCCCCGGCATAAAAGAGGAGCACTTGTACGACAGCATGATATATCTCATTGTGAGGGACGACGATTTCCTGGCATCAAGGGATGTTATATCCGAAGGTGACCTCCGCGGAAGGACTCTGATGGTGGGAGGAGGATCTCCGCCGCAACTAGAGGCGGTGCAGAACCGTGTCATAAACAACGAGAACATTGGATATTACAACAGCCACGATCACGATACCACAATGGTGAATGTGGCTGTGGGTAGCGGCGTATGCCTGTCTCCGGGATTCCTCATGGGCATGGATCCCGGCTACAGGTGGATCCCCTTCGACTGCCCGGAGTATTTCGATTGTGCGGTCGCATTGAAGGATAACGAGAGACGCCCTTATGTGAATCGTCTTGTGGAGATACTTAAGGAACTCTACTCGTCGTACAGAGGACCGTTGTGACGTTCTGGATACTTTAATTCGGTTAACCCGACTTCCGCGAAGGCTATGGATTCAGCCCCGAATATTCTTCAACATAGGGCCAAAGAATTAAGAAACGCAGCTGTACGTTTCCGTCAGGCTCATAATGATGTAACACCTTGCCGTCTGCATGGCATTCCGTATTACGTTCCTAGGAACAGGGGGCGGCAGACACACCACAATGTATCAGGTAAGGTCCACCGGCGGGATGCTTATAGAACATGATGGTAAGATGCTCAATGTGGACCCAGGCCCGGGTGCACTCGTTCAGATGCATAGAATCCATTACGACGTATGCAGCACATCCTCAGTCATAGTATCTCACTGTCATCCCGATCATTATTCCGATGCGGAAAGCGTCGCTGAAGGCATGTCGCGCGGGGGATGGGAAAAGAAAGGGCACATTTACGGCTCGCCAACCGTCATCGAAGGGCAGGGAGGTCTGGGACCCGCATTCTCGAAATATCACCTGAGGATCGTCAATGGATACACCGTATTCAGACCCGGCGATACATTGGACATCGACGGCATGCAGGTCGATATCAAGGAAGCGAAACACAGCGACCCCACCAATGTCGGCTTCATCTTCCATACCGCCCACGGCACAGTATCCTACGTCAGCGATACAGAATTCACCGAGGAGATAGCTCGCCAATATATCGGGACCCGCATCCTGATTCTGCCTGTCACGACACCTATGGGGAACCGTATCAAATACCACCTATGCACGGATGATGCGATAAAATTCATAGACATCGTGAAACCAGAGCTTGCAATTTTCATCCATCTAGGAGTGGTCATAATCAGGAGGGGTCCGGACAACGAGGCCAGACTGACCGAGGAAGCTACGGGTATAAGGACGATAGCAGGCCACGACCTCATGGTGCTGGATGTAGATGAGGAACTGAAGATATCCGATGCCGTCACATACGACGACGAATGGATACCTGAAACGTCTCCTTAAGCGACCGCATAATATCCTGCGACACCCTGCTCGCAGTTATAATCTCTGGAATTATTGGAATTGATGTGGCTCAGCTGACCTTTCATCAGATACCCTACCGGAGTCTGACCCTTGATCGTCTCCACACCATAGAATGTGTGAGAATTATCCGTTACACGATGCGCATCGGTGCTCACTGCCACACTGAATGATCTGGTCAGATTGTATTTCGAAAGGTCACGTTCCTCGAAGGAATCCAAAGCAACGGCCGCCATGACGTGCCTCGGACCTCCGACCATAGCACATTCGAATCCTGCAGCCTTGAACAGCGCACAGGCCAAAGCCGATGTGTCCTCGCAGTCGCCCTTTCCGAAATAGAGCGTCTCCAGAGGGTTGGCCCAGTACTCATCTACACCCCAGTAGTGATAATCAGAGGATGTGGTTTTTGTCTTGGGGATGGTTTCCCACGGAGGGTACTCGATCGCTATCTGAGCGAAAGATACGAGGGCATCCGCATATGACTGCTCATTCTCCAGGGACCCTCCGTATTCCACGTATTGCTTGGTAATCTGATCTGCAACACTGCGGATGGTGTCGTTGACGTAGACCATACCGGTGAGATTGGAGAACCTGTTGTTGTTCCTGCCATCGTTCCACGCGCGGTTTGCCTTCATTATGCCAGCCAATTCCCCGAGATCGATCTCACATACTACCTTCAGGGGGACATTTCCATCGTCCATCAGATAATCCCATGAGAACGATTTCGTCACCGTATCGCCGACAACTATACTGAATGCCTCTCCCGAGACTTCCACTGCGTAGAAACCATCGTCCAATACCGCCTGCGTCCCTTCAACGGTCTCCGTATGCTTATCCACATAGGCTACCAGCTCATCAGTGATCTGCCATGTAACCGGCATCTCCGAGGACAAAGTCTTCGTATCAGGGTCGAAGGATATGCCCTCAGGATACTGAGGCTCGGGAATCACCGGTACAGGTACATCGGGATCGACATCATCAAGGCCGGCAGGCTCTACGTTGTCGCTGTGCTGATTCGAAAGGAACATGCCTACGGCGGACACCGCTACCGCTACCGCTAGAATAGCTGCGATCAGCACGACCTTTCCTGTCATAGCCCTTGATAAGGGAGCACCCAAAATAAAGATTACCGAGGGTTACTAAAGATTTGTACGAACTGGTCAAGATGTGTGTCATCCTCGTATTCCGCCTGACGGAACCTGTCGCGGTCCAATATCTCGATATAATAAGGCCTCAGATCGGACATGGCACAGATCCTGTTCACAGACCCGTGGCGGACCGCCATAACCCATCTGAACCCATCTGTCGCTATCCCTTTGGGAGATTCATCCGCGTTCATTGCCAGCAGCATCCTTGCAGAAGCGGATGACAGCATAGAGTTCATGGACACCGTCGCTATGGACACACCTGGGATCCTCCCTTCGAACACATCGCCTGAGAAAAGCCTCGCGTACCCCAAATATTCCATCACAGGATTTACCAATACCCTCTGTGTAAGTCTGAGGGGATCCTCGCGGTCTATTACATCCTTGTAAGACGGAACCTTGTTGCCGGAAATCACTCTTCCAGAATCGTATCTGCCGAAGCTTGTATCGAGCTCTGCCAGAGCATCCTTCATCAGAGACCTCATCTCAGCCGCGTGCATGGCTCTGTATGCAATATCTGCGGTTAAGAATCTCACAGGGGGAGGTAGGCGAACAGTTTTGCTCAGCGAGGGTCAGCCAGATACCGCAACACAGGGAGTGAAAGTGAAAATCTAGGTAACACGAATATAAGATTCGTGTTACTATACTATCGCATAAGGATGATGAATCGGGAAATTATGAAGAAGTAAAGGGTTTGGTAAGAGGTTTATGGATCTTCAACTCAGATTCCCATCTCGCTCTTGACTTCGGGGTCGAAGAGGAGGATGAGCATGAATACGTAGATGATCAGCTCGCAGATTCCGGTGATGATTCCGATGATGGTGATGATCTCCAAGACTGCCGCGATAACACAGAGGATGAACGCGATGAGGAGAATGACCCAAATGATCTTGTCACCGAGTGTCTGCTTTCCGTCGTTGATCTTGGTTCCGATCCAGATGATGATAAGACCGATCACGATTGAGATGATTGCGGAAACGATTCCGGTTCCAATCTCATCACCGTTCATGACGGTTCCGATTGCACTGAAGATTCCAGTGACGATCGTTCCAACTCCGACAAGCTTGACGAATGCTGCAAGGATGTCAATCTTTGCTGAGACTGTTCCATCCCTGACTTTCTTTCCGTATCCAAACTGCATGCATCCATAAATGATCGTACCGATCGCAGCGACTGCTGTACCGAGAGCGAATTTGTAGACATTGTCACCAGCTTCGAACTCGTAGTTCATTGCTCCGAGAACGACGGTGATGATTCCACCGATAACGGTAATCACTCCGATGATTATGAATGCCAATCCAGCGTTCTTAGGTTCACTAAAGAATGACATGAACCGTATTTTGTTTTGGCAATATAAAAAACTTTCATAAGATGGACGGAAAAAATGGTAAGAAAATTAGATATGCCAGTGCTCAGAAAGTCACAGATGGATACATCCGTAACCATCGGCCAGACATTATACTGAAAAAGTTTTTGGTAATCGTCGGAGCAGCCGTCCCGTACGAGATCGGAGCCCGACGGAAGAAAAAAGGTTTCAAAGGAAATCGAAAAATCCCGATGGGATTGTGATCTCCTTGTTCGAATCGGGTTCGAGTTTGAAGATATCATAAACGAACTCGATAAGCCATACGACCACGCCTATCAGCAAAAAGCTGAGGACTATCTGCACTATGCCTGGAAGAATCCTGCCGTTGAGGAACTTGTGGATCCCCAATCCTCCGAGGAAGAACACAATGATGAGATAAACAATCTTGTTGAGCTTATCCATGGTTTGCCTCCGGCCCTACATATCTTAGAGCGTATAGAAACATGTCGATAGCGCAGAGTCTCTAAATTTAACCTTTTTATACTCGTTTTGCTACCTCCCCGTTATCTAATCAGCAGGCGTATCATGGAAGAAGTGGCATTGATTTCACTGATGGCAGTACTGGTCCTACTATCGGCAACATGCTCGATAGTTCTGGGCAAGCTGAAGATGCCCTCGCTGATAGGTTTTCTGGTGGCCGGAATAATCATCGCCAATACTATGGTCATCGATGATGATGCCCACACTGTCATAGAGGTGTTCTCGAACCTCGGTTTGATTCTTCTGATGTTCTCCATCGGTATGGAGATAGATGTCCACAAACTAAGGTCCCAAGGCAAATACGCGATAATCGTATCCGCAATCCAGCTTCCGCTGATGGTCCTGGGCGGTATGCTGACCGGATATCTTCTAGGATTCAACACACTGCAGAGCCTCTGCCTCGGATGCATCATATCCGGTTCCAGCACGGCAGTCGTGATGGCGGTGCTGAAATCGCAGGGGAAACTGGACAAAGAGGATATCGAATCCCTCATACTGGTGATTATCATAGAAGATATCGGGCAGGTCATCATGCTGTCCATGCTCACCCCGATGCTCAGCGGAAGCGGCATGAGCACAGATGCTCTGATAATCCTCATAATCAAGATTGCAGTCTTCATGGTCGCATGTTTCACCATAGGGTTGTACATCATACCCCGCATCATAGATTGGTGCTACAAAAGGGCCAACGATGAACTCATCTCGCTTCTCTGCATAGGCATAGCTTTCCTATTCGCCTTGCTGGCCAACCTGATGGGCCTCTCGGTCGCGATAGGTGCGTTCCTGGCAGGGGTGTTCGTGAGTATGGCGAAACCCCATCATACCGTAGAGGGCTTCGTGGAACCTCTGAAAAGTGTCTTCATGGCCATGTTCTTCATCTCGGTGGGAATGGAGGTTGTCATAGGCACGCTGGCTGACAACATAGTTCCCATACTCGTCATATTCGCATCCTTCGCCATCTTCAAGACGGTCACGGTGTATCTGGGAGTCTGGGTGGCTAACGGGGACAGCCGTAAGGGCCTAATCTCTGCCATATCGCTGTGCGCCATGGGTGAGTTCGCATTCATCATAGCCAAAGAAGCTCTGTCCGAAGGCGTTGTTGACGATTCGTTCTACTCGTCGGTCATCGGAGCCGCACTGGTATCGATGATCTGCCTGCCCTTCATGAGCAAATATTCCGATAAGCTGTACGACAGTTTAACGGCCAAAATGCCCAAGCTGCTCGCGCGTTTCTTCGCCTGGATGACCAGACGCAGGGACGGCGTACATGAAGCTCTGAGGACACTGTCCACAGAGACAGTGAAATCTTTCAACAAGGGATTGGCCAACGTATATGTCACGACCATCCTTGCGGTGATCATCGAGGTCGCCTTCTTCTACGCATACGATCCGCTCTGCAAATGGCTGGTGCCGAATTTCGGCGGCGATGACTTCACATGGAGGATAGTCATACTGGTAGTGAACCTCATAGTGCTGCTGTATCCGCTGGTCAGACTGGTAAAATCGCTGCGTATCTCTCTGTACATCCTGGATGCCGGTAAAAAGAAGATAGAGGACAATGAGCACGTCAAGGATAAGGAAGATACGTACAAATTCCACGAGACCATGAGCCCGTTGCTGCTCGGAGCGTCCATAGACATAGTCGTGGTCATGCTGGTACCCAACGGCATTGACAACATGGTCCACATCTATGTTTCCATAGTTCTGTTGATGGTGCTCACCTTATCTCAGTACATAATCCACAAGAAAGGAAAGACCGGTCCGACGCCCGACATAATCGAGAAAGAAGAGGAAGCGCCTGTCCAGAATGAATGAATCTCGTGAATTCGGCCAAAAAAGTTATAATAAACTCCCCTTACACCAAAAGAGGAGATTTGGTAAAAATGTCCGATAAACTGAAAGTTGGTATCCTGGGTGCCACCGGGATGGTGGGACAGAGGTTCGTGTCCCTTTTGGCCGATCACCCTTGGTATGAGATCGTCGTACTGGCAGCTAGCGAGCGCTCGGCAGGCAAGACCTACGAGGAAGCGCTCGGAGGACGCTGGAGTATCGAGACACCTCTTCCGGCCAACGTCAAGGGCATGAAGGTCCAGAACGTAGCGGACATTGATGACATCTGCTCCAAAGTCGATTTCGTCTTCAGTGCGGTCAGCATGTCAAAGGACGAGATAAAGAAGATCGAAGAGGAATATGCAAAACGCGAGGTACCCGTGGTATCCAACAACAGTGCGCACCGCTGGACTCCGGATGTTCCCATGATCCTCCCCGAGATCAACCCCCATCATATGGAAGTGATCGAAGCACAGAAGAAACGTCTCGGGACCAAACACGGCTTCATAGTGGTGAAACCCAACTGCTCCATCCAGAGCTATACCCCTGTGTTGGAAGCATGGAAGGAGTTCGAACCCTATGAGGTGATAGTGACCACATATCAGGCCATATCCGGAGCAGGAAAGAACTTCGATTCCTGGCCCGAGATGGTAGGAAACATCATACCCTACATTTCCGGAGAAGAGGATAAGAGCGAGCGCGAGCCCATGCGCATATGGGGTAAAGTGGAGAACGGAGAGATCGTTCCCGCGACCGTCCCCAAGATCACCAGCCAATGCATACGTGTCCCTGTATTGTACGGACACACCGCGGCGGTATTCGTGAAGCTCAGGAAACAGGCCACCAAGGAACAGCTCATTGAAGCCATGGAGAAGTTCAGAGGAGAGCCGCAGGACCTCAATCTTCCCAACGCCCCCAAGCAGTTCATCAAGTATCTGCCTGAGGACGACCGCCCCCAGGTGCTCGCCGATGTTAATTACGAACACGGAATGGGTGTCACCGTCGGAAGACTCAGACCCGACTCCGTCTACGACTGGAAGTTCGTCGGGCTCTCCCATAACACCCTCCGCGGTGCGGCTGGAGGCGCGGTGCTCTGCGCTGAACTCCTCACTGCCAAGAAATACATCACGAAACGCATTTGAACAAAGTGTGCCGGCATTGCCGGCACCTTCCATCGACAAAACATACGGCGGCGTTCCTATCTTTTGAAACCGATGCTGCCGGCATATTACCATCTTTTCCAACCATCCGGATGATGATATCATATACCCCTACACCATCCCCGAGCATGGTGCTAACATGGTAACATTCCTTCCATTTGCCGGATACAGACCCAACCTGAGCAACGGAGAGCACGAGGTGGATCGCATCTCGCCTCCTTACGATGTCATAGGCGACGACTACCTCAAAGAGCTCCAGTCCCACCCTCACAACGTCACGAACCTCACACTCAAGCAGGATGCCGACAAGAGATATCACTCCGCCAGGAAGGAACTGGATTCTTGGATCGAATCAGGGGCGCTCAAGCAGGATGAGGACTCTTTCTACATCTATGAGCAGACCTTCGACGACAACGGGAAGAAACGCGTGCGCACAGGGATAGTCGGGATCCTCAAGACGGAGAAATACGAGGAAGGGAACATCATCCCTCATGAAGAGACGTTCTCCAAGGTAAAAGCGGACCGTCTCAACCTGCTCAGGGACATGGAAGCACATCTGGAATCCATATTCGGAATATTCGAAGGATTCACACCCGAACTCAACAAGAAGATTGCCGACAACGCAAGGCTCATCTATCTCTTCAACGACGATGCCGGCGTCGAGCACAAATACTACAAACTCTCCGATGCGACAATCTGCAAAGAGATCACCGAACAGCTGAAGGGTCAGAAGATGCTGATCGCCGACGGTCACCACAGATACGAGACCGCGCTGAACTACTCCCTGGAGAATCCCGGGAACGAAAAGAAATCATTCGTGCTCGCGACACTGGTGGCATCGGATAACGAGGGCCTGGTCATCTGGCCTACCCACAGGCTTGTGAACACCGAGAACATCTCGGAAAAGAACGCCATCAAGGGAATCTCCGCAGTACTGAAGACAGAGGAGGTCACCAGAGAGGAGATGGAATCCAAACTGAAAGACCACATGATGGGTCTGATGTTCAAATCCGGAAAATGCTTCCTCGCCGATTACGAGTCCGGAGACGATCCAATGTGGAAGCTGGACACCTACGTCGCACAGGAGAAGATCCTCAAGGGAGTCTACAAGTCCGACGAGGGCAAGGCCGCAATCGCGTACGATGCCGAATACCCCTCTGTGAAGGCACAGATGGAGGAGAAGAAGCACGACCTGGCGATAATCCTGAACGACCCCAAGCTCCAGACCATATGGGATCTCTCCATGATCGGAAAGAGGATGCCCAAGAAGACCACATTCTTCTTCCCGAAGATCTGGTCGGGATTCGTATTCTATTTGATGAGATGAGGTCCCCCTCATCTCTCAGAAACCCCTTTCCTTCTGTCACGCGACCTTCGATTTCAGAATCTCGTAAGCGTTCTCAGTATCACGGTCATTGATTTGATTGAAGGCGTAGTATTTGCCTTCATATTCGAAGAATATGCAGGTATCCACCTTGGTATAGGACGCAAGCTGATATGATCCGAACTGCCCGTTCTTGAACGTTCCGCTGCTGATGGTCGGAGTGGCGTATCCGGAGATACGGGTACCCTTGTCAAAATCAGGATCGCAGCCAAGCATCTCCACCTTATCGTATTCGAATGTATGATCGAACATGGGCGCTTTGACTCTGAACGAATCCGTACCGAAATCCACCGTAACGGACTCCGTGTTGAATGATGAATTCTCCATTACGACCATAGGGACCACGGCCATTAATGATACGAGCAGGAATACCATCACCTTATGAGATGCGGGCTTCTCGACGAACTTCTTCTTTCTGCCCCTCTCTTTCATCATCAGAGCAGGACCTATCATGATAACAATGGAGACGATCATCAGAACGATACCTATGATGAGACTGTTAAGGAGAACCCCCAGGCCGATCATCAGGACTATAGAGCCCATCGCCATGTAGAAACCGAAGAACGACGAATAGTTCTTCAGCTCCGAATCCGAGAAACCGCTCAGATCTATACCGTTGATCGATTTGGCACCTTTTCCTTCGAGATACATGTAGAGTCCGCTTACGAGACACGGGTACAGGGCACACATCCCGATACCGACCATCAGCCAATCCAGCCAGTCATCCGAGATGATGAACTCTACAGAACAGACCGCGACGATGACAATAATCGTGACGGTGATGTATCTCTTCAGTACCTGATCCATGTATAATGGATGCGGTTGAGCATATAATAAATCCATCCAGATAAATAAAAACGAGACAGACAATGGAATCGACTTGTATTGGAATTTCCTGGAAATCAAACAGAAATGAAGAAACCTAAGTCCCGGACTCTGCGTCCGGGTTGACCCCATGGCGGGGCCATCTGTGTGAGGTGCGCATGAACGCCGATGCCTGATATAAGTGAATATAGCAGTATGAGCCCGTCACCATCAAACGCGCTTATGAAGCGGTTGGTGGTTGGCGCTCATCGTCGTCTCCTTCCGGAGACTCGGACCTGCGGGCGAACCCGCACAACGTACCTACCTGTTCGGGATCTCACCGAAACCACAGGAATACCTATCTCCGGCCCGTGGTGGGTCGGTCGATATAATCTGTGTAGATTATGACGTATTATAGGCAAAACGTCATTACGGTCAATCATTATTTATCGTTTACGACTGCATGTTCGGTAAATGTACAAATCGATGAAGCATAGTTAACTGGATTTGGCAGCCGGATCGAGCGGACACTGGCATATCTGAATGATCGAAAATCGAGTATGACGGGACTATGATAGACGCTGGTTGAAGAGTAATAGAATGAAGAAGAGCCGTTGGAGGGAATCGGACCCTCGACCTACGCCTTACCAAGGCGTCGCTATACCCCTTAGCCACAACGGCATGTGTAGATGCCGATAATACCGTCCCATATTAAAGATTAATGGCTCTCTACGAAAGCATATGTAAGCGGATTCGGATAATCTGAATAAGGCCCCTTGACGATTCCGGATTATCACTCTCTGCTTTCGCAGTCGAAAAGACGCATGTTTGATATCATTAGACCGCATGCACTGCCGTGATAGAATGGACGAGGACCTGACCCAATGTATGAACCCGCACGGAAAGGTCGGCAAGAAGACAATAGCCGAGATGAACGCCAGCCATACCCCCCAGATAATGTGGGGTGTGGACAATCTGCCGTATTTCACTCCGACGATGATCCTTGACATAGGATGCGGAGGCGGCATCTTCACAGAGATCGTCCTGAACAAATACAAGGATGCCAAGGCCTGCGGTATAGATATCTCCGAACTCTGCATAGAGTATGCAAAGGAGTACAATGCCGAATTCATAAAGGCCGGACGTCTCGAGCTTACAGTAGGAGATGTTGCCAATATGCCCTACGCGAACGGTACATTCAATATGGTCGTCTCCAACGCCAGCCATTTCTTCTGGAGCGACCTCAGGAAGAGCCTCAGGGAAATCAACAGGGTCAGCAAGATGGGTGCAGTCGTATGCTTCACGGCAGCGATACATTTCGATGAGGAACCCAACGAGGATCAGAAGAAGGAATACGAGGGCATGACTAACATCATCTCCGACAGGAAACTTCAGGAGATGATGGATCTGGCAGGATTCAGGACCGCCATCGTCGCCAGCCGCGAGAACAGCTTCTGCGCCTACATCGGTATCAAATACAGGGACCTTGGCTGCTGACGGCGATCTTCTTCAGTTTACTGAACTCGCCGTATGCGAACAATCCGAGGCATAACGCTCCGAACACATGGACGGCGACCATGCTGTAAATGATACCTTCGAACGGATCAATTCCGAAATACCCGTAGGCTGCCAGAGCATACAATCCCAGCTTTATGAATCCCCAAATAATGAAGAAGTACATCGGGATCTTCACCCTCTTCATGGTCTGAAGGATCGATGAGAACACACCCATCAACGCAGAGAATGGTATGAGGAAGCAGGATACACGGAGCGTCCACACGAAGGTACCGAGAACCTCGTGCATGGACTCCTCGGTGGTCATTATGGACATCAGGGGCTCTGCGAAGACGAACAGGGCTCCGCCCGCGATGACAGCGAACCCTACGACCAATTTGATCGAGTAAATGTAACCGACTTTCATCTTTTCCAGATTGTTCTGTCCGTATGCGGATGAACATACGGGAAGCATGGCCGTGTCCACTGCCCTGCCGGGCAGAGTGACGACACCGATGTATCTCCATGAATAGTTGTAGAACATGACAGCGTTGGTACCGCCCGCGATGATGATGAATATCCTCTGCAGGAAATCGGTGAAATTGGAGATGAACATCTGAACGGTCTTGGGACCTCCCACCCCCATGACCTCCGCCATAGAGGATTTGTTCACACGGAAGTTACTGCGGTTGATGTCTATGATCGTCCTCTTCTTGAGATACCAATGGAATCCGAGGAACAGCGCCAGCATCGACGACAGAGTCGTGGCCAGTCCAGCTCCGAACACACCCAGGTCCAACGTATAGATCAGAATGGGATCGAATATCATATTCAGTATCGCCGATACGGCCTGGACGATTGTAGATTTACTGGCTGCACCCTCTGCCCTGAGCATGCCTCCGAGAATGGATATGAGGATGACAGCGGGAGACATGAATATGTATGGCAGCATATACCGTACCGCTTCCTCGCGCACATCCTGGGCACCCATGATGTCTATGATCGGATTGATGAATATGCCTACAAGGATCGATGCGATGAGGGAGAAGATCAAACCAAGGATGATGGCATTGGATGCCAAACTGCCTGCGGCCTCCCTATCGCCTCTTCCGAGACGGAATGCCCCGCAAGTGGTTATTCCTGCGGCAATGCCCAGACCGGCGCACATCATCAGCCCGTACACCGGAACGATGGTGGAGACCGCGGATGCGGATGCGACGCCCAGTCCGGACACCCAGAATGTATCGACGAACTGATTGATCTCGACGACCGCCATGGCAATTAGGAATGGAAGGATCATACCGCGTATCGCGGCCTTGGGCTCCCCCAGCATCTTCTCCAGATCCTTCTCGGCGGACATCGTATCCTCGATGATTTATAGTAACACGATTTGTTATAAAGTATTACTTACGTCCATCTGGCTCAGGTATATTGTTCTTAAAGCTGCCGAAACGAACCGAACCCAACCTATCTTGACGGCTCTGCGATGGACTGGAACTGTCCTCCGGCATCATCAATTGTGTCTGTATCTCAAAGCACGTGCCGAATTGAGGACGGCTGCGATCATGACTCCGACATCCGCAATGATTGCGAACCACATGTCGACGAATCCCATGGCTGAAAGACCGAGGAACAGGAACTTCACAACCAAGGTAATCACGATATTCTGACGGATTATACCCATCGATTTACGGGACACTCCCATCGCGATGGCGACCTTACGCGGATCGTCATCCATGATGACGATATCGGATGCCTCTATGGCGGCGTCCGATCCGATGGATCCCATGGTGATTCCGATATCCGCTCTGACCAGCGACGGAGCGTCGTTGATCCCGTCCCCGACGAATGCTACCGCACCGTCTTTGGATTCGTTGGTGATCCTCTCGAGATGCTCGAGCTTGTCTCCGGGAAGTAGCTGACTGTGGACCTCGTCTATTCCGATCTCTTTGGCCACTTTCTGGGCTACGTTATCCATGTCTCCTGTGAGCATCACGGTCTTGTGGACGCCTGCCTTCTTGAGCTCCTTTATTGCCTCGGGAGACTCAGGCTTGATGATATCTGATATTGTTATCGATCCAGCGTATTTTCCGTCGATGGCTACATGGACGGTTGTCCCGACGGTGTTGCCGTCCTCGAACTGCAGCCCGAGATGTTCCATGAGCCTCCTGTTGCCGACGGCGACGGTCATTCCGTCGACTTTGGCGATGACCCCTTTTCCGGGGATATCCTCGGATTCAGTCACTCTTGCACGGTCGATGTCCGCACCGTGTGCACGGACGAGACTGACAGCGATAGGATGAGGAGAGGATGATTCAGCGACGGCTGCGAGCTCGATGAGCCTCTCGCGGGGGATCTCATTCGAAATTACGTCGGTCACCTGGAATACACCTTGGGTGAGTGTTCCTGTCTTGTCAAAGACCACGGTCCTGACCTTGGACATCATCTCGAGATAGTTGGATCCCTTGATAAGCACCCCTTCATGGCTGGCTCCTCCAAGACCTGCAAAGAATCCAAGAGGGATGGAAATTACCAAGGCGCAGGGACAGCTGATGACCAGGAATGTCAATGCACGGTAGATCCACATCTGGAACTCCGGATCCGAATCCGTGAGCATAAGCACCACAGCGGGCACTGTGGCGAGAAGGATCGCACACACCACTACGAAAGGCGTGTAGTATCTGGCGAATTTAGTGATGAAAGCCTCCGACTGGGATTTCCTGCTGCTTGCATTCTCGACCATGTCGAGGATCTTGGAGACGGTGGATTCGCCGAACTCCTTGGTGGTCCTCACCTTGAGGACGCCTGAGAGGTTTATGCATCCGCTGAGGATCTCCTCTCCGACAGTGACGTCGCGGGGGACGCTCTCGCCGGTGAGTGCAGAGGTGTTGAGCGATGAGGATCCTTCAACGATTATTCCGTCGATCGGCACCCTCTCTCCGGGCCTGATGACGATTGTGGTTCCGACCTCGACCTCGTCCGGATCCACTTCGGTCAGTTCTCCGTCCTGCTCGATGTAAGCTGCATCTGGACGGATCTCCATCAGTTTGGATATGCTGGTCCTGCTCATGTCTACGGCGACGGACTGGAAGAGCTCGCCTATCTGATAGAATATCATGACCGCGACCGCTTCCTCATAGTCTCCGGTATATGTGACGCCCAGGATCATCGCACCGATGGTTGCGATAGCCATCAGGAGGTTCTCGTCGAATGCCTGTCCGTTCCCTATACCTTTGGCGGCCTTGATCAGGATATCGTAACCGATAATAAGATACGGTATCAGGAACAGGACGAACTTGATCTCCTTTTCATTATCACCGTATTCGATAGGTGCCAGCATGAATAAGAGGGTCAATACTGTAGCTATGATAATCCTGTACAGCATCTTCTTCTGCTTCTTCCTCAGCGTTATCATTTCGACCCTCCTTCGGAAAATATATCGATCTCAGATCTCGATGTCGCAGTCGCTCTCGACCTTCTTGCAGTTCTTGAGGACCTGCTTCATGACGGCACCGAAATCCGCACCGTCCTCGAACTCGACGGTCATCTTCTGCATGACGAAGTTGACGGTTGCATCCTTGACGCCGGGAGTCTTCTTTGCGGCATCTTCCATTTTGGTTGCGCAGCTTGCACAGTCTACCTCGATCTTGTATGACTTCTTCATTTCGCTCACCCTTTTGCTTAAACAATTAAGCATTTGTTTAATTGATGATAATTAAACATATATTTAATATATCCTCTGGAAGAATGGGGAACCATCATTTCAGAGGCTGCTTGTACCATGAGCGCAAAGAATCTCCCCCATGATCACGGTGAAATCCAGGATACAGAGGCGATAAGCCACCTTCTGTCCGAGACCACGGGATTCGATTCTGTCTGCGATCTGCTCGCACAGCTGGTGGACAGCACGAGGATTCGCATCTTCTGGTTCCTGTGCCACTATGAAGAATGCGTCACCAACATATCCGCGGTCATGAACATGTCCAGCCCTGCGGTGTCCCATCATCTCCGCTCACTGAAGGAGTCTGGTCTGATAGAGAGCAGGCGCCAGGGCAAGGAAGTGTACTACAAAGCTGTGGATTCATCCGAGGTCAGGTATCTCCACCGCATGATCGAGGACCTGATGGACATCACGTGTCCTAAGGAATGATTCTGGAATAAAAGAGAACGCCGGAAGGTGTCCGGCGGTTTAGGTTAATAAAAGGCCGAGGCCTTCGTGTCTGATCAATCTTTCTTCTTTCCGGCCTTCTTCGGGATCCTAATCTTGGAGGGTTTGTCCTTCTGGAAGCACAGGAACCAGTCGTAGCAGATCTTGTCCTTATCCTTGGTTTCTACCCTGTCCTTCGCGGTTCCGCAGGATCCGGGAGCAGGCATGATGACATCGTCTCCAGGCCTCCAATCAGCAGGGGTCGCAACGTTGTCGGCATCCGCCTTCTGCAGTGCAAGGATAACTCTCTTGATCTCGTCGAAGTTCCTTCCGAGGGACGGCGGGTAGTAGATCATCGCCCTTATCTTTCCGATGGGGTCGATGAAGAATACGGACCTGACTGCCTGGGTATCGGATACTGTGGATTGGACCATTCCGTATTTCTTGGAGACTTCCATCTTGATATCCTCGATGACGGGGAATTTGACCTCGATGTTCTTCATTCCCTTCCAGTCGATGTCCTGGATCTTCCTCAGCCATGCGATATGGGCATAGATGGAATCCACAGAAAGCCCCACCAGCTGTACATTGAGATCCTCGAACTCCTTTGCCATACTGCCGAAAGTCATGAACTCTGTGGTACATACAGGGGTGAAATCCGCAGGGTGCGAGAACAGGATGATCCATTTCCCTCTGTAATCTTCGGGGAAATTGATCGTTCCCTGCGTGGTGTTGGCCACGAATGCAGGGGCGTCCTGACCGATGGCGGGGAATCCGCCCTGGCAGCACTCGCAATCGCATTTCTTATCATCGCAACAGCAGTCGTGATTGTGTGACATATTCATACCTCGGGCTGTAATGCAATTATGAAGATAAAAGGTACGGTCAACGATGTTATGAGCTAATCGCTGAGGAACCGATGCGATTGTTTATCTCATACATCGCACTAACCCCGAATCATGAAGAAAGAGATGAGTTCCTTCGATGTCCGCTCCATAGCCACGGAACTGTCCGCTCTGGAAGGGGCGCACATGGACAAGATATTCCAATGGGGAGCAGGCAACGTGCTGTTCCGTATCAACGTTCAGGGCGCAGGAAAGAAGGACCTTTTCTTCAAGGACAAGAAATGGCTGTACTCCCCGACACAGAAACCGGAGACCCCTGTCCAGCCCACCTCATTCGCCACGTATCTGAGGAAGTATATCGATAATGCCCGCATAGGCAAGGTCAGGCAGATCGGCTTCGACAGGGTCATCGAGATGGAGCTTCTCAAGGCAGACGCGGAATACAAACTCATATTCGAAATATTCGGAGGCGGAAATGTTCTGCTGGTCAAGGACGGCATCATCGACACCTGTCTGATCCAGAAGACCATGAGAGACCGTAAGGTACGTCCCAAGGAGGAATACATCTGGCCCCAGCCCAGGTTCAACCCCATCGAATCATCCGAAGAGGATTTCATCAAGGCATTCAGGGAGTCCGAGGCGGACTGCGTAAGGACCCTAGCGACAGCTGTAAACCTGGGAGGACAGTACGCGGAGGAGATCTGTAAGCGCTCCGGCGCTGACAAATCCCAGCCCGCATCCGAGGTCCCGGACAGCATGCTCTCCAAGATGTACATCGAAGTGAAGGATATCGTAAAGCATGTCATCGACGTCCCTGAGACCACGGCTTTCCTGAAGGATGGCAAGATCGAGGACTTCGCACCTATCCAGATGTTATCCCATGATGATCTCGAGTCCAAACCATATGAGAGTATGTCCGCTGTGATCGATGCCTTCGTCCAGCAGATGAAGGACGAGGAAGAAGAGAATTATGTTGACCCCGAGGTCATGAAACTCAACAGAAGGATTACGAAGCAGGAAGAGACCGTCGATGAATACCGCACCAGATGCGACGAGCTCAAGAAGAAGGCCGAAGCGCTCTACACCGACTATCAGAAGGTCAGCCAACTCCTCGAAGTGCTCAACGAGCAGAGCAAAAAGCTCACATGGGAGAAGCTCACAGAAGGCGCGATGAAGATTCCGTACGTCAAATCCATCGACCCCTCGAAGAACAAGGTCACAGGAGAATTCGGGGGAGAGACAGTCACTTTGGACTACACCAAGAACATCGATGCCAACGCATCCGACATCTATCAGGACAGCAAAGAGATAGGTGAGAAGGGGAAGCACGCGGAGGAAGCACTCAACCAGAGCCGTGCGGAACTCGCCAAGCTAGAGAAGGGTTTGGAGAAGCAGAGGATCGCCAATGCCGGGAAGGCACAACCCACTAAGCAGTTCTGGTTCGAAAGGTTCAAGTGGTTCTTTACATCCGAGGGGAAACTGGTCATAGCAGGAAGAGATGCCCACACCAACGACGGTGTCGTGAAAAAACATCTCAAGGAGAAGGACCTATACGCCCATACGGATATCCACGGGGCGCCGTCCACCATCCTGAAGGACGGGGCATCCGCAACTCCGGAGGAACTCAGAGAGGCATGCCAGTTCGCCACCGCCCAATCGAAGGGTTGGGTCGCCGCAGTATCGGAAGGAAGCGCGTACTGGGTTTATCCAGATCAAGTCAGCAAAACGCCCAATCCGGGAGAGTTCGTCCCCCGCGGAGCATTCATCATACGCGGAAAGAGGAACTACGAATACCATCTCCCTATGGAACTCGCCGTAGGCGAAATATACTTCCAAGGAGCTCGTAAGATCATGTGCGGTCCGGAACAATGCTTCAAGGACTGCGAGAAGGTGCTCATAATCCGTCCGGCAAAGAACAAAACCCGCCTATCTGGAGAGATGGCCAAACGCTTCAACGTGCCTGAGGAGGAGATCTCCAGGATCCTGCCTCCGGGGGACATCGAAATCGTCAGGGAGAAATGGCCCAAGGATGAGGAGGTAGAGGAATGAACCTGAATGAGATCAAACACAAGGTCAACTTGGTCGCAGCCATAGCTGCAGTCGGTGCACTGATAGCTTTCATCGGAACAGTCTCCGCATTCACAGAGTTCAGCGGTCAGATCGGCTGGCTGGACCTGATCGTTTTCGGTCTGCTCGTAGTCTGCGGAATACAGAACATGAGGCCGACCATTGACAAGAGAACTGCCATCCTGAATGTCGTCGTCGGAGTATTCGCAATCGTGATCACTGCCTTCAACTACATGCGCATAGCCGATTTCGTAAATGCTCAGTCGTTCATGGACGTCGGTATTGGAATCTGGCTTAGCTTCTTCGGAACGATCCTGTACACAATCTTCTCGATTTCCGATCTTCTGTTTAAGATTAAGAAATGAAACCTGACCCTCTGCTTCGGCAGAGGCTCCTTTCCTAGTTTTCAGAACAGCAGAAGGATGGATCATGTCGCAATCAGACAAAGAATTCATGGAAAGCAGGAAAGAACTCCTGTACAGACTCCTCTCGGATTACTGCAGAGACGTCCACGGATCTGAGGAACTGTGCGATGACTGCAGGGGATTACTCGATTACGCAATAGTACGCATCAACAGATGCCCCAACAACGTGACAAGGACGCCCTGCAGCAGATGCCCCTGCCCATGCTACAGCGAGGAAATGAGGGGTCGCATGAAAGAGGCCATGGATCACTCCAAACCGTTCTTCAGAAAACATCCTTTGATCAGATTCAGATACAAATTCGCATGAGAACATAGCTCACGCTATCAAATATATGGTGCCCGCGCCGGGATTCGAACCCGGGTCAAGAGATCCGCAATCTCACAGGATATCCAAGCTACCCCACGCGGGCAAAATTCTGCGGTACCTTAAGTAAGGTTAAGAGGTTTTCATGCCTCAGGGTGCGACAGGTAGCGGGTAATGTAACCAGCGATCCTGTTCCTCATTGTCACCGATGAGACATCTGTGAGTGTTGCCACCATCTCCTTATTACCCTCGAAATCCTTGGTGAAGGCCTGAGGATACTTGTTGAGGAGCTCGATGGAGACTCTCTTGATGTATGTGGGTCTTATTCTTCCCATGGTGTTCACCGAATGAACCCGATTAAGCCCATACCCTATTTATACTTATGCGGATAGAAGAGACCCGTTTATGAGATGAGAGTCCAAGATTTCCTAACTTCTGTAAACGCAGTCCTGAACGCCTCCTTAAAACGAGAATAAACCAGAAATCACATGAAACTTTAGTGAATCGATATGAGCCAGCATCATAGAAACGAGGAACAAGGATAGAACTCCAAACAACTCTCGGTCCTGACGTAATTCCACACTTTCTTTATAATGCCAATATGATACAAGATCTAGTCCTTATGACAGCAGACGCCCCTAATGAAAATAATAAGATCATACTATTCGCATTGGTCCTAGGAACATTCATGACAGCATTGGATACGACCATCGTATCCGTCGCCCTGCCGACGATGGCAGAAGAGCTCATTCAAGCAGGCCACGATACATCTAACATCTCATGGGTTCTGCTGATCTATACGCTCATGCTGAGCTGTTTCATCCTCCTCTGGTCGAAGATCGGCTCCAATAAGGGGTACAAGAAAGTCTTCATGGCAGGAGTTGCCATATTCGCCTTGACATCGCTGATGATAGGGCTCTGCGGTTTCATCAAGGAGTTGGGACTCAATGCGATTATCCTGCTACGTGCCGTCCAAGGACTCGGAGCCGGAATGGTTACCGCGATGTCGCTGGCTATGGTCTCCTCATACCTTCCCAAGGAGATGAGGGGCTCAGCCATCGGAGCAGTCACTTTAGCCGCATCCGCAGGTACCGCATTCGGACCTGCCATAGGAGGAATTCTGACAACATTCCACTGGTCGTTCATCTTCTTCATCAACGTCCCCATCGGACTCCTCTGTCTAATCCTGTGCACCAAGTACATGCATGTCAAGGAGAACCTGGAGAACGCAGGGAACAGACTGGATTACATCGGTGCCCTACTGCTGTTCGTGATGATCTTCAGTCTGATCTATTACCTGAACAAAGGATCGGAGATAGGATGGATGTCTGACCTCGGAATCGCTCTGATCGCGGTCACGATGATCGCTGCTGGTCTGGTATTCTGGTGGGAGCAGAAGTCCAAGGATCCGCTGATCTCCATTGACCTTATCAGGAATCCCAACATCTGCAGAAGCTCCCTTGTGGCTATGCTGCTGTTCATGGCCATGGCCGGAAGCTATCTCCTGCTTCCCTACTACCTCCAGTTCGTTCAGGGCTATGAGACGATGGAATACGGCTTCATCCTGATTGCCAACTCAGTCGGAATGATGATCATGGGACCCATAGTAGGAAAGCTGGCGGACCGTACCGGAAAAAACAAAAGATTCGTCGTGGCAGGTGCATTGGTCTGTGCTGTAGGATTCTATATGATGATGCTGTTCGATGCCAACACCGGACTTCCCTGGATACTCATCTCCCTGTTCGTCATGGGTGCAGGAATCGGAATGGCCCTGGTTGCATCCACGAATCTTGCCTTTGAGTACATCTCAGAGGGTCAGAACGGACAGCTGTCCGGATTGACGAACACCTTCAGACAGGCAGGAAGCTCTTCGGGAGTCGCTATACTCAATGCGGTGTTCATGGCATTCATTGTGACTTCTCCAGCAGTCAATCTGATTCCCGGATTCAAGCATGCGTTCTTCATCGCGATAATCATCGCCCTGCTGGGATTCGTGGTTGCAATGGGCCTCAGGGACAAACCCAGAGACTCACAAGCCTGAATGAAAATTCAACACCCCCTGGAAACAGGGGGCTTTATTTTTCCTTTTTAAAAAGGGTAAGATGTTTGAGCGATCCTTAGATCACTGTTCTGTTGCTGGTTCAGGTTCCGGTTCAGGTTCCTCGAAGAGATCTCTGGATCCGATGATGAGCCATGCCACAAGGAATCCGATGATCATTCCGAAGATTGACCAGAAGCAGAGAACAGCTGCGAGAATACATGCTGCGACAGCTACTGCCCAGTGCTTCCTCAGGTAGACCATCGCAAGACTGACTGCTGCGCATATTCCGCTTCCCAGGGCCATGCCTGCAGCGTATGTGATGGCATTCTTTATGTCAGCCTCTGTGTAGTTGTAGCTGTGAGTCTTGAGCCAATCCTGGAACTCAGTACTTGACCAGATTGCGCTGGCGGTAGATGATGCCTCAATCAGAACGACGATGGCTGCAATGATGATCGGTATTGCATAGATACCTAAGAGGAAAATAAGCCAATTCCTCCTAGCATAGGACATAGCCACCGAGATCTCTTTCTGAGCCTCTTTGAATTCTTCATCGGCAAGGGATCCGGATACCACCTTTCCGCATTGTGGACAGAACTGCATATCGGGTCCGACAGCTTTACCGCACCCTGTACAGAATTTACTTTCTTCCATAGAACTCTAAAGCGAGCTCATGATAAATAAAACTTAAACGAAATGCAGGAAAGAGGTACAAAAACGGACCGCACACGGCCATACATCATGAACCAACTGATAGAGGCGTCTTGTTTTCATTCCATATGCGAGTAGTCTGACCGTAAAGCTCCTGTTCGTAAGCGCATTTAACCTTGTTCTGTAAAGGTCCATGCTATCGGTAGAACAGATCACGTCATGCTCGGCGTGTACTTTAAGAATAAATTGCCTGCAGTCTGCTCAAGCTCGTGGTCGACGTGTCGACACCACCGGCACCCTTGTGGCTGCAGGCAATGCAGCAGGTATAGTCAACGACAAGGGGAACATCGAAGGGAACGAGAAGGTGTTCATGGCGGATTCCATGGCCACGGTCTTCGGTGCGGTTACAGGTACGTCCACCACGACATCCTTCATCGAGTCCACTGCGGGAATTGCTGCAGGTGCAAGAACGGGTCTGATGGCAGTGGTCGTCGGTATCCTGTTCTTCTTGGCATTGTTCTTCACGCCGGTCTTCTCGATCGTCACGTCAGCATGCAACGTCGGAACGCTCGTGATCGCGGGTTTCATGATGATCAGGACTGTGAAAGACATAAACTGAATGAATCCCATATCATTGGCGGCAGCGTTCACGACCATATTCATGATGGGTTTGGCGGAATCCATCACGGACAGGATAGCTCTCGGCTCCATGGTGTATCTTTGGGGAATGGTGCTCACAGGCAAGAAATCGGAGATACAGACAGTAATGAGAGTAGTCGGGGTCGTGTTCCTGGTCTATTTCGTACTGACCTATACCGTCATCCCCAACATCTGATGCATATCAACAGACCAAATTCCCGAAAGACCTGTGACGGATGCAGTATAATTCCTAAGGCTTTACTGGATGCTATAACCAACCGACTGGTCTAATGTAAAAATTCCGACTGTCCTGTAATTATCTTTTTTATAACCTAATGTACTAGACAATTATGAAATCATCTTACATAGCGGTTATCATAGTTGCGATCATCGCTGTGGCTGGAGTAGGAGCCTATTTCCTGCTGAGCAACAGCGGCGATGACAACATCAGAACGGATTTGAAAGTGGGCGATTACATCGAAGTCGAGATATCGATACACGATTCGGAACCAACGGTCTACGAAGATGTCCCTGTCACTGAATTCCTGACAGGCTACCTTTACCGTGACACCAGCATGTTTGATAAGACTAGTACAGAAACAATCAAATTCAAGGGACAGGACGTCGTCTGCGACGTTTATACATACTCATATGAGGCAGGAAATGACTCTTCCATGTGGGTCGACCAGACCTCTGGCGTATGCTACAAGATGACCGTTACGACCCCTCTTGAAACCGGCTCCATAGAATTGACAGATACCAACCTGGATGTCAAAAAGACCATTGACGAGCAGGTTGTCGTCAACGGTTCATTCGTCAAAGCTAAAAACACCTTTATACGTGACAGCGAGCAGACTGCCACCGTCTCTGATTGCGACGGCGAGACATGCACAGTAACCAATGTTGTGAAGATCGATTCAACGAAGACCGAGAAGTTCGTCATCAAATCCATTGATGGAGACAAGATCATGACCGAAACAGGCATCGAGTTCACTAAGGATACTTTCCTCGCCTACGTTTCATACGAATATGCGAAGAAGGTCCTTGAAAAGGAACACAAAGTAGCCTACGGTGAGAAATACTCCGAGACCATTGACACCGCTTTCGGAAAGAAGAAGGTGACCGTCCAGGAGGGAACATACCAGGATCATGGATTTGACAAAGTTACCATGACATTCTACTTCGATTCGAATAACGTCCTCTACAAAGCCACACAGGGCGATACTCAGGAAATGACCCTGAAAGGCACCAGCCTCATAAAGCTCTGAAACCCAACAAGAGGTGGCCTAACGGCTGCCTCTCTTTTTTACACCGCCTCGAAATACCGATTAGAAAAGACCTGGTGGAGTCTCGCTTCGGATCGGATTCGTCTTTTTCCAAAGTATGCGGCCTTCCTATCCATGACATTCTTCTTCAGATTGTAGAAGAAGAACTGGTAGTCCTGGACATGGAAGCATTCCTTCGGAAGTCCCGGGATCAGCTGT
>SUSW01000009.1 GCA_015063235.1 Thermoplasmata archaeon | reverse complement strand
GAATCCCATATAATCCATATAGGGAATATAGTATTTATAAGCTACACTGATTATGAAAACTGCTATCCAGATAGATCAGGAAATAATCAATTGCTCCGGATTTCAGAGAGACATATTCCCTAAAATTCGGAGTTCAGGTTTCAAAAGAATCAACTGTAAAGATCGCAGAGTCTGCTGAAGTAAAAGCGTCCGGTTCAATCATCATTGCTGGTACGCTCACAGGAGGTTCCATCCAGAACGCTTCTGGTGAGGATACCAAGGTAATTGATTCAAAGGACATCCCTACCGGAAAGACCATCGAAGACGTCATCAACAGCAACGAGTCCTCGTCTACCGACACCGTCGTTAAGACAGACAGCACGATTGCATCACAGCTCGCCGCCAATGGAAAGACCATAAAGGTGGAGCAGGCAAACCTCGCACTCGTTGCGGGAACCGAGACCAAACTGACCGATTTCACAATCGAGGTCAAGAGCACGACCGGAGAATCAAAGGAACTGTCATTCACAGGATTCACCGAGATCTCAGGTACTGTCAAGACCACAGACGGGACCACGACACAGACGATGAAACTCGATAAAGTCGTGGGAGACATCAAAATCTATAAGGGATCCATCATCATCGACGGAAAGGAAGTATCCGGTACCGTCGAGCTGGCTGAGGGTGCAGACGTTAAGATGCTGGGAACACTCAGCGGAGGAAACCTCACAATCAAAGTAACTGGAGACAAGAACGCAACAGTCACCATCGAAGAGGAGAACAGTGTCAAGATCCTCTCTGCAAACAAGCTCATACTCGGCAAGGGTGTGACCTTGAACGTTATCGGAGTCCTCGATACAGAGGATGTCGCTTCCAGTCTTGAGATCAAGTCTGGTGCAACAGTCAATGTTACAGGTAAGGTAGAGATTAAGACCATCGATAACGCTGGAACATTAAACATCAATGAGGATGGAAAGCTGATAGCTGCAACTGCTATCGGTGGAACCGGAAAGTATAATGCATATTCCGGCAGTATGGTTCACGGAGATTACGCATCAACTGCAGATACAGCAGAATTTGTCGCATTCTCCGGATCCGACATCAGTCTTCTGTCTTCAACAACATGGAACAAGATCGTCGGAAAAGATTCAGAAGGCGGATTATGGAAATACAACGGTGAAGGAATCCTTTCATTCAACAACTACAACGGAACTTACAACTTCCCCTTCGCAGCTAATATCGCCGCGATCGAACTGACCGGAAACAGCAAAGTAACATATGCTGCAGCCAAGGAATTCGCAGCAACAGTGCTCTTTGGATCCGCTGCAGGCTCGATTGAATCTATCACATCTGCCAGCAAGGCAACTTTGGAGATCGAAGTCGACATGTCCAAGGTACAGGTCGATAACCTGGCCAACACACTCACTGTGATCTCTGGTAAGGCTGATGCTAAACCCTTGAAGATGGATCAGGCAGCCGTATCAATAGTCGTCAAAGGAAGCAACAGCGATTGGAAAGCATCTGATATCAAGACGATGAATGTGTTCGGTGTAAAGACATACAACCTCGACATGAACAATTCCGCACTCGGAATCTCAATCATGAGCGGTTCCGTACTCGATGCCAAGAAGGTCTTCGGTGTCACGAAAGATGCAGATAACAAGGCAGAAGTCAAACTGGTTTCCTCTGCATTGTATGTAATCGCACCTACCGCCATTAACGCATCATCATTCACAGCAATGAATGAGAGCGATGTAGATGTTGTCGGAGATGTATTTGCAACTACAAGTATGGATGTAACCAACACAACCACCGTAGATATTGATGGTGAGCTGACAGTAAAAGATCTCATTGTGAAGACCGACTCTGAAATGGCTGTCAAAGACATGGTCCTGTCCAGTAAGAATGGAACATCATCTTACAACGCAGCGACCCTGGAAATCACCGGAGATGCTGTAATTGTAGCTGGAAGCACCTTCACCAACAACGAAAACGGTAAACTCGCCAACAGCGGATACATCAAGGTCCTCGGAACCTTCAACAATAAAGGAGCTGTGAACAACAGCGGAACCATCAGCGTTCCCGCATTGGTTGGAGCAGAGTTCGCAGATCAGTGGATCCAGATTGTTAACAAGAATGATGATCTTGGAACCACTGCAGCTATGATCAAGAAGATAACCTTCACCACAGTTGCTGCAGGATATGATGGATCCAGCAAAATAACTGGTGCAGTCGTGGACTTCGATCAGAAATCCGGTGCAGCCCTCAGCGATACATTCGATGGAAAACTGATCCCTGCACAGGATGGAACCGGATTCGCACTCGTGCTCGAGAACGAGACAGCATTGCTCGTTGTTTCTTACGATATTAATGGAGAGAAGGATAAGATCGGCAGCAAGTGGACCGTATCGGTCAGCGGTACCGTCGGTACCGGCGATGCTAAGAAGACCATCGTCGCTAACATCTCCAGCACTACGAAGGTTGGAGGTATTGAGGTCGGTACTGTTACAACAACTGATAGTCTTTTCACCAATGTAACTGATGAATCCGCAGCCGCACTTGTCGTAAAAGATGGAGGAATAATGGTCAACACCGGAGATGTCGTCATCTCCCACGCCGGAGCAGGATTCCTGGTCAAGGGCGCAAAGTGGGCCGGTCCCGTCACAGCCAACTGTGACCTCACCGTTACAGGTATCCTTGTCGGAGACATTACATCCAATATCGGAGCTGTCACCATTGCAGAGACCAGTGGAGAAGTAAATGGAAACATCACCGCAACCGATACCGTTGATGTGAAAGGTAAACTCACCGGAAACATCGTCACCGAGAAGGCAGTAACCATAAGCGACAAGGGAACCATGAAGGGAGATATCTCCACCAAGGCCACCGTTACAGTCGGAAAGAAGCTCGAAGGTAATGTCACCATCTCCGGAAAGGCAGGGGACACAAGCGTCTTCACAACTGGAGAGAACACTGCCGAGTTCAAGGGAACACTCACCTACGACTACGAGTACAAGGCAACAAAGGGATCCGATGTCAAGACGACCGGAACCAACAAGATGGATATCGACGGAAAGGCCAAGTTCTCAGTGACCCTCACCGCACCTGTCGACTCCAACACGACAACCGACGGAACTCCCGGATACTTCACACTCGCACTTGCACCCACAGTCGGTGCTACCGCATCGATCGAATACAAGCTCACCGAGGGTAAGCTCATGGCGAACGACATGGTCATGCCTGAGAGGGCCTGCGTCGTTGTCGAGAAAAACACTGAGTTCGAGATCGCAAAGAGCAACAGCTTCGATGTGAAGAAGGCAGCTCTCAAGATCTCCAAGGACGCAACCGCCAAGATCAGCTTCGAGACTGACCTGTCGCCCACATACGGTGTCGTCAAGTTCATCATGGGCTTCGAGACCGCAGACGGTTACACCATCTACTCCGATGTCGCATACGCTCTGACAAACTGCGATGAGAACGCCAACCTCGTGGTCGGTTCCAATGCAGACATCTCTTCGAAGGTATCTGTCAAGAAGGGAGTTAACGTCATCATCAACGACAAGGTCACCCTGAACTTCAAGGGATGGGGACTCTCCATGGAAGAGGGAGCCAAGATCACCCTTATGGGAACCGGAAAGGTCATCTTCGAGAAGACCTCTGAGAACCTCTACCCAGGAGACGACACAAAGGACTACGACTTCTACACCATCAGCGGAACAATTGATTACGCCGGCAACGTCGTTGAATTCAACGGAGTCAGGTTCACCGATGATTCAACCATCGTCGGAGTAGCAGCCACCTCCACCGCAGAGTCCAAGATCAGCACGACACTTCTGTACAACGAGGGAACTGCTTCCATCGCTGCAGGAGTCGGAACCGGAGCCATCACACTGGGCAACGATGCATACTTCCTCACAAAGGATGGTGCAAAGAGCGGAGACGATGACATGAAGACTCTTGTATTCGGTTCATTCATCGTCCGCAGCGGTGCAGTCTTCGACGCCACATCCATCAAGGATGCATTCGAGGTTGTTGACTACAAGGCTGCAGACGATAAGGTCGTAGTCGACAAGATCAGGCTCATGCCCACAACCGTCGGCGTCGAGGGTACACTCAACCTTACCGCGAACACCGAGGTCAAGGGAGTATACGCCGGACTCGGAACCATCACCCTTGCAGCAGGAAAGGAGTTCAAGCTCATGGATGCTGCAAAGAAGGAAGCAGGATTGAACAAGACTGCTCCCGGAGGTGTCGCCGCAAAGATCGTCGATGCTACCGACGATGCGAACGGATATGTCCTGAACATCGTTTCCGCATCGCCTGAGAAGACCCTTACCCTTAAGGCAACCACCTACAAGATCGAAGGGGAGACCTTCAATGTCATGACTCTCAAGGGGGATGTTGGAACCGGTATCATCACAGCTACCGCCGCAGCATTCCTTGACGGAGTCGACATCCAGGAAGATGCCTCAGTCATCGGAGATGCAGTTTACATCATCGGAGATTCCGACTCCATCGGATACCTCGGTGCGAAAGTAATCTACATGAAAGACGACTCTGCCACATCTGTATACAAGACCCTGACCTACGAGGTCACCTTCGCAGACGATGACTACACCGTATACACATACTTCACAAGCGTCGACTTCGATGAGATCAGCGATATCACCATTACCAAGGATCTTAACGTCAAGGACCTGACCGATGATTCAAAGCTCGACCTGAGCGGCAGGGATGTCCACATCACAGTCGCAGAAGGAAAGAAGCTGGTTGTCGACAAGCCTCTCATCATTGGAACTCCAATCACCGTTCTCGGCAGCGAAGGATCATCCATCGCTGGAAAGATCGTCATCGGTAACATCTACACTGTCGGTGCAGAAAAGCACTACAGCAACGCATACATTGTTGCATACTCGGATGTTGACATCGATGATGCTGAATTCTACGGATACGATGGAAAGAAAGAGGCCGTATACTCTGTTCTCGATATCGAGGATATACCCTACGCAATTATCTTCGCCAATGAGAATGGAACAGTTGCAGATGTTCCTGTTGCTGAGAGAGAGGCCGGACAGATCCTGTCCAAGGTCGACAAAGACATCGTACCTATGATCGTCGGATACAGCTTCACTAAGTGGTTCAACTACGATGAATCTGAGACCGAGATCGGAGGAGGTTCCTTCGTCGGACAGACCAACGCCTACGCAGGTGCAAAGGCTATCTCCGTCTTCGTTACCGTCAAGTTCGCAGAGGGAGTCTCATACTACTGCGACGGAGTCGAGTTCGCTATCTACGACACTCCTGTCAAGGTAGAGTACAACTCCGTCTTCACCGCGAAGATCAACAACACTGCAAAGTACGAGGGAACGCCTCTCATCAACGGAAAGAACTCATTCATCGTAACCGAGGATTCAACTCTTACCGTTACCGGAGTCAACCCCATACCCGTACCTCCAGAGCCCGAACCCGAACCAGTCGTCGGAGACTCCGGACTCTCGCTCACCGACATCCTCCTGATCGTCCTGGTCATCCTGATCGCGATCATGGTCGTCATCCTCGTCCTCAGGCTCAACAGGAGCTGAACGGAAAGAGAGTAACACCAACGAGGAAGAAGTAACACTAAGAACCTAAACATAAACAGGCCCCCGAAAGGGGGCCATTAATGTGAGGAATTATGTCACACATCATCTCAACAGCAGTTTTCTCAAAGGATCATGAGTATAATGGGAAGAAAACAAAGGAATTGTCAGGTTCACTTTGTCCTCTTATCGATAGTCTGGCGGGAAATCTTCTTCAGCAGCATATGATGGAATTGGAAACACCAAGTCCGGAATGGCTTTGTAAATTGGAACAAGAATGCAAAAGCGACTGCTACATCATCGCATTCAACCCGGACGGAGTGGAAGAAGATAAAAGAGCTATCTACGAAGGCTGTTACGATACCGCTGTCGAGATTCTGTATTCAAGTATAACAGATTCTACGCAAAAAGATGACTTTTCAAAAGAGGTTGGAGATTTGAGATGGTATTTAGACAGACTTCTTGATAGCGTTGAAAGCATCGAAATCTGTTTAGATGGAAACCTGGAACCTGCAATCTTTAAGGGCAGGATCGGAAACCGAATTGATAAGTCCTTATTATTGGAGGAAACCGGTATGGCTGAAACAGATGATGAGATTATAGTGAAGATCCTGGAGCAGGACAATCTTGTTGCAGACCATGCGATGAACGAAGCAATTCTAGATTATGACCGTTCTATACAGAGACTGAATATGCTTCTAGTGGTCAGCGGAGTCATGCTGACGATAGGTGCCAATCTGATACTCAGGGATTTGGAAAGGCATATCTTCATTCTGACGGCAATATTTCTGTGCACAACACTCATCTCATCCGCAGTCTGCATCCTTGGACTATTCATGAAAAGGGATCTCAAAGGGCTCCTGAATCCTAACAGCGACAGTCTCAGGAAGGCTAAGGATCTCGCATCATTCTATAACAGCAGCATAGATTCGAAGATCAGTGATAGGGAAATAAGGGAAGGCAACAGCCTGCAGAACCTGTACCGCGGCGGAGAGTTCGATGAGTGAGCGCAGGGTGCTGTACATCGTCGAAGGGGACAGTGCAGAGAAGAAGCTGATCCGTCTTCTTCACCGATTTTGTAATCCTGAAGAGGTCCGTGGCATGGGCGACCACGACCGTTAGGTCGAGGTCGGACATCATCCAGAAGACCTCATGCGATTTGGTGGAGTTCTCGATCAGGATGCAATGTTCTATCCCATCGAGGAACGAAGCCACCTTGGCGTAACCGGGACGGTCGCTGTAGAAAGTCTTGAAGCTTCTGTTGAAATCATCGCATATCGCGCATATTTCCAGGCCCAATCGTCCAAAGGGACGGCGTAAGCCGTCGTTTTGGACGAATGGACATCCATTCCTATTGCCAACATATGGTCTGTCTCCTTTTTTAAAGACCACACGCGCACAGGTCTCGGACCAGTGGGAAAGTTAATTAGGTTGGTTGATAGTGAACGAACTGGTCTGTTCGTTGTGTTTGTGTGGTAACATCTCAATTGACAGACCACGTTTTCAACTCAGAGGCCAGTTTTTTTTATATAAATCGAAACATTCTTAATTAATTTTAAATATATCTTTTATCATAAAATCGAATTGTACGTAATGGTGCTCCTATGCTTCTATCATTCACTGTAGACAACTTCAAATCATTCAACAGACCGAGCAAACTCACAATGTTCAAAGGCAATGTCCAAAAGAAGAAGGAACACCTCATGAGGTTCGCCGGCAACGACGTACTCAAAGGTGCTGCCATTTACGGGACCAACTCCGGAGGCAAGACCTCATTCATAGATGCTCTAGACGTATCCAGAACACTAGTGCTCTCAGACAACCCCATGGGGAACCAGTCCGATACATCCATTGCTGACATGTACTGCCGTATCGACGAAAATAACCGTACGAGACCTACATCCTTCGGATACATATTCGAGACAGAAGGCAGATGCTACAGGTACGACCTCCAAGTAACACTGAACGAGCACAAGCTTATCAGCGAATCTCTGTACGAAGGACATCTAGAGGAAGATCGTTTCACAAAGATATTCGAAAGGAACGGGAAAGAAGAAATATCCTTCAATCAAGAATTCTTCAGTCCAGAAGAGTATAGCAAGTTGGAAGGCAACGTATCCGATATGGATGTCAGCACGCAGGCCACACTGATATTCATGCTCAGTTTCAAGAAGAAATATCCAGAGAGTTCTAATCTCAGAGTATTCACCGATGTCAGAAATTGGTTTGACCAAAAGCTGATCATCAACTCCGGCAATGTGCAGACCAAAGAGGAGATGCTCAACAGTTCAAGCATACTGAAGCACCTCATCCCGGATATGCAGGGTACCAGATTCGAGATCGATGAGAACATTCCTAAGCAATTTGTGGAAACCGGTACCAGATACATGAAGGAATTTGGTATGAAGAGTCTAGCCATGGCGGATCTGTGTTTGGAGAGGAACGGCGATTCCTATACAGGATATAGGATGAAGTTCGCGCACGACTCTACCGATTCCCTTTTCAACCTTTCCGATGAATCGGCGGGTACCATCGAAACTTTGCTTTATTCTCCAATGCTTGCTGAGGATGATTCGGATATAACGTATGTGATCGACGAGTTCGGCCACAGCATGCATCCGCTCCTCGCCAAGAGATTCATAGAGCTGTTCTTCGCTACTCATGAGGACGACCGTATCCAGCTGATTATAGCGACTCACCAGATACTGTTGATGACCCTGTCCCTCTTCAGAATGGATGAGATTTGGTTCATAGATAAGGAGAAGGGAGAATCAGAATTGTATTCTTTATCCGAATTCCAGCCTAGGTCCGATGTTGCTCTTGATAGGAACTATCTTTCCGGCCGTTACGGTGCACTTCCTCTGTTTGACGAGTGGTGATAATATGTATCAACTGGACCGCAGGGGCATCGCGGGACGTGATGGAAGGCGCTCAGAAAGATGGTTCTACCTTGCATTCGAAGGGGATAACGAAGCCACGTATTTCGGGATAATCAAGGACAATAGATCCAAGATAGGAATAGATGACAGCGTGGACTGCATACGTCTTTACAGATTCAAAGAAGACAAGGATTCCACTGACCCCAGGTGGATCATGGACAGGATGCATGATTTCAGAAGATCCCTTCTGGGAGATTTCACTCCTAAGCTCTTTATCCAACAGGTGCTGATGGAGTTCAGGAAAAGGGTGCTGAATGATGCACCTCCTTCACTTGCGAACAAAGAGTACGATAGATTCGTAAAAGATCTGGATTCAGGCATCGCTGACATTGAACAGGGTCTATTGGAAAAAATCGAAGAGGAACTGTGCAGCAAAGGGATCATAACAGACACTTCCGAAGCGCTTTCTATAGTAAGGAGGTCCCTAAAAACAGCATTTCCTCAGTATAAGAGGGCCGCTACCCTGCTCACCAATCCGGACAGGCACAATCTGGAAGAAAAAGACATAGCCGAAGACAGATTTTGCGTTATTATTGACAGAGATCACCATTCCGATGCATACAGGCTCAGAGAAGGAGAATCAGAAAGCAGCTATTTTGATATCCTCATGAGGTGCTTTGAAGGAAGTGGGATTTCGGTATATCTAACGAATCCAGCATTCGAATTCTGGCTGTTGTTGCATCTGGATGATATACGCTTTGATGAGGAAGAAATGCTGGAGAATCCAAAGGACGATTCTGATAGAAGGTACTCTGAACGGATGCTGTCCAAATACATCCCCGGTTACAACAAGCACAGCCTGGATAAGGCTGTTTTCACTGGCAAAGATGGTGATTGCAGACCGATACTTAAAGCAATAAATGCTGCAGACGAGAATGGCTACACTAGACGGTCTTGTGAACTTAAGGGCCGTATCGGTAGCAGCATCCCATTATTGATAAGAGAGATGAGAGCTGCTGGAGAGAATCCCGAGGATTGATTCAGACTAATAGGCCAGACATCCAAACAATAACTGATGAAGTACATTGGATTCTTTGTATTTTTCGTCATTCTCAAAGGGAATCTGATCCCCGTCGAGTCAAGTGAATAGTCGGATTGTTGCAACAATAAATGGGGGTAAAGGCTGAATGTTTAATCATCCGGTGCCTGTTGTAATTCTTTGATTACATTTTTACAGATTGCTTTTAATTCGGGCATGTCTTTGACAACAACCTTCCATGTTATCTCATGATCGATGGAGTCGTAACCATGCCCTATCACATCCCTCAGACCGGCAATCTTCTTCCAATAGATGGTGTCGTACCTTCCACCGAAATTCTTACGGAGATTCTTCATCTTCTCTCCTATCTGGAAGAGTGAGAATGTCACCGAACGCTGATAGCGGCTGTCATCAAGGTAGTGCTCCAGATCGTCACCGAAGAACCGCCTATCGTCTCAGATGGCCTCGCAGTATCCGATAATGTTCTGGAGAGTATCGATTTCAGGCTTCATAGAGCAACCTCATGTCAGGCTTGATGCTGTCCAGGAATGAAGGTTTCATACCATTCTGGGAGACCACGCTGACCCCTTTGCCCAGGTTATCCTCCATATCCATGAGGAAACCGCCCAGGGATAATAGGTCCGTATCCTCTCCCGGGACCACACAGAAGTCGTAATCGCTTTCATCGCGATAATCGCCGCGTGCACGGGAACCGAACAGGAATACCTTTAAAAATCCGTAAGAAGGGGCATATATGCCGACCATAGATCTCAGATCTGATATGGTGTATTCATCGGATACGTGGCAATCTTGATAATCCATAACGGTCCCGAAGCTCATCGCAATCTCCAGTTATCAGTAGTGTGCAAACCGTATTTAGAATCTGATAATGTGGATGAGGGCGGCATTGGTTAAGAATCCGGGTGGATGGGCATCCTCTACCAGTTCTCAAAACCTTGGATCGTGCTGAAGTTCCTGATGATTAATCACGAAGACCTTACGTCCTCAGCCCTTAGCTCACATTTCATCATCAGCAAACAATTAACATAGTAAGAGCGGATGAGCATGCATGTCAGACGGCATGACGCTCTTCCAGGTATCCCTTCTCCAGGCTCTCTGCCAAAGGGATTACGAGGGCCATCTACCCATCTCCGAACTGAAGAGGCACGGTGACATAGGATTAGGCACATTCGACCCCCGAGCCAGGTAGCGAGTCCGGACTGTCGCTGATCAACATCCTGCTCATCGTGCTGGTGGTGCTGATAGGGATCTTGGCCGTGATCATGTTCCTTAGACTGAGATGAGTTCCATCGGTTGGAAATAAGGCGGGGGACAGGAACCCGAAGACAAACAGGCCCCCGGAAGGGGGCCTTTATTCAATATGGATCGATGATAGCCAGCAGTTCTATCTTGGCCATCGATAATTTTTATTCGTGTAGGATGATCCGTCGTTCATCGACAGATTGGAAAGATATTCTGTTGTTTCCATACAATTGTATGTTGATCGCAGATTCATATTGATAATTGGTAACACCATGCATCTGAAAATAGCTGGGAAACGTACAAATTCAGCTTCATAAATAGCTGGGAAACGTACAAAAACTGAATTTGAAATAGCTGGGAAACGTACAAAAATTGAATTTGAAATAGCTGGGAAACGTACAAATTCGACTTCATAAATAGCTGGGAAACGTACAAATATGTAGTATCCATACATATTGTTATGACAGAGGTCATATTGAGGCGTAAGGCATACGATGTCCTCAAAGAATGGAAGATAAGGTCGAACGGATCCACAGCGATGCTCGTCGAGGGTGCTAGAAGGGTGGGGAAAACCAGTCTCGTCACGGAATTTGCCAAGAACGAGTATGCTTCCTGCATAGTAGTGGATTTCTATAAAGCCGATAACAAGGTGAAGAGGCTGTTCGATGACCTCAGCAATCTGGATGACCTCTTCCGCGGTCTGCAGCTCTATTACAACAAGGAGCTGAAGGAAAGGGATTCCGTCATAGTGTTCGATGAGGTACAGAAGTTCCCCAGAGCGAGGGAGGCCATCAAGGCCCTCGTCCAGGACGGAAGGTACGATTACATCGAGACGGGGTCTCTGGTATCCATAAAGAAGAACGTGAAAGGAATAATGATCCCGTCGGAGGAGGAGAAGATGAAGCTCCATCCGTTGGATTTCGAGGAATTCCTATGGGCCAAAGGCATCAACACCTTCCGTCTCCTGTATCCGTACTACGAGAAAAGGGTCAAGCTGGAGGACAATGTCCATCATCACATGATGAAGCTCTTCAGGGAGTATCTCTCTGTCGGCGGGATGCCTCAGGCCGTTCTGAAATTCATAGCGGGCGGCAGCTTTCAGGAGATCGACAAGGTGAAGAGGGAGATCATCCAGCTCTATCTTGATGATTTCAGGAAGATGGATCCCAGCGGAAAGCTGGAAAGGCTGTTCTTGGCCATACCCTCCGAGTTGTCGAGCCAATCCACAAGATACAGGATCCCAAAAGCAGAATCCAACAGAAGGCTAAGGAGGGAAAGGGTATCGTTCTTCAATCTGGAGGACTCGCAGACCGTTCAGATATGCCGTCATGTCAACGATCCCAAGGTAGGTCTAACCACAACGGTCGATGATGATTTCTTCAAGATGTACACAGAGGATACAGGAATGTTCGTCACCCTGTGCTTCTACGATAAGCAGTTCTCGGAGAATCATATCTATGACAAGTTGGTGAGCGGAAGGCTGTCCGCCAATCTGGGGTATGTATACGAGAACGCTACAGCCCAAGCACTTACGGCAATGGGATTCAAACTTTTCTACCATACTTTCAAAACGAAAGAGGATGAGAAGCATTTCTACGAGATCGATTTCATAGTTTCCGCCGGTGAAAAGGTCCGTCCTATTGAGTCCAAATCCTCGCGTGCAACGGATCATAGGTCTTTGGATATGTTCATTTCAGGTAAGGGTCTGAAACTGGAAACGCCGGTGGTGGTGTCCCCAAAGAACCTGAGCTATACGGACGGGATCCTGTACCTTCCGGCATATATGACGCAGTTTTTGGACGGAAAGAGCTATGCATCAGATGAAGTGGACGATTCATTCATCTCCGATTTCAATAGCGATGATTGGATTCCGGCAGACGGAGGATACATCCTGTACATCAAAGGTAAGGAGCATGGGAAAAAGAATCCTATGGTATCCGTATATGCACGCAGGAAAGGCGAAACTTCGGAGATAGCGGATGCCAGGGTCGATGCCGATTCTCAGCAGAATGTAAAGATCAGCTATCACAAAAGGGTGGATTGCAGGGTGAAGATCTCGGAAAGCGGATGATAGCACCTGCGGGTGATGATCGCATTTATGCATACTGTGGGTCAGCAGTCATATAAGATCATGCGCCAGACTTCTCATGTATCTCATTGTTGATGTATTCCTAAGACGATTCATGACACTTTTCTGCAATCTATGAGGCTGTTTTCTGATACTTTTCTGCAATAAAATTACAAAAAATAAATTTTTTAATAGTTTGTAGTAATTTGGAATTACATGAGAAAGCCGCAGACCGCTCCCGCGATATTTCAGATCGAACCCTCGCCGGGTATCTTCACCGATCCGGAATCGATAGGACTTGCCACGGAGTACAACGCCAGGTATCTGCACTGGGACAGGCTGCAGTATCACGAATGCGGGAGATTCGGCCGGGAGAACCTCTGGTATCTGATGAAGATGATGCGCTCCGCCAGCGCCAAGACGGTGAGTATAGACGGGCTGACCCTCTCATTCAACGTCCTCGACAGGTTCCAGGGGCCCCTGCACCGGATCGATATGGCCCTTTCTACAGGGCTCCCCTCCATGAACGGATTCAACGACAAGAGGAGAGCGGTGCTGTCGATAGGTTCCATGATGGAGGAATCGATCGCATCCAGCCAGATAGAGGGTGCCGCGACCGCCACCCGGGATGCCAAGAGGATGCTCAGGAGGAACGCGGTCCCGAAGAACAGTTCCGAGCGGATGATCCTCAACAACTATCGGGCGATGGAATTCATCAGGTCCAACCTCGACAGGGACCTGTCGCCGGAGCTCATCAAGGAGCTGCACAGCATCATATCCCATGATACGCTGGAGTCATCGGAATACGAGGGCATGTTCCGTTCGGATAACTCGATAGCGGTCAGGGATGTGCTCACAGGCGAGACCTACCATGAACCGGTCTCCCACGAGCTCATCGTTCCCATGATAGGCAGCCTATGCGATTTCGCGAACGACGATGAGGATTACATACATCCGATAATCAAAGGGATACTGATCCACTTCATGGTCGCATACATCCATCCGTTCATGGACGGTAACGGGCGCGTATCCAGATCCCTGTTCTACTGGTATACCATGAGGAGTGGGTATACGGTGATGGAATACCTGTCCGTCTCGAAGGCTATCAGGGAGCACAAGGGGGATTACGAGAAGGCATATCAGTTGTGCGAGACCGACGGGAACGATGTCACCTACTTCATTGATTACAACATCGACATGATCATGCGGGCCATCGGGCTGTTCACAGACTATCTGGAGGCTAAGATCGGCGAGCGCAGGGCGATGAGGGACCTGATGGATGCCGAGGGCCTGACGCAGAGGCAGGCCGATATTCTGATATCCCTGATGAATTCCGACTCCCCTCAGAACCTGTACGAACTGGCATCCGGGCTGGGCGTGTCGCACCAGACAGTCCACAATGACCTGAAGGTCCTGATCGGGAAGGGATATGCGAAGGAATCGTCGAAGGACGGGCATATGATGAGATTCGCCTATACTGGGAAGAAAGCGGATATCTCAAGATGATACGGGTATGATGCCGTATCCTGTATTCTCCCGTACAGGGGTTGACTCAATAGAGTAACACGAATTCAAAATTAGTAACACCCATTTTCTAATAAAACATATGGGAAATCATGGATATGCGATTTCGATCGGATCGTTTCGATTAATCGATTCCAATCGATTAGACGAATGAATCGAAAAGACGCAGGAACAGATCCAGAATGCCCGCATAAGAAGCATAACAACGTCAGTGCCAGCTCACTCGTTCTCTATCGTGTCCATCAGTTCCCTGATCTTCGCCGCGACCTTTCTGCCCTTCTCGGTTATCACTATCACGTTCGCAGTGGTCCTTGCGGTGTAATACACCTCGAGCAGACCGAGCTTCCTCAGGTCGTCTATCTTGCCGGGCATCCCTGCCCCTCTTGATATGTCGTTGTAGAGATCGCTTTTCAGCACGGGGGACATCTTGTCCAGGTAGAGAATCATGCTGAGCATGTACTTCCCTTCCATCATCCCTATCACCGACCTCTCGTTATCCTTCGATTTCTTCCTGTTGAGGAGCACCTTCTGTACGTCGGAAGGCAGCTCCTCGAAGGATTTCGGCTCCAGTTTCACATTCTTTCTTCCATCTATCGGATCGCTGATCGGTATGGTCTCGCGACGTTCCGTCTCCTCTTTCCAGTATGTGCTGGCCGCCTCGCTTTGCATGCTTATATCCTTAATCTAATTATATTTGAATTGGGTGAAGTGTTCATAATTCGAGTAACTTTTTTTCTATCACAAAATGTGAAATCCTTATTGTGCACAAACCGAAAGCGAGTTTGTTTGCCCCCTATTCATCTCTTTAAGAATATGCTGGATGTGATACCCTTAGGATGCCGCTGTTCTCAGATGGAATTAGGGGCCGGATAGAATTGCTTGGTATCCTGTACGGTGAAAGGCCCGCAGGTCCGTATAGTTAGGGACGGGATCTGTAGGAACTGACCGAGGATTTTCGACATCACTGCTGAAGCAGTAACCCGATTCAGTGGCTGAATAGCCGTGAAAAGGAGAAATGAATAATGAATACAAAAGGAATTAAATTCCTGGCAGTCCTGGCTGTTCTTGCTATGGCTTTTGCTGCGTTCGCTGTTCTGACAAACTCAGAGCAAAATGATGCGGTGACAACCATAGTTGATTTGGCAGACGAAGACAAAACTGTCGCCGGTCAGTATGACTATGATGGAGAAACCAAGACTCTGAAAATCATTGATAACACAATCGATGTGGTTTTCAACGGAACAGACATCACACTGGGTGAGGCAACAACAGAAGCAATGTTTGCTGCACACGGGCTCGCTGTACAGAAGACAACGGCTGGTGGAGTTCTTTACTCGTCTCATTTGAACGACGCCGTACAGAGCATTACCGCCGATCAACTCAGCAGCAAGAAAGTTTCTATCATGCTTCTCGCGGATGTATCTGATACAGTCGGCAAGTGTGTAAGAAATGAAGTTGCTGCTTTGATGGATACAGCTACATTCGAAGAAAAACTGATCCTTGAAATCGATTTGAACGGCTATACCTACTCTCCTGACGGAATGACAGGTTCTAAGATTAAAACAAAAGCCATTGATGTTTATCCTGGACAGACCTGGACGATCAAGAATGGAACTATAAAAGCAGCTGAAAAAGTGATTGAAAATGACGCTGAGAACTTTATCTCATACCAGTTGATTCAGTCTTACGGTAAACTTACAATAACGGATGTGACGCTCGACATTACACAGATCAAGACACATTCCGATAATGCGGCTGCGGCCATTTTCCAGACTGCCGGAGGCGTAGTGAACCTGGGATCCGGTGTCGTCATTAATGCTAACGACGGCGATTATGCAGCAATGACTGCAGCAATGCTTTACAGCAATGGTACAGAGCAGGTATATAACACGCATGTGCCCTCGCTCGTAATCGATGGAGCAACATTGAATGGAATACTTGCTGCAGACATCACGAATTATCCGACCAATGCTGTGGGTGTCGAAGGAAACATCACCACAGTTACCGTCAACTCAGGAATAATCAACGGTGCACTCGAGAATGCACGTATCCTAAGGGCGAATGGTGATAATACGTTGGACCCCGCAGTATGGGCCAAATTTGTTATCGTAGGAGGAACGTTCACAGACTATTCCGTTCTAAAATACACAGATGACAAGTCCAACATCACAATAGAAACTGGAGGAAAGGAAATCCCCGGAACTAAAGCTAAGGAAGCAGAGCCCGAGGATGGAAAGGTTGACATCGATTCTACTCAGATTACGTCGGGAACCAATGCATTCATAGTTGGCGGAGACGCTGCTGTAACAGAGCTCAAAGCTGACGCAGGAACCAACAACGTTATCATCATCGGTAACGGCGCGGCAGTCTCTGGAGTCGACCTCAAGGTCAACGGCGAAGGAGAGGTAGCTATCACAGGCTTTGAGACTGTCACCGGTAAGATCACAATCGGAACCGGAACCGCCGCTAAGGAAGTCACATTGACAAATGCCAAGGGTACTTTCACATTCTCGCAGGGATCCACCGTCCTCAATACCGAGTGGGAAGGCGGAACCGTCGAACTCAATAACGGCGATGTCCTCAAGATCAGCGGAAATGTCACAGGTGTGGACAACCTGATCAAGATGAAAGACGGTCAGACCAAAGGCGCGACCGTGATCATCGAGGCAGGAGAGGGCAAGGACATCACCATCGCGGCAAGTGCAAAACTTACAATCGGTGCAAACATCGACGTAGAGATCGAAGGAAACCTCATCGGACTCGGAGAAGGAGCTACGCTTGGAATCCTTGATGTCAGTGCTGCCAAATCGCTCACAGTCAAGGACGGAGGGTATCTCAGTACCAAAGTAGTTAGTGCAGCCGCTGGAAAGAACGTCGTCTACTCCGGAGGAGATATCAACGATGCAGGAATCACTGCTGAGGATATCGTCAAATGGATCGGAAAGGATGCAGCAACCGGAACCTGGACATTCGATGGAGCAGTACTCACACTGAACAACTACAACGGAACATACAACTTCGGAGTGATCCCCGACGATATCGAGAAGATCGAGCTCAATGGAATCAACGCCGTGACTGTCAAGGCACCCATCGAAAGAACCATCGTCATTCCTGGAGAGGATCCGGAAGATGATGTCACCGTTTACGCTTTGTTCGGAGGAAACAACCTTGATTCCATCACCACAGACGGAGCAGGATCCCTGGCTGTCATTGTCGACATTTCCGATGTGAAAGGAGAGGATCTCGCTGAGCCCTCCATGGCAATCTTGGGAGGAGACCTCAAGATCAACGGAGTCACTATAAGCATCTTCATCGACGGCTCCAACATCGCTTGGACAGACGAGCAGAAGGAAGAGATGGCCATCGCCGGAATCTTTGCCATTGACGGCCTCGATTTCTTCGATGCACCCACCATGGTCAAGGTCATGCCCGATTACGACTACGACGGTCTCATCGGAATCGCTTCTCTCGGAGATCTCAACATCACCGGAAAGTCGATGCTCATCGAGGCAGCCACAGCTATCGCGGCATGCGATGCGACGACGATCAAGACCGCAACCGTCGACGTCAAGGGAGACGTAGTGCTCCTCGACTTCGGATTCGAGGAGGTCCCTGTCGGATTCAACAACCTGACCATTTCCAACATCTCCACCCTGACCATCACCGGAAAACTTGTAGCCGCAGACGCCACCGTCTCACAGGAATCCACGATCATCATCAAGGATGCCCTGATCGACGGTTTCATGGACAACAAGGGAATCGTCACCATCAACGGAGACGTCATGGTCACCGGAGCAATCAGGAACTATGCGCTCATGGAGAACAACGGATTCATCGGAGTATACGGATGGTTCATCAACGACGTGTCCGCAACCACCGCACCCGGAGTCTTCACCAACAACGGAACCGTCAAGGTTTACGCAATGGAGCAGAATATCGTTGCAGAAGAACTCGTCACTGAGGCAACTTTGGTAATCAATGATGCAACAGCACCCACAGCAGGCAACGCAAAGCTCAAGAGCATCGCAATCACCGATGCACTGATGCAGTTCGACGGAACAATCAAGTTCAATGCGACCATCCAGGTCTACAACCCTGCAGGAGAAGTCGTCGATGTGACTGACAAGTTCGAGGGAGTAATCACCCCCGGACTGAATGGATACACGATGTCGCTGCACAGCAACTCCGCATCCATCACTATCGATTACGACTCGACCAGCACCGAGCCTACAAAGGTCGGCAAGGGATACAAGATCTCCGTAACCGGAAGCGTCAGCATCTGGGAGCAGAGTCTGTACCTCCAGGCCAACACCACGACCTCAGGTTCCGAGGCTACGATCACAACCGACACAGTGAAGCTGAACGAAGATGCGAACCTCATCGTGGAGTCCGGAGCCATCTTCGATATTGCTGCAGGAACCATCGACAACAAAAACCACATCACAGTCTACGCGTCTGGAGCAGAGGAGATCATCGAGGAGAACGCTACCTTCAACGGTAACCTCGCCACATACCTCGGCGATGTGACCATCTCAGGAGCCTTCAACGGAGACCTCATCGCCGCCGGAGAAGGAACAGTGACCGTCGCCAACTTCAACGGAAACATCCACTCTCACGGATCCGTCGTGGTATCGGCAAGCAAGACGATGACCGGAGACATCACCGCAAAGAACAATGTCACCATCAACGGCAACCTCGTCGGAAACATACTCGCCAGCGGTAACGTCGTAGTCGTCAACATGGTCGGAAAGATCACGGTCGACAGGCCGAACGCGGATGCAGATCCCAAGACCGTCACACTTGACGGTATCGTCATAGTCGAGGTCGTCTACATCTCGAACTACAAGGAGTCCACAACCGCGACCGAGCCCACGATGTTCACAGCGACCATGGCCGTCGGAGGAACACCCAACGACCTCATCATCGACCTTGCGAAGGGAAGCGATGCTACAGCGTCCGCTGAAGCAGTCCCCGGATTCTTCAAGATCAACAACACCGGAGAGCTCGGAGACAACAAGACCGTCGCCATGGCCCTGACAGAGGGAAGGATCCTCGTGGATTCCGTGAAGACCCTCGAGGCCAGGTACTACCTCACCATCGAAGCCGGAGCTACAATCGAAGTCAACAAGTCCGCAGCAAGCCTTGATGTCAAGAAGGCAGCGCTGAAGGTCTCCAAGGACGCCAACGCACTCTTCGAGGTCGGACCCGGAGCCTCCGTGAACTACGGTAAGGTCTACTTCGTCATGGCATTCGAAATCGAGAACGGAGCATACACCATCTACTCCGATGTCGCTTACGCACTCCTCAACTGCGAGGAGAACACAGAGCTCTATGTCGGAGAGTCCGCAACCATCGACCAGGACGTCGTTGTCAAGGCCGGTGTCAACATCGTCGTCGAGGACATCACCCTGACCTTCAACGGAAAGGATGTCGAGATGCTCGAGGGCGCAAAGATCACCCTCGAGGGAACCGGAAAGGTCATCTTCAAGCCCACTCAGACCAACTACGAATCGATCAAAGAGGGAGAGGAGATCACATACTACACCGTAAGCGCAACCATCGTCTACGGAGACAACTCGATCGTATTCGACGAGGCAAGGTTCTTCATGGATGATTCCACAATCCAGGGAGTAGCAGCAACCGCTTCCGCGGATGCCAAGATCAAGACCGACTTCCAGCTCATCGCAGGACAGGCCAAGGTCAGCGGACTCGGCACCGGATCCGTCAAGCTGTTCAACACCCTGTACGACGAGACCAAGTCCGACGATTCCGAGACGTTCTGCGTATTCGGAACATTCGTCGTAGCGGCCGATGCCGTGTTCGATGCCGTAAAGCTCGAGGATTCAGCCGCAATGGTCAAGTACAAGGATACCGACAACGGACCCGAGGTCAAGGAGATCGTAATGAATTCGACCATCGTCGGCGTCGAGGGAACCCTCAACCTGCTGAACGATACGACTGTTCTCGGAGGCTATGTCGGATTCGGACATGTCACCATCGCAGCCAACAACACACTCACAGTGGACAAGGGAGATCTCCCCGATGATTTCGATGTGGCCTTGAACTACCCCGGAAGCCTCAACACATACGTCGTGGACACCACCGAAGATGCGAACGGATACCTCTTCAACTTCACATCGCCTGTCGCAGGTATTGTGGATCTGGTGCTGAAGGCGGAGAAGCTCACCATCGGCGGAGAGAAGGTCGATGCAGTCACCATCAGCGGATTAGTAGCAAGCAACTCGATCATCAAAGCGGTCGATGATGCATACCTCAACGGACTGGCGCTTGGCAAAGACTCGATCATCTACGGAGAGGACGTCTACATCATCGTCAACGACTCAACTACAGTACTCGGTGGAAGCGTCGGAGCAAAGAACATCCACATGGGCGAGGCTCCCTTCAAGGACCTGATCTACGAGACAGTCTTCATGGAAGATGGATACTACATCTACACCCAGTTCGATTCCATAGACTGGGACGAGGTCTCTGACGTCGTCATCGCACATAATGTCGAAGTCGACAAGCTCGACCTCAGCGGCAAGGATGTCAACATCGTCATCACAGAGGATGCGACACTCACCGTTACCAAGCTCCTGATCATCGGAACCCCCGCCACCGTCCTCGGTGACGAAGGCTCATCGATCATCGGAAAGGTCGTAATCGATTCCGAAGATGGATATAAGGCATACATCGTCGCATACGCTGATGCTAACCTCTTGCTGGCAGAGATCGTCGGTGCAGACGGAGACGACGCAGTCTTCTCCAAGCTCGACATCGAGGATGTCGTCTATGCAACGATCTTCGCCGATGCGGATGATGAGCTCGTCCTCGCAAAGGCAGATGCAGCACTCATTCCCGAGATCACCGGATACAACTTCACCGCCTGGCTGAACTACAACGGCGACGCCAAGGCAGAGGTCGGAGAGACCAATGCCTACGCCGATGCAAGGGCAGTCTACCTCACGATCACCGTGAAGTACGTCGCAGGAGTGGACTACTACATGAATGGCACACTGTTCAATGTATACGACATCCCCACCGATGTCCCCTACGGATCCTACTTCACCGCGAAGATCTCCGATACCACCAAGTACCAGGGTAACCCCTTGATCAACGGAGAGAAGACCGTCTGCGTCATCGACGACATGGAGCTCGTTGCTTCAGGTGTCACCCCCATACCTGAACCTACCCCCGAACCAGCCGTCGGAGACTCCGGTCTTTCACTTACCGACATCCTCCTGATCGTCCTGGTCATTCTGATTGCGATCATGGTCGTCATCCTCGTCCTCAGGCTCAACCGCAGCTGAAGAGAACAGGGTAACACGAAAGAGGAAGAAGTAACACCAAAAACCTGAATAGAAAACAGGCCCCCGAAAGGGGGCCTTTAAAGAATCTAACATATTCTTACAGAACGGTCTATTTCCGTCCCTTCCAGTTTTATTAACATTTTACAGGATTCCTATTAATCGCTGACAAAAATGTACATTGATGTATATTTTCGTTCAGCATACCCTAAAAATATGCACCGATACACAGATTTGTGCACCAATGTACAGGAACGTGCGGGTACGTGGCAATCCGATCCGCGAGCCGTGAGGCGAAGCGGTCAATAGGAGCCTAAGCCGCGTAAGCGGCGCACGGCTCCGACCTTTCTTTTAGAGTATGCCCGGCCGCAGGCCCGGGCATACTCCCATGTCATCAAAGATCCTTCTCTATCTCCTCCACAAGCTCCCTTATCTTCACAGCCACATTCCTTCCCTTCTCCGTTATCACAACCACATTGGTATTGGTATGCGCCGTCCTGTACACCTGAATGAGGCCGAGGCTCTCCAGAGTATCGATCTTCCCGGGCATCGTTGCACTGCGTGAAACATCGTTATAGATATCCGATTTCACCGTAGGGGACATCCTGTCCAGATACAGTATGAGGCTCATTATGTACTTGCTTTCCAGGGATTCCATTATGGTCTTGTTGTTATTCTTCTGGATCTTCCTATCATCAAGTATCTTCTGTATTTCCGGAGGCAGCTCCTCGAACCTCCTGGGCTCCTTCTTCACGTTCTTTCTTTCGTCGAGCACCCCGGAGATTGGCAGGCTTTTCGGCTCCCCCCCCCCGAGCGCTCCTTTCGGTTCCGCTGGGCATGCGGATCATGTCTGGTTATGAGCACATAAAGGAGGGAGGAGATTCCATTTTTCGACTAATGATTATAATGAGGGTCTAGGTATCATGCGGTATTGTGCACTTCATCATATCTCTTTCGTCTATTCTTTTGGCCCCGTTTATCTATCCTCCCGCGATGATGGATATCGGTCATCATGCCGTCCGGAAGGAATTAGGGGCCCGATGGGAGGTTTTGGATGATCAAGCGCTGGAAGCCCGCAGGTCTGTCGGTTAGGGACTAAGACCTGCAAGTAACAGCGGAGGATTTTCGACATCATCCTAGGTAATCTTAGGATAACCCGATTCAGAGGCAATGTTCGGCGCTGAAAAGGAGAAATGAAATATGAATACAAAAGGAATTAAATTCCTGGCAGTCCTGGCTGTTCTGGCTATGGCTTTTGCTGCATTTGCTATTATTTCTGATGTTCAGAGTAATGATGCAGAACCTGTAGCATTAGATGATCTGGACGATCCAGTAACAGTCGGTACAGGATATACGTTCACAAAGGAAGGCAAAATCCTTAATATTACGGATTATGACGCCATGGTTGAAGCCCCTGATTTTGATGGCTTCATTGGAACTGGAATAACAATCCAAGGTATTACGGATGATTCTCAGATTGCAGAGATTGGTTTCACCGTAAAGACAAAGATTTACGGAACTACTGAACCAACCGATTTCCTGTACTCAAGCCATCTAAGTACATATGTAAGGGCTCTGGAGAGTACCGCATTTACGTCTGCATCAAATGTTAAAATTGTAAGTATTGATGACGATGAAGATGTTGCAGCAATTGTTATCGGTGTTGATGCAGCTGCCAAAGGTACTACAAAGGTTGTAGATTGGGATCTCAACGGAAATACATACACTCCTGGCGGAGCACTTTATGGTGTTCAGTCTATCAACAAAGTAATACAGACTAATGCACATGAGACTTGGACAATTCATGATGGACAGATTATTGCCGCAGAAGCAGCAGTAGCAGCCGATGCAAAAAATGATCTTTCATTTATTTTGCTCCAGTCTTACAAATCTGTGACATTAAAGAATCTTACAGTGGATATAACTGGAATCACTACTGACAATAGCAATCATGCAGCTGCTATCACATCCACATCCGGAACAATTAGTATGGATTCCACTGTTACCATTAAGGCTTTGCCTGGTGACTACGCAGTTGCTGCAACATGGCTCGTGGCAAACAATACCGGAACAGATGGACAGTATTATGATAAGCCTGCTGTAATAACAATTAATGGATCGGATATTACAGGTCAGGTAATCGCCTCTGTATACAGTCACACATACGATAACAATGGAGGAACACCTGCACTCAATGGAACTTCAAAAGTTATTATCAATTCGGGAACTATTAACGGAAGCATCTCTACTGGAGTCTTAAAGAAAGCCGGTCATGCTATTGATGAAGCTGACGCTATCAAAGACAGAGTAGCTGTAGAGATCAACGGAGGAACATTCTCAGACGGTGATATTCTCCAGTACATTAAGTCTGGCAGCACAGTGACCATCACTGGAACAACAACACTTGCTGAGGATGCTGCAGAGAAATTCACTGTCGCTAAGGGAACAACGATCAACTACGATGTTGGTGCAAGGTTGAATATTGAATTGCCAGTCGAGAGTGGTGCAAGCGCAGAAGACATCGTATACACACTCACCAACAACGGTACGATCAACTTCGCTAAGGGAGCATCCGTCGTCGGATGGGATACCACTAAACCTACGGCAGAACCTTGGAGCGCTTACGTTAACAATGACAACGGATCTATAAAATTCGATGGAACCGATGCCAAACCGGAAGAGGTTACAGCTACTACCGGAAAGGCTGTCGACACAGCCATCGAGGCCGCTTTGGAAGATGCCGGAGCAAAGAATGCAATCATTGTTCTGCCTAATGTTGCAGCAGATGCTGACGAGACAGTTGATGTCGGTGCTAAGGAAGTTGCATTTGTCGGAAAGGATGGAAACAATACTGTCGCCGATCTTAACGTTTCAGTAACAACCGGATCAGTATCGTTCTCTGGATTCAGCAAAGTATCTGGAAAGATTACCACCGGAACCGGAACCGATGCTAAGACGGTAACATTGAAGGACATGCAGGGAAGCTTTACCATCACAAAGGGATCAGTCATCATCGACGGAAAGGAATACGCTGGAGAAATCACTGTCACCAGTGGAACCGAGCTCAAGATGGCTGGTTCAGTAAGCGGTGATAACTTCACTGTCAAATACTCCGGAACCACAGGAACCGCAAAGGTCATCATCGAGAGCGGAGATGACAAGACTCTCGAAATTAAAGGAACTAACAATCTGATCATCGATAGCGACAAGATTGCTCTGCAGGTCGATGGAAAGCTCTTCGGAACAGGAACAGGAGGCATCGTCACAGCCGGAAACATCACGGTCAACGGCGAACTTTCAGTTGCAACAGTTACTGAAAAACTGAAAACCGCACCCGCAGCGTATTACCCAATAACAATCACAGCTAACTCCGGATCAACAGTTAAGGCCGTTGAAGTGACATTTAATAACACCAAGAGTCAGTTCGTCGCATACTCCGGTTCCGATATCAATGGAATCGCAGGGATCATAGATGGAGAGGATGAAGCAGCATACGACCAGTTGGTCGGAAAAGACGCTCTCGGCGGAGAATGGGCTGTTACAAAAGACGGAACGAAACTCACTCTCAATGGTTACAACGGAACATACAACTTAGGAGTATTGCCGGGAATCACAACAATAACCGTAGTTGGAGTCAACAGTATCACGTATGCCGCACCTGAAACGGGAGCGGAGCTTATGCTTTTCCCAGCTGTGACCGAGATCAGCACTACTAAGGATGCTGGATCGCTGTCTATTGAGTACGATGCATCTAAGTTGACCAAGGATGTTATGGAGACAGTTGGAGTTACTGCAGTCGGTGGCCTCCTGGTTGGTACCCTGAAAGTCATTGACTCTGTGGATCTCGAAGTTACCATAAAAGGAACCAATGCTACTTGGGATGCCAAGGAGATCAAAGCGATCGGAATCTTTGCTGACACGGTAAAAGGTTTGGATATCGACAATTCTGATGTTGAAGTATCCGTGCTTACTACATACACAGCAGACGCAGAGTATGTATATGGTATCTACCAGGACACTTCTGGAATAACAGCAAACGCAAGCAGCATCACTATCAATTCTGCAGGAACCGGATTTGCAGGAACTGGATTCGAATTGAAGAACAGGGCCGTCATGTCAGTATCCGGAAAAGCAATCGGAGTCGAAGCCGAATCAATTAGTGTAAGGGGGGCATCTGCTGCTACCATCACAGGCGGAGCGGAGATCCTTGGAATAGACGACGGAGTAGGAATTGAGGTCATGCAGGATTCCACCCTTTCCGTCGATGGATTGGTATTCGGAGATCCCACAGGAACAGTAGATGTGCCTGTATTGACCAACAATGGAACCATCAACCTTTCGGGAAAGACTGTAATTTTGGCAGAGGCGGTTGTCAACAACGAGGCCGTTATGAACATCGAGGGCACCGTCAATGTCTTCGGTACACTCAAGAATTCTGACGGAACGATGACCAACAATGGAACCATCACCTCTTTTGCTAAGATCATCAAACCTGTAGTCGATGCAAACGACATCACTATCACATTCCCTACGAATACCACCATTTCAGCGGGAACAGCCCAGGTTCAGATCATCGATGTAATTGCAGGAGAATTCCAGAATGACGGATCTCTTAAGATTACGGATGCGGCCATAACCGGAATGAAGTCTGATAAGTCAACAACAGTAGTCGAGACCGGTTACACCGGAACACTTACAACAAGCCAGAACGTCACAGCAGATAAGGTAGCATACAAACTCACCCTGACTAAGATGTCTGGAACCAGTATCGTCTCATCAGTCACACTGAACTATGATGCTACAGGCACCACTGCCAAATACAGCATGGCAGTATCAGGAAAAATAACTGGAGACCTTACTCTTGTCAAGCCTACTGCAGACGCGGCACTTTCAGAAGATAAGATCTTGAAGGGAATGGGTGGAACTGGAATCATTGCTGACGGCGCAGCACTTATCACAGCAGCAGGCGGAACGTTCGACAACGACGGAACCATCACTGCATACGGAACAGGTGCATGGGAACTTGTGGCAAATGGTGCTACCTTCGAGGGAGACATAACCACGGGAGTCCAGACATCCACCATCAATGGAACTTACAACGGAAACATCACAGCCAAGGGTGCTGTCAATGTGGTCTACACAAAGGATGAGGCCAACGGAAAGGTCGAAGGAAACATCACCACGTCTACCGGTGTGACATCTAGCGGTACCATAAAGGGCGACATAACTTCAGAGGGCAGTGTTGTTGTCAAGAACGTCGAAGGAAATATCACCATCAACAGAGAGGCAGTCGGAGATATCGCAGTTACTGTTTCTGGAAAGGTCGTCGGAGACCTTACATACAACTCCAAGTACAAGGCGACGAAGGAAGCAGAGACTAAGACAACATACACCGCAACGCTCAGTCTGGATGCAGACCTTTCCAGTTCAACAGGAGCAGGAAAGGTAACCATCAAGATGATGGAGGGTGCTAACGCTACAGAGACTGAAGCTGTAAAACCCGGATACTTCGCATTCAACAAGGATGAGATGGGTGCACTTGCAACAGGAAAGAACGTCAACATCAAGGTGACAGCAGGAACATTCGCGTTCCCTGAGTCCATTAATATGCCTGTCAGGTATGCAATGGTCTTCGAGGCTGGATCCACAGCCGAGGTCGCCACAACCGCGACAGTAGATGTCAGCAATGCAGCACTCAAGGTATCTAAGGATGCCAAGAGTAACTTCGTCACCGGAACCACACCTGTTACCGACTATGGAGTCGTCAAATGCATCATGTCCTTCACTATTCAGGATGGGGCATACACAATCTACTCTGATGTCGCATACGCTGTAGCGAACTGCGAGGAGGGATCGACCCTTACCGTAGAGGCCGCTGAGGCACCCATCAACGACAACATCACTGTTCCCAAGAACGTTAACGTTATCGTCAGCACTGGTTCCACCATGTCATTCGGAGCCCATGGACTCTCGATGTCCGAGGGAGCGAAGATAACCATAGTGGGAACTGCAAAGGTCACTTTCGGACAGACCGGAAAGGCACCTACCACTGAGGCGATCTACAACGTGAACGGAACCTTTGCATTCGGAGACAACATCATCGTCCTTGACAAGGTCAGGTTCAACGCATACGCAAACACAATCGCTGGAATCGCAGCGACCGCATCTGATCCAGCTAAGATCAGTCTTGACGTCTCATACAATGACGGTACCCTTACAATGTCTGAGGGAACCGGAGCTGGAAAGATCACACTTACCAACACACCCGAGAAGCAGCAGAAGTCCGATACCAAGGAAAAGACTGTATTCGGTACTTTCGCAGTCGCAGAGGGAGCGATCTTCGATGCTACTGCTGCTATTGTCGATGCACAGTATGAGGTCAAGTACAAGAAAGTGACCGATGGGTTCGTTGTCGATGAGGTCGTCAAGATGCCCTCGATCGTTGTGGTTAACGGAACTCTCAACCTCAGTAAGGGAACAACAGCAACTGGAGTTTACCTCGGAGCAGGAAAGATCGTCCTTGCAGACGGACAGTCATTCATTCTCGCCAGCGGAGCTACAAAGGATGTTGGAACAGAGAAGAAGTACGCTGCCAGTGTGACCGCTCAGATTGTTGATTCAACCGACGACGAGAACGGATACGCACTCTTGTTGGTCTCCAACGTCAACGATGATGATGCAGCAGATCTGATCATCAAGGCAGACAAGTACAAGGATGCCAAGGTCATGACCATCAAGGGAACTGTTGATATCGGAGCCATCAAAGCTATTGATGACGCATACCTTAATGGTGTGATTGTCAACAAGGATGCAGGAATTATCGGAGATGATGTCTACATTATCGGAGCAACCACCGCACACGGAGAGATTGGTGCAATAACCATGCACATGAGGGAGACCGGATCCTCAGATTACGAGAAGCTTACCTACGAAGCGACTTTCGAGGAAGATGGATACACAGTCTACACAGATTTCAAGAACATCGACTTCGATGACGTCACTGATATCACTATCGATGGAAAGGATGTCACCGTTGATAAGAAGCTGGATCTCAGCGGAAAGGATGTCAACATCACGATCGCTGACGATTACAAGCTGGTCCTTGAGGCTAACCTGATTATCGGTACCCCCATTACCGTTCTCGGCAGCGAGGGATCATCCATAGTCGGAAAGGTCGTCATCAACAATGATCTTACTCCAGGTGCAGAGAAATTCTACTACCTTGTGGCATACTCAGACGTCGACCTTACTCTGGCCGAGATTACTGTATCTCACAATGGTGTGGCAGCTGGAGATGCTGTTTCATCCAAACTCATCGTTGAGGAGAACCTTTATGCAACGATCTTCGCAGAGGAGGACACAATCAAACTCTCGAAGGCCGATGCAGCTATTGTTCCTGAGATTGTAGGATACAACTTCACTGCTTGGATCAACTACAACGGTGATGCAAACGCAACTGTTGGAGAGACCAACGCATACGCAGAAGCAAAGGCAACCTATGTCACCGTCATCGTGAAGTACGTCGCTGGTGTCGACTACTACATGAACGGCGTGCTGTTCAACGTATACGACATCCCCACCGATGTCCCCTACGGATCCTACTTCACCGCGAAGATCTCCGATACCACCAAGTACCAGGGTAATCCCGTCATCAACGGAGAGAAGACCGTCTGCGTCATCGATGACATGGAGCTCGTCGCATCGGGTGTCACCCCCATACCCGAGCCCACTCCCGAACCAGCCGTCGGAGACTCCGGACTCTCGCTCACCGACATCCTCCTGATCGTCCTGGTCATCCTGATCGCGATCATGGTGGTTATCCTCGTCCTCAGGCTCAACCGCAGCTGAAGAGAGCTGGATAACACCAAAGAGGAAGAAGTAACACCAAGAACCTAAACATAAAACAGGCCCCCGAAAGGGGGCCGTCTACCATTATTCTGAATAATCATTCACGTTGTACGTTTTCTCGTACCTAATTGTAATGTATGTGCAATCCATTCTCGAGTCCTTAGGCGAAGCGGTCAATAGGAGCCTAAGCCGCGCAAGCGGTGCACGGCTCCGACCTTCTCTTATGAAGTATGCCTGCCGTAGGCCCGGGCATACCATTATCATTCCAAAAATTTAGCACCCCAATAAGATGCCCATAATTCAATCGAATCAGCGGTTCAGAATCCCCTGTTGTTGTCCGCCATATCGTACCAGCGCTCGGCCTCGTCCTGATTCCTCTCGACGCCGTCGCCGTTCTTGTACATATTGCCCAATAATACCTGTGCACCCTTGTGCCCGTTCAATGCAGCTGTCATCAGCCACCTGACCGCCTTGGGCATGTCCCTGTCCACACCGGCACCGGTCTTGTAATACTGACCGAGGATGAACTGCGCCTCTATATGGCCGTGTTCAGCAGCCAGCTTCATCCAGCTCGCTGAAATATCCAAATCTCTGGGGATCCCCTCATCCTTGAAGTGGATCAATCCCAATTCGTACTCAGCCCTCACATCCCCCTTCCCGGCAGCCATCAGGAAGTATTCCTTCGCTTTCAAAGGATCCTTTTCCACCTGCAGACCATTCAGATAGATCATACCCAGATAGTAGGCGCATCCGGGATGTCCTCCCTCGAAGCCCTTCTCGAACCACGACCTGGAAGAGGAATAATCCTTCTGGACCCCCTGCCCCCTCGCATACATCAATCCGAGGTAATAGCAGGCGTCCGTGCTGTCGTTCTTGGTCTCACGTATAAGGATGTTATATGCATCCAGATACCCCGGCTCGTCCCGCATGCGGATAATGAACTTCGCCCTCTCCAGAGGCTCCATCACATCTGAGTCGGATATCATGGGCATTCGATGAGCGATTCCATAATAAAAGGATATCGTGATGGTGCCGGCGATACTTACTATTAGGACATGGCAATCGTCATATATCGATGCGATATAACGAATGATATGGTCCCCGAGCTCTCTGAGGAAGCACGCCGTCTCATCGATTCTGGAAGCGGCGGATACGATCTGAACAAAGCCGCAGCCGTACTCTCCGGCAAGGACGATCCGGATTCCGAGTATCTGTATGCGGTATTCCAATACCTGGGCGAAGGGGGTGTGAAGCAGGACAAGGAATCCGCGAAAGCTCTTTTCGAGAAGGCCGCCAAGGACGGTTCCGTCCAGGCTGATATCGTTTCCAAGGAGTTCCAGCGCAATTCCCCGGAGGTCATGGACGGCCTCATAGCCTTAAGGTTCAAGGGAGAGCAGAGAGACAGCAGTGCTTGTAAAGAGCTGTTCCTCATGTACGACAAGGGGAACGATAAGGTGAAGAAGAGCCATGCCGAGGCTGTGTGGTTCTACACGGCATGCGCGGAGCAGGGCGATCTGGAAGCGCAGACCAAGATCGGATTCATGTACCTGATGGGCAAAGGCATACCGAAGGACAGGGATCTGGCACTGAAGTGGTTGGAATCGGCTGCGGAGCAGGGCGACGCCCTTGCGATGTACCGCATCGGCCAGATGTACGACCAGGGATTATGCAACACCGACCCCAATGACAGGAAGGCGTTCGAATGGTTCGAGAAAGCTGCAAACGCAGGAAATATGGATGCACAGTTCTCCATCGGATGCATCTACATGACGCAGAACAACCGCCATTTCAATCCCAAGAAGGCAACAGAGGCATTCCATGCGGCCGCTGAACAAGGCCATGCGGAAGCCCAGTATCAGCTGGGGATGTGCTACGCCTACGGCCAGGGGATCACCCAGGATCCCGACCTTGCAGCCAGGTGGCTCGAGAAATCATGCGAGAACGGCTACCAGCAGGGCATGGTGGACTTCGCCAACATGTGCTTCGAAGGTCAATTTGTCAAGAAGGATTATGAGAAGGCCGCAAAATGGTTCACCAAGGCGGCCAACAGCTGCAACGGATATGCTCAATATGCGTTGGCATGCATGTACGGAAACGGATACTATTTCGAGCAGAGCGACGAGATGGCCCTGAAATGGTTCAGGGAGGCCGCCGAGATGGGGGAGGTCAACTCCCAGTACTGCCTTGGATGTTTCTACTACGAAGGCAGGGGCACCGAGAGGGATCTGGAGGAAGCCGCGGTGTGGTACACCGAAGCGGCGGAGAAGGGACATCCGGCTGCGATGGCCTTCTTAGGCATGTTCAAGGTCACCGGATCCGGCGTGAAGCAGGACGTGGAAGGCGGATTGGAGCTCTTAGAGAATTCCGCCAAAGCCGGCTATTACGAGGCGCAGTTCTACCTCGGAAAGCTGTACTACGAAGGCAAGTACGTGAAGAAGAGCGACCTCCGCGCCAAGCGCTACCTGAACATGGCCGCCAAGCAGGGCGATCCGGATGCCGCAGCACTGCTGAACATGATGAAATCCAAGAAGAGATGATCTCTTGGGATTCGAGGACGTCTTAAGGAAGGCCCAGGACGGGGATCCCGACGCGCAGGTCGCCATGGGATACCTCTTCTTCAAGGGCGACGGTGTCGTCCAGGACCGCAGGGAGGCTGCCAGATGGTTCTATCTCGCTGCCGATCAAGGTAATGCGGAGGCGATGTGCAATCTCGCTCATATGAGGGCTCACGGAGAGGGTGTCAGACTGGATCTGGACAAATCCATGGAACTGTACCTCAAGGCGGCCGATCTGGGCGATGCCAGGGCGATGTTCAACCTCGGTTACATGTACACGGACGTGGAGGGGCTGAAGGACTACGAGAAGGGATTCTACTGGTATTCCAGAGCGGCCGAGGCCGGCAACATCATCGCTCTCTACAGGATGGGCGTCATGATGGAGGAAGGCATCGGCAGGGACATCGATTACAGATCCGCCATGGACTGCTACACGAAGTGTCTGGAAGGCGGATTCCCCAAGGCGGGGTACCGTCTTGGGAAGATGTACATGGAAGGCAGGGGAGTCCCACAGAATTACGATAAAGCGGCCAAATACATGATCAAGGCCGCGGACCTGGGTTCCGAAGATGCCATGTTGGAATTGGGCAAGATGCACCTCACAGGACAGGGAATGAATCGCAGCGTCAACAACGCGAAGAAATGGTTAACCAAGGCGGCCATCCGCGGATCCGCAGAAGCCGCCGAACTTCTAGAGAAAATCAACAGCGGGGAATTAAAATGAGGATGAACGAGTACCAGAAGGAACTGATCTTCAACGAGCTTGCAGTTATCAAGAAGAACAGCCCGTTCTACTCCAAGAAGTATGAGGGTTTGGACGTTGAGAACATCCGCACCCAGGAGGAATTCGAGAAGCTGCCCTTCACGGACAAGGCCGACCTGAGGGAGGCTTACCCGCTGGGGCTCGCAGCGGTCCCGGAGAAGGACATCGTCAGGATACATTCGTCGTCGGGAACCACGGGGACACCTGTCGTCATCCCGTACACCAAGAAGGATGTGGAGGACTGGGCGATCATCTTCGAGAGATGCTACGCCATGGCCGGGGTCACCGATAAGGATCGCATACACATCACACCCGGATACGGTCTGTGGACCGCAGGCATAGGGTTCCAGGCAGGATGCGAGAGGCTCGGCGCGATGGCCATCCCCATGGGACCGGGCAACACCGAGAAGCAGCTGCGCATGATGGAGGACCTGAAATCGACGGTGTTATGCGCAACATCCTCGTATGCTCTTTTGTTAGCTGAGGAGATCAAGAAGCGCGGTATAAGGGACAGGCTGTGCCTCAGGAAAGGGATAATCGGTTCCGAGAGATGGGGCGACAAGATGCGCCAGGCCATCGCAAATGAGTTAGGCGTCGACTTCTACGACATCTACGGACTGACCGAGATCTACGGCCCCGGTATCGGTATCAGCTGCGACTACCGCAACGGGATCCACATGTGGGATGATTACATCTACTTCGAGATCATCGACCCGAAGACAGGGAAGAACCTTCCTGACGGAGAGGTCGGAGAGCTGGTCATCACCACATTGAAGAAGGAGGGGGCACCCCTCATAAGGTACAGGACCCACGACCTCACCAGGATTATCCCAGGCGAATGTCCCTGCGGTTCCAGGTTCCCCAGGATAGACATCATCGTCGGAAGGACGGACGATATGATCAAGGTCAAGGGTGTCAACATGTTCCCTGCGCAGTTCGAGGAGACGCTGGCGACCATGAAGGATGCTACAAGCGAATATCAGATTATGATCGACCACCTTGAGGGCAGGGACATCATCACCGTGTACTTCGAGACGCCTGCCCAGGGCGAGCAGCGCGCTGCCGCAGAGAAGGAGTTCATGGAGAAGATCAAAGCGAAGCTTAACGTTACCATAGTGCCCAAGGCCGTCGATATAGGATACTTGCCGAGGAGCGAGAAGAAGACCAACAGGATCTTCGACAACCGCTACTGAACATGAGGGAATTAGAGGTATTGGAATCCGCCGTCCGGAGGGCGGCGGGAATAGTCATGGGCGGCGACCGCTCCGCTAAGGATAAAGGAACAGCCATCGGGACCTACGATGTCGTCACGGACTCCGATGTGCTGGCCGAGCGCTCGATAATCGATGACATTCTGAAAGAGTTCCCGGACGATACCATAATCTCGGAGGAGACCAACCCCGATGCCGAGGTCTCGGAGAGGAGCTGGACCATCGACCCCATAGACGGTACGATGAACTACACCCGCGGGATCCCGTTCTTCGGGATACAGGGCAGCTTTATGGAGAACGGTGTGCCGAAGGCATCCGCGATCTACCTTCCGGTGTTCGACGAGATGTTCACCGCGGACGACTCCGGAGCGTATCTTAACAGCAGAAGGATAAAGACGGCGGCTCCGAGGGATCTTGGTAAATGTCTGTTGTCTACAGGGGATTTCAGCCGCCGCTCGCAGACCTTCAGGGATGCGCAGGCCGTGATATTCCATGACTGTTACTCGGACATAGCCAGATTCAAGGTTTTCGGTGCTGCCTGCACGGATTTCTCCTACCTCGCATGCGGGCGTACGGACATCCATATAAGGTTCCTCAACAGGATGTGGGATTTCATGCCCGGGCTGCATATCGCGGAGAAGGCCGGGGCGGTCTACGATAAAGGGCTGCAGGAGGAGCACGGAATTCTGGTGATGTGCTCCTCGAAGGAGGTCCTGGGCCAGGCCATGGACAGGATAGTACCTAAATTCATTCAGCTGTTCTGAGCTTGCATCAGGATTGCTGTTCTTTCAGAATCTGTTCTCTGACAGATTCCTTTAGATCCTCTCCGACATATTCCAGACATCCATCCAAGGAAAATCCGCTCTTCATCATGCGTCTCACGATGTTGACAGCATCATTCAGTCTTCTCGAATTATGCTCCTCGATAGAGATCACAATGCCGGAATCAAGGGCTTCCTGCAAACCTTCGCGCTTCCAGCTGTTATGAAAACCTTCCTCGAGATTCATCGGCATACCTCAGAATCATTGGAAAATTCTTCTTTCAAAATCTTCTCTCTGACAGAATCCCTGAGGTCCTCATCTACCGGTTCCAGACTCTCATCGATCGAGAAACCTTTGCTGATCAGATATTTGACCATTTTGACTGCAACATTCATCCCTGATTGCTTGGCAGCAATGAATTCCTCTCTGGATACAACCATGCCGGAATCGAGCGCTTCCTGCACACCTTCGCGCTTCCAGCTGTTATGAAAACCTTCCTCAAGATTCATCGATATGTCCTCCAAATTTCCGAGTAAAATATCCGCTTCCTTGATATTATAAGTATCTTTTAGAACCTTGACGCGTTCAGATGCAGTCAGTCCCCTGGAGAACAACGTGTTCATCAGACCCATCATAGTGTTAGGTAGGTCATTGGAATCGCCGATGTTTATTATCACGATCTCCATTAAATCCAACGGCCTGATATTGCCTTCGTTTCTGAATATATCCAAGTACTGTGAACTAAACGAGTGTGTCTGTATGGTGTTCTTATCCTTCATGACCGGATTCATCATCACCCAGATGCTCATGACCTTCCTGATTTTATCATAATCATCGTTCTCGAAATAGCGGCCTTTCTGAGCTTGGATCATGCAGGACGCATAATACAATGCTCTGTTCTCAATGCGATAGCCAGGATTATTGTCCGACTGACCTTCTAGGTCGATGATCACAGCTATCGATTCGCTGCCGGGCACCTTGACCTCGAACACGTTATCCAGCCTGACCGGGGCCTTTCCCAATGTTCCGAATTCGCTGTCCAGCTTGACTATCGTCCTGTTCCCTTCCACCACAGGGAGGCATTTCCTGATGTATTCGACATCCTTCCCGCGGAAATCGTCTATGAGCGGTTCCAGCATGTTGGAGAGGATGGAACTGTTGCTCATGAGGGACTTGAAGGCGCCGTCCAGTCTCGTCTCTGTCTCTAATCTATATTCATCATCACGCATTCAGTGCACCCCCTTCCGAACGATTGTCGGAAGAGGATATGCCATGATTTGGAGCAGTTTATAACGTTAACAGCTGCAGTTCAATTTGCAAATCGGGCGAGGGATGGTAACGATTCGTTCCTATTTCAGGATCTGGCACTTATCTCTTGTTGCCGCCGAGCATGACCATATACGCCAGCAGTGCCTCGAGCTGTATTCTCTCGTTGCTCCCTTCGACTATACGGAATTCGATCTCGCCGGTCTTGTCCATGAACCTGACCTTCTCCGAATCGGTGATGCTGAGGTCGAAGAACGTGGAATGGATCTGCTTGATGACGTCCTGTCCGGACAACCCGTAGGTGATCATTATCTCGTCCAGCATGTCGCGGGCCTTCTTGAAGTCCCCGCCCAGTGCGGTCTCGATCATGTTCTTCACGGCTTCGGGGTTGGCCATTCCGGTGGTCTGATAGATGACGTCGAGGTCGATCTTCTTCCCCAGGGAGGCGGCCACCTGCAGCGAGTTCACGGCACGCCTCATATCTCCCCTTGCAACGCGTATAAGTCCCTGCATAGCGGCATCGTCGATCTGGACGTTCTCCTTCTCCACGATACCCTCCAGGAATTCCTTCACATCATCTGATGTGAGGGGCTTGAATCTGAACACCGCGCATCTGGACTGGATCGGGTCGATGATCTTGGAGGAATAGTTGCATGACAGGATGAAACGGCATATGCCGGAGAACTTCTCCATGGTCCTCCTGAGAGCGGCCTGCGCATCGGAAGTGAGGGCATCCGCCTCGTCCATGAAGATGATCTTGAACTCCGCACCGCCCAGGGGAGCGGTCCTCGCGAACTCCTTGATCTTGCCGCGGACGACATCGATACCCCTCTCGTCGGAGGCGTTGAGCTCGATGAAGTTGCCTTTCCATTCGTCGCCGAACATTGATTTGGCCAAGGCCAGAGAGCATGTGGTCTTTCCGGTGCCTGCAGGTCCAGTGAAGAGAAGATGCGGCATGTTCCTCGATTCCACGTATGCTTTGAGCCTCTCGGTCACATGTTTCTGCCCGACGACATCGTCCAGCGTCCTCGGCCTGTACTTCTCGGTCCAAATCTCGTTCATTGATACCGTCCGCCCCATGGATGTCACAATTAAAGGTTTTACCGAGGATTCCTGCGAAACGTCTGTCATTGGTATGCCTGATACGATTTTTGTCGGATGGGGTCGCCCCATACCTTCGTACAAAAAAACTTGTCCAAAGATCCGTTCGCGATATCGGAGCCAGAAGGCCGCCGGTTCTGACCGGCGCCGGAGATAAATTGGTCCGCGGATGAAAACCATCTTCAGAAACGGCCGATACAGCCTCGGTTTTTCACCACATCCTAGCGAATGCTCTCATTATGTATTCGATTTAAAATATCGAAAATGTCCTTTTCTGAACAAGGACCACTTTTTCAACTTATGATAAATGGTTGGATGATGCAACTCTTATTATCGATGACGTAAATTCGATAACATGAAGAAAATAGTCATACTGTCTCTATTGGCTGTTGCGATTCTAGCCATCGTGACACTGCCGACTGAAGAGGCGGATGCGAGCGATACGTTCATGGTGTACGACATCCTGAACGAGAAGGAGAAGAAGGTATACGACGAAGTGTACGCTACCGTGACATCCTACGGAACGTACATAGACTGCACGTCCCTCACTCCGGAAGAGGAAACAAGAGTCTATTTTGGCATGTATTCGGATCATCCGGAATTGTTCTGGTTCCAGTACCGCTACGATTATTACATATACGATACCACCGGAAATAAGATAGTTCTCAACGACGGCGGTTCTGCTTTGCTCGATACAGGAACCTCCTTAGAACCTGAGAAATACGCATCTATGATCAAAGAAATCGATGAATTGGTATCTACTCTGAACTTCACCGGTTCCGATTACGATAAGATCAAACAGATCCACGACTACATGTGTGAGAACACCTGGTACCAATACAGAGAAAATAATCAGAACATGTACGGCAATCTCATAGGCAAAAGCTCTGTGTGCGCAGGATACTCCCAGGCTTTCAACTATCTGTGCAAGAAGAACGGCATCGATTGCATCACACTTAGATGCCAGGATGATTACAACAATCTGGATTCGCACCTTTGGAATGCGGTCAGACTTGAAGGCAAATGGTATCAAATGGATGTCGAAGAGGATGATTTGTCATGTCCCGGCGTATACAACTACGATTATTTCCTGGTAGGCGTCGAGGACATCATCAACGGCAAACCCTTCAGATCCAATCCGCATGACTACACTACGGACTACGGATTGAATTTCGAGAAACATGGTTACAGCATCAGACCTGCTGGTGACGACTGGTATAGTTACATGTATGGAGGAAATTTCTTCAAGAATTACTTCAGTCCCGGTCAAGATGTAGTTTACGATGTCAGCGATTGGGGATTCAAGATGATCTTATCCGGCGATACATATGACATCATAGACAGTCTGTTCAAGGACAGGACCTCGCGTGTACCTGATTACTTCTCGTTCAAGATCGTTCCGGTAGAATCGCCAGACTACGGTAGTACTTCTGTCAAGACCTATCAGATCAGATTCTATCTGAATGATACCGAACTGAAGGATGTAATGAACTCTTGCGTCAAGATAGCTTCTCTAAGGGACCAGAATATCTACGGTCCCGAAATGAATCTGCTAGGAAAGGGCACTGTACAATTCGATGGTTCAGGTGAATACACATTCGGAGAACTCGAATTCAGTATCGAAACCACGGTAGAAGGGTCAGGATCAGTCGATGTACAGAGCAAGGCCGCAGTAGGAGAGAAAGTAGAACTTTACATAGTGTCTTCGAACAGTGCGTTCGTGAGATGGGAATCCAGTGATGTTTTGATAGAGGACAATTACTTCATCATGCCGGCAAAAGATGTGAAGATCACCGCCGTATTCCAGAATGTTAATCCTACAGACGGTGGTTCTGATAATACGTTGATGTATGTAGGGATAGCTATCGCTGGGTTGGCTATAGTTGTAATCGCCGCCGTATTGATCCACAGGAGGGTCTAAAGGCATAAACAGAGGTCAGAGGCAATCGGTCTTTGACCTCTCTTTTTCTCATCTATCGGGTTTGTATTCATTTTTGTGTTTTTTGAATGAAAGATCTCGTCGCCGTCTTTGGAATTCCATCGGCGGATTTTGTCCGATATTATTGGTGAAAATGACCTTATGGAATCAGTGAAAATGACCTTATGGAATCAGTGAAAGTTACGTTGTTACATAGGTACAACACATCTTTTTTCTGTTACGATGAATAATGAAAGATATCTCCCCAGGCTGGTGGATCCGATAGTCGACGAGACTCTAGCCATCTGTGGCGCCGTTTATCATGACGGTGCGCATGTGGCCTTCGTCCTGAATCTGGTGCCGTGAAGATGCAATTTGCTAATCGGCAAAATACTATTCGGATAATAGCAGACTACAAACAGTGTGCCTCTTCTGCTAATGGGTTCAAGTTCTCTACAAGGTAAAGGCCCCGTTCCCGGGGCTGTGTTTAAAGGTCACTTCAGTACCACGTTTCCGTGATATGTGAATTCGACCATGGCCATCTTCCCGTCGGGACTGACCTTGAGCTCTACGGAATCCGCTCCGGTCATACTCACAGCGAGTTCGGTGCTGAACCCGTTTACCTTTCCGACGAATTTGTTGCCTTCCACCTGGACCTCGTCCCACTGGGCATACGTCAGTATTGCCATACCCTTGTCGCTCAGCGGCACCGTCATGTTATTGACCTTCTCCATGGTGCGGGTTTCGTCCGTGATGTACAGGTTCAATCCCAGAATCACATACCCTGCCTGTTGGATCGTGAGCTTATAGTTGCTCCATTGGGCGTAGAGCTTCGTCCCCATCGACACCGGGGCACCGACTTTGTAATCGGTTCCTGTTCCGTCGGCCTTGGTGTTCCATCCTGTGAACGTCTTCTCACCGTTGGTGAATATGTTGCCCATCACCGTCGGCATGGTGGAGTCCATCGATGTCTTCCCGTCATATGTCCCGCCGTTGCCGTAGTATGTGACGACGTCCTTCTTCTCATCGTTGGAGGAACCCATCATAACGAGCGCCACACCTCCTCCGATGACCAGGGCCGCGACCACGACTATTGCGATAATCACTTTGCTGTCCATACGCAAACCTTCCAGAACGGACCGGGACGGCTGAGAGCACCTTCTCGGTACCGCTTCGATTTAAAAGGGTCAGCTCGATAGTTAAATCTTATCGACCACAGAGAACGTTCAGAACGGTGTGGCAAGTACGGGGCTGACACCCAGCAGAATCAGTACCAGGCCGACGACGTATCCGATCACGGCACCCTTGATGAAGTTCATGGATCTCCCTGCACCTGCGAATCCGATGTAGATCCCGCAGACCAGGAGCATGATGAACAGGCTGAGCACGAACCCTGCGAGGATGGTCAGGCCGAATGCGATCGCTGCACCCGCGATCAAAGCTCTGATATCATTCACCTTGTGCTCCACAGGCTCCGAGGAGGTCCTGCCGGAAGGGGCCTTCATGGGATTGTCTCCCAGGAACGATGCTCCGCAGTACTCGCAGAACTCGGCACCCTCCTCATGGGGCTTCCCGCACTTCCAGCACATCTTCATGGTTCTCAGAATTCGGTATCATGTATTTTTAGGTAGGGGGATGGCAATCAAAGGTGGATTCCGTGACAGCATCAGAACAGTTCGGGATACGGCTTCTTCCCTATGATGACATCCATATCTACTAGCGCAACAGAATTGTCTACGGCGTATTCTTCGAGATCCTCCTCGAAACCGTTCACGGATATGATCATCAGGATCCTGTTATCGTCTCCCTTAATGAATGACACCCTCCTTTCCAGATTGTTGAGCGTAGTGAAGGATGCCTTGCGGTTGGTGAACTTGCATTCGGCGTAGAGATCTATGCGGAAGTTGCCTTTATGAAGTGTTGCCACCAGATCGATGTCCTCGTCCTCGGTCACGACCTTGCCTCTATCGTCGCGGAGCAGCCTGCCGTCATCGTCCCTTACCGGGACGGCTCCCCACCAGCTTCCGATCTCCCTGCATGGATACCTCTTCGGGATCTCGGCCCTGCAGAATATCTCGAACTGCCTTCCGAGGAATCCCGATATCTGCTGTTTGAGCGCATCGTAGATGCCCTCTGACAATCTGGAAACGGTGTAGTTCCTCCTAATGATGGAGAAGAAGAATGCAGCCGACGGATCCGTTATCATGTACACAGGATGTTTCGGTGCGCCAGCCATCGGATGGAGAACGTCTATCAGGCGCATGCCCATCAGCCCTTTCAAGCATCTGTCCGTGGCCTGATCGGAAAGTCCGGTGCGTGAGGATATGTCACCGAACCTGCACAGCCCTGATGCGATGCACTCAAGGACTGACATGGCGCTTCCGGACAGTTCCTTCATCTCGCTTATGACTATGTCCGTCGCATCGTTGTAGAATATCCCGGATGCATCGAACAGGTATTCCTCCACTATCGAGCCGTAGTCGCGGTCGCCCGCCCCGGCATGGTAGAGAGGAATGCCTCCCAATGTGAGATATGTCCTTAGCAGATCCTGGTCGGACAGGCTCGGGTGGAATCCTCTCGTCTCCTGCAGGGACAGCGGACCAAGGTCTATCTCGTGATGGAATCTTCCGTACAGCGGATCCTCTCTGTTCTTCAGTTCATCGAGCATGAGCGATATCGACGAGCCGCAAACAATGATCATGGATTCCGTGCTGTCAGCCATCCAGTCGATGAAATGCTGTATCTCCGATGCGGCCCTCTTATTCTTCTCTGTCAGGTAGGGGAGCTCGTCGAGAACGATTATCATCTTTTCTTCGGAGCATAGCCTCTTCAAGCAGCCGAACACGTCATACAGCGTTTCCGAATCAGTAGAGATGTTCATCGTGTCCGCCAGTATCCTTGACATCCTCTGGACATTCTCGTTCTCGGTCCCCATTATCAGATCGAAGACGATGCCTCTCTTGTCCTTGATGAACTCATTTATCAGACGTGTCTTGCCAATGCGTCTGCGGCCGTATACCGCACAGGATTTGTAACGCTCCCGGGACCAGATCCTCTCCAAGAGCTCCAATTCGCTGGTACGTCCTATGAATTCCTGCATGATTGTTGCTATGCTTTGTTGGTATAAATATTTACTCCGAATTTTGGAGTAAAATAATTTTACTCTGATTTTTGGAGTAAATTAAAATCAAAACCCGTTTCCGCCTGCTTTCGTAGAGAGCCATATTTTTCTATCTCGAAGATATCCGAAGCACATCAACGTGGACCCCATACCAGCAGCAAACCACGGAAAGGTGCCTAAATGTTCGAGAAGACATCCAACATCATCAAGGATCCCAGTGTATTCGATTACGACTACATCCCAAGGAACCTTGTCAACAGGGACGGACAGATGCATCAGCTGGAATCATTGTTTCGCCCTCTGGTCGAATCGAACCGCCCCTGCAACGCATTCCTTCTGGGTTCCGTGGGTACCGGCAAGACCGTCACCGCCAAGCGTTTCTGCAACGATATGAAGGACTACTGCAGCGGCAAAGGGATGAAGATGGATGTCCTGTATGTCAACTGCAGGAGCAACAACTCGGAGAGCGCGGTGCTCATCGATCTTATCCATCATTTCGATCCAGGATATCCCGACAGGGGATTCTCCACCGAGGAGATGGCACGCATCCTGAAGAACCATCTGAACAAGAACAGGAGCCCTCTTGTGATAATACTCGATGAGGTAAACGTGTTACTCAAGAAGAACTCTGTGGACATAATCTATCAGATCACCAGGATGTCCGACGATGTTGCCAAACCTGCCCCGGTCTCGCTGATAATGATCTCGCAGGAATCCGTATACGAGATGATGGATGAAGCTTCCGCATCGACGTTCCGCAGATCCATAACCATCAAGTTCAACAAGTACAGCTATGATGAGTTGAAGACCATAGTGAAGGAGCGTTCCGAGATAGCATTGTTCCCCGGAAGGATAAGCGACGATGCCATAGAGCAGATCGCAGACAGTTCCGAAGAATACGGGGACGCCAGGATGGCCATTGAGCTGCTCGAGCGTTCCGCCAGCCTAGCCGAGGAGAGCACTGTGGGAGAGGTGACGGTCGAGGACGTCCGCGCTGCCAAAGCACTCATCTATAGCACAGTATCGGAATCCAAGATCAGTTCATTGGACATCAACAAGAAGATCGCCCTGCTGTCGGTGGCCCGTGCCATGAAGCAGAACGTGGTCATCCCAATATCATCAGCTGAGAAGACCTACGCCATCGTATGCGAGGAGTTCGATGTTCCCGCCAGGAGGCACACCCAGTTCTGGAAGTACATTCAGGATCTGGAGAAGATCGGCCTGGTCAGGACCAGGGTGATGACCGAGGGCAAGAACGGAAGGTCCACCAAGATCTCCCTGCCCGACATCCCTTCCAAGGTCCTCGCCAAGAAGGTGGAGGAGATGGTCGAGAACGACCTCAGAACCATGGGGGCCTCCGATGAGATGTGACCAATGCGGCAGGGATGCGGTCACCTTCATCAGATACAACGGGATGCATCTCTGTGCCGAGGATTTCTCCAGATTCGTTGAGAAGAGGGTCAAGAGGGAGATAAGGAAGCAGATCAAGGTCTACCCCGGCGACCAGATCGCAGTAGCGGTATCAGGCGGCAAGGACAGCATGGTCGCGCTGAAGCTGATATCGGATGTCTTCGGACCCAGGAACAAAGTCGGCGTCCACGCCATTACGATCGACGAAGGGATAGAAGGATACAGGCCTCCCAGCGTCGATATCGTCAGAAGGTTCTGCGAATCCAACGGCATCGAGTTCCACCTGCGTTCTTTCACCGAGCTGGGTGTGACCATGGATGCCATCGCACCGCTCTCGAGGGACAGCAGTCCCTGCACTTACTGCGGGGTGTTCCGCAGAAGGCTGATGAATGACGAGGCGAGGAAGATAGGAGCCAAATTCCTTGCGACCGGACATAACCTTGACGACATGGCGCAGTCCATCATGATGAACTTCGTCAGAGGCGACGTGGAGCGTCTGGCGAGGATGGGTCCCCATGAGAGGGTCCAGCCCGGACTGATCCCCAGATTCCTCCCTCTGAGGCTGATACCGGAGAAGGAGAGCCTGCTCTACGCGATCGTGAACGATATAGAGTTCTGGGACGGGGAATGCCCGTATTGGAAGGAGGCTCTACGCAACCAGTACAGGGACATCGTCGATCAGCTCGAAGACCGCTCCCCAGGATCCAGGCACAGCATCGTATCATCGTACGATACCCTGCGCCCGATGCTATACAAGGAATACACCACATCGAATCTCCATCTTTGCAAATGCGGAGAGCCCACCGTGGGAAAGAGATGCAAGTCCTGCGACCTTCTTGCGGATGCCCAGAAGAAGATGAAATCGTTAGAAGGATGAATCCGGCGCCCGAGGGCACCGGTTATGGTTTCAGAGTTTCTTCCACTTGGCGCCGTCCTTGGAATCCTCCATGACGATGCCCGCTTCCTTGAGCCTGTCGCGGATCATGTCCGCCAGGTCGTACATCTTGTTCTTCCTCAGCTCCGCGCGCAGGTCGATGAGTATCTGCATAACATCATCCAGAGTTCCGTCGTCGGCGCCGTCGTCGGCAGGTATGATATTGAGGATGCCGTTGAACTCGTCGATGAGGCCGATGTACTTCTGTGCGGCTTTCTTGCAGAGCGATTTGTCGTTCATAGCCTTGTTAGTGGCCCTTACCATCTGGAAGAGCACCTCTATCGCCTGACGGGTGTTGAAGTCGTCGTCCATGGCGTCCCTGAACGCCTGCCTGTACTGCTCGATGGCATCGCAGCAGTCATTGGCATCTGCATCGCCCTCGGGGGCGGTCTTGACGTAGGATTTCAGGTCCTTGTAGTTGTTGATTATCCTCGAATCCGCAGCTTTCGCTTCCTCGAGCATGTCTTCGCCGTAGAGCAGGGGGCTCATGTAGTGGGTGTTGAGGAAGTAGAACCTGATGGTCTGCGGGTCGTACTTGGCAGCGACATCTTTCACGGTGAAGAAGTTGCCAAGGGATTTGGACATCTTCTCCTCTTTCGTCATGCCGTGGCCCTTGACCTGCAGCATACCGTTGTGCATCCAGTAGTTGGCCAGCGGCTTCCCTGTGACTGCCTCGGTCTGGAGGATCTCGTTCTCGTGGTGGGGGAAGATAAGGTCGTTTCCTCCTCCGTGGATGTCGATCTGCTCTCCGAGATACTTGTCGATCATCGCCGAGCATTCGATATGCCATCCGGGCCTTCCGGGCCCCCACGGCGAGTCCCACGAGCATTCTCCGGGTTTTGCAGCCTTCCATACGGCGAAGTCCATGGGGTTCCTCTTCTCCTGGTCCATCTGCACGCGTCCCGATGACGACATATCCTCAAGCTTAGATTTCACAAGCCTGCCGTAGTTCTCCACCTTGTCGATGGAGAAGTACACGCTGCCGTCGCTGGTGACATATCCGAAACCGTTGTCGATGATCCTCTGGACCATCCTGATGATGTCGGGTATGCATTCGCTGGCCTTGGGGTAGATGTCAGCCTTGTTTATCCCGAGCTTGGCCGCGTCCTCGAAGTACTTCTCTATGTACCTCCTGGACAGCTCCAGGGGGTCGATACCTTCAATCGCGGCCTTGTTGATGATCTTGTCGTCCACGTCGGTGAAGTTCGTGACGTGGGTGACCTGATAGCCCAGGTATCTGAGGTAGCGGACGACAGTATCGAACACTATCATGCATCTGGCATGTCCCATGTGGATATCGTCGTACACGGTGACTCCGCATACGTACATCTTCACCTTTCCCGGCTCTATCGTCTTGAACTCCTCTTTGGAGTTGCTCAGTGTGTTGTGGACCATCAATGACATCTGATCGTCCGATGTATCGGCTGGATGGTAAAATAGGTTTGTCTGCCGCATCTGCAACAATACGTTGCATCGCGCACCGGATTAGAACGAAATGCACACTCCCATTAGTCTGTTTTTCAAGGGGTGCGAATACACGCCTTTCTGTCAGAGTCTATGTGAATGGGCAGGTACCAGAAGATATAGGATGTGAATGTCGGGGTTATAATAGGCAATGGATTAATAGTCAACATCTTTATTACCAGTCGTGCACCCCATCAGAGCATCTCTTTGTTTCCTGGTAATTGCCTCGGTTATCCTGATAGTCTCCAGCATATCATCCGATTCGGAAGGCTCTTCCCCCATCGACAGCGGTTATTGCGGCCCTAACATAACTTGGACGTATTATGACGACGGACGGTTGATCATCGAAGGTTCGGGGGGAATGTATGACTATGACGATGGGGAGATCATGCCCTGGAACGACCATTACGATTCGATAACAACGATCTATCTTAAAGGAATGTTCAGTTATGATTACGGTTTCTGCAATTTGAAGAATCTGGAATCCATAACGACTGATTATATTAGAGAACAATTATGGTTTTCTATTTTCGATTGCCCGAGTTTCAAAGAGATCGTTCTGGAAGTGGAAGATGAATCATATTGTGACTTCAACATTTCAATGGATCATACATACCACTGTCAGTTCTATCTCGATAGTCAATTGTCTCATAAAGGGGAACCCATCCATATTACATTCCATAAGTTCGCCAAGAAGGAAATACCCAAAGAATACAAGAATGAAGTTGGAAATGGCTATCTTTTACTGTTAAAGATAAATGATTATGTGGAGCTGCCTGTAGAAGTCAATGTTGATGTATATCGTCTGGGAAGTGGTGCGGATAGTGCAAAAGTGACAATCTTGGACACAGGAGAACAGTTGGATACTGTTGTCGTTGACGAAGAACTCGGGTTTAAGGTTCACCGGTCTGGATACATACTGGTATCTATCGAATCGATGGAGTTTATCCCATACCCCATCCCCATAGCCATAGTGATCGCGTTGATCGGAATTGTCGGGTCTATTTACTATTATTTCACAAGGATCAAAGGAGGTGCCGAGAATGGATGCTGACTGTTCCGAGTTCAGAACGTGTATTCAGGAAAGGAATCGTTACGACACTATTGTCAACGGTTTGATTTCAACGTTACTTGCACTGATGCCGATGGTCTTTTTCTTTGCTTTCTTGTTCGTCCCTTCCATCATCCCCCAGTTCTATTTCCTCACATTCTCTAGCAACTGTGATCATCAGTCGATAGAGATAGGTGTTTTCTGCCTGGTCGTTCAGTACATCAACTATTCGATGTATCTCAGGATGGAGAGGCATTCCAAGCGCGATTTTACATGGCGCTCGTCCCTTATCCACTGCACCGAGAGCCTTGGTGCAGATGTGAGCGAGATGCGTGCCAAACACGAAGCGATATCTAGTAGGGATACCTTCAAGATGAAGGTCCCGTGCCTGATATCGATAGGAATTACGATGCTCGGCCTGTTCTACATCGTCACAAGGCCGATCAATCCGAACGAATATGATGTGTTCTACACTGCAGCAGCGGTCGCCCTCATCGGAGCACCGGTCATCACATTCATCCTCACCATGCCTGCGAATCTGGGTTATCCTTACAGACACGAGACGGATCAGTTCGAGTTCACGGAGATCATGAAGGGAGCTCTCGCAGAGAAGGGGATATTCATAGAATCGTTCCCCAGGAAGGTCAAACATATTCGCTGGACCATCCATCTGGTCCTCTTCATAGTCACATTGGGCCTTTATTCGCTTTACATTCTGGTAATGATGTTTAGGAGCATGAACGAGCACATCCGTTACCAGTGGGAATACGAAACTCGTCTTCTGAAGGTGTTCGAGGGAGATGAGCACGCGTTCGATGATGTGAAAAACGGATATGATGCATCTGTGAGGGATGTCAGGATGCCCAAGCCGCTCATACTCGCCCAGCTGTTCATGATAGTCATCTGTCTCGTCTATCTGACCAAACTCATAGGCATTAATGCCGATATATTGACCGGTTCAACGGGCACAACCATCATTGAAAATGTCGATCTGGAGACGCTATACTCATACGGCATGGCCATCTTTGAGATAGTGATGCTCGTATTTGCCGTGGATTCGCTCATGGGCATAGAATCCGGAAGGCTTAAGTCATGGCGCAAGGTCGTCAGATGTTGCGTAACATTCTCGATACCCCTGCTCGCAGCGGCGCTCATCTATACGTCGACTAGCTACACGCACATCTTCTCGCTGAACCCGTACATAACATTGGCGATATCGTTGGATATCATCCTGATGATGCTGCTGTCCATATCGATCAGGAAGTACTACACCCCCTACGGCAAGGAACTGCCGCCCGTATCTCGCTGGGCGAAGTATGCTGTGTTCGGAAAGCTGTTCGAGGACGAGCCGGATGACGATATCCCGGACGATATCTCGGAGTTCGAATCGTGACTCCGTTATTGCGAATAGGTTACCCAAGGACGTCAGCGGACCTGACGGATCAGGGTGCATTCCTGCCGTCCAGTGACATGGCCCATGTGCCATGATCTTTACTGGCGGTTTACACTCTGAGGCAAGACCGTATCTATTCAATCGTTCCCTTATCGATCCCGACCTTTTCCGCATACTCCTTCCAATTGGCGACGACATCCTTTGTATCTCTGAGAACGGATCTGCAGAAGGATTTGCTCAGACCTATTGAATCGCCGCAGGAGATCAGATCCTCATCGGTGATTTGTGTACTCTTTCCATTAATCGTCATCTGGTGTCCCTTCAGCCATCTGTTCATCGGATTGTATGCGAAGGTAATGTCATAAGCAGGGGACAGGGACCACCTGCCGTCCCTTCCCATGATGAACGAGAAGTTCTTCACGTGGTCGTCGCAGTTCATCGATATCGAATTGAACGCCATCCTTCTGAAGATCTCCTTCGCGGCATCCATGCCCATACCGAGCCGTCTGGAGCATTCTGCGAACGATTCATAGCTGTACAGGCTGGGCTCGTTGAAATCGATATGCCTGAGGGCTGCCAATGTCTGCACGAAGACCTTTTTCCCATCCTTCCTATCGAACCGCCTGGTCATGAAATGGGATAGGCCGTCCTTCTCGAGTATACGGCATTCGGTCATATCGATGCCGAGGTCCCTGGCCATCAGGTAATATGCGTACTCAATAAGGGTGTAATGCTTCCTGTCCTTGACTCCGTGATCTCCGTTCTCGCTGATGTTATCGAATTTGATCAGCCATTGGCCGTAATCCGCAGATAAGGATGTCTGACCGGACCTGATGTCCCCTGTGCTCTCGTTCCATGCAATCACCGCTTTAGCCCTGGAACCTCCTGCGGAAGACCCGATCTCTATCAGCTGTGCTGTGCTGACATCATCTGCATGGAATTCATACCGTTCCTTCCCGGAGAGTATGGCCGAGGCGAGTTCAGTCAGCTCTGTGACGTCGATCGTATCATTGTTCCGGCCCTCATAGGTCGCCGGGATGTATTCCAAGGCACCCATCCCTCTTTTACCAGTGTAGCACAGTCTTTCGATGGCAGTCATGCTGTTCTTCGGTCTTCCCCTAGCTTCGAGCCACACGTCTATGACGGAGTTACCGAATCTGTCGGGGAGGGAATCTGCCAACAGACCAGGCAGGCCATGGAATGCTTCCGAATCACGGAGCTCCGGGAATCTGAACACATTTTCAGACAGAGGCATCTTGAAAGGGGCAGGTTCAATCCCGCTTTCTCTGAACGCGGCGTCATATTCGAACGAGGGGACCATATCGCCCTCCCCCTGGTGTATGATGCCTATCCGGCTACCCCAGAGCCATATCTCTGCGGTATCCATCATTCCTCATCCCCCCATTTCCATTCGGATGTTTTCCCTCTTTTCCTGCCGGCACGCTGTCTGGGCTTATAGTCATCCAGATACCTGCTCGGTCTGTCGCCGAGATCCGGTACCAGAACGTCCGTATTCCCCAGAAGATCCAACGATTTCATTATCCGAATCAGTTTCGAGAGACTGATGTCCTCTCCGTTCTCGAATCTCTTGATGGTGCTGACCGATACCATCGATCTGTCGGCCAGTTCGGATTGAGTCATAGGGTACAGGATCCTGTACTGTTTGAACCTCAAAGACAGTTCTCTGGTAACATCGTCGCATTCGGATTCTCCGGATATCTTCATTTCAGCACCTTATGTTAAAAGTTAATATTTGAGATATTATTTATTGATTTAGCCTTTAATATCTCGTATATGAGATTTTATTATTTCATAAATTGTTTCAGGGATTGGACGGGCGGCGAAGGGGCCTGGTTGAACGTTATATAGCAAGGATTGGATTCACATGGGTACACAAGGTGCCGAAGAGATAGGACAAGGCGGACAGGAATCCCTGTCGCCAGTCTCTGATCTCAACACTGGTTTGTCAGAAGAGGTTTATCGTCAATGGAGCAACCGGATCCGACCCAACCCTGTCCGCTGAACAAGGAGGGCAGACCCATATAGGGCTTGAAGAAGAAGCTAGTGTCCGTGTTGCTATCCACCTTCTTCTGCGGTTTCGGGCATATCTACCTCGGCCTCTGGAAGAACGGTCTGAGATACTTTTTCCTGGAGATAAGCATCGTCGCAGGGTTCACGTTCGTCGAACTGTTCCGGGGCGAATTCAACATCTTCATCGGCGCCGTTTATCTGGCGCTGTGCGTTATATCGATATTGGTATGGTTCCACTGCATGATCACCGCCGTGAAATGGACCGAGCGGAACAATTCCGAATGGTACAGGTACAGCGGGATCCCGGAACCGGAACAATCGTTGTCCACCTGGATCTATCCCGAACTTCTGGATACCTTGTCACCGAAAGGCAAAGTGAAGCGTCTTACCAAGGTCAGTGTCCAGGAGATGGTCGACAGCCCCAAGAAGGCCATAGTTACGATGTCCCTCGTAGTCAGCGTAACATTCATCGTGATCAAGGTCAACGGTTTCCTGGACACTATGTGGGTGTCACGCCTCAGCGGGGAGGCCGTCGCCGCCGTATCGGCCGTCAATCCTCTGTTCACCGTGGTCAGCTGCATGGGTGTGGGAATCGGAGTGGGAGCATGCATCTGCATATCGTACGCTCTCGGTAAGAAGGATTATTCCAGGACGCAGAAGCTGGCGGAGGCGGCGGTGTTCATGGCGCTGAGCGCATCGATACCCACGATAGCTTTCCTGCTCTTGGCTCTGGAGCCGGTGGTGTCGGTGCATGAGGCCGATATAGCGGACATGGCCAGGGAGTACGTCATCCCATTGGCCTTCGGAGGTCCGTTCATCATCCTGTCCGGAGTTCTGACCAGCCTTCTCAAGTCCGAAGGGGCAGTGGCCAAGATGGCCGTATGCACGCTGGTGAGCGTACCCGTGAACGCTATTCTGACCCCGCTGTTCGTCAATGATCTGGGCATGGGCGTATCGGGATCATCCACAGGTACCGCAGTGGGGATGTTCGTCTCCGCAGCCCTCTCATATTGGATGCTGAAGCACGGGAACTACCATTTCGAGGTACGTCTGAGAACGCCTACGGAATCGTCGATAAAGGAGATAATGGGTACAGGAGGTCCCGTGGCGATCGATACGCTGGTCTTCGGCCTTCTGATGCTGGCCCAGACCGTCGTTGTCACCATAGTGACGGGTTCCATGACCCTTTCCGTGGTCCAGCTGGCATTCTCGTTCCCCAACCTCATGCTGATCATCTCAGATTCCGTGACATCGGGGTCCATGCCGGTCTGCTCGGCGCTGGCCGGTGCCCGTAAGATCGATGACATGAAGCATTCCATGGGATTCGCCGTCAAATTGGCACTCGGTCTGGCGCTCCTGTCTTCGGTCGTACTTCTCCTGTTCGCCGAGCCCATCCTGTCCCTGTTCACCAACGGCGATACCTCCAAGATCACCGACGAGCTCATCCTGTGCACCCGCATATATGCGCTTTCGATACCGCTCTTCCTGATCAGCAGGGTGTTCACCGGATTCATGCAGACCGTCAGGAAGGCGTACATCTCCACGCCAGTGAACATAGTGATGATGGCCCTCAAGATCGGTGTGATCTACCTTCTGGCCACCAGCGCCATGCAGGTGGTGATCATAGACCTGACGATGTACGCTTTGATTGCACTCGTGATGGGATCCTTGCTTCTGAAGTCCCTTAAGGAATACGACCCGGACAAGGTCGACAGCATGGTGGACAACAAGCTCACCTACCTGTGGATGCTGAAGCGGTACATGAAGCAGTCGAACTGACCTCTTGGAACAGTAAGGCGGATCAAATACAACTGACAAAAAACGGTTATTGGAGGATAAAACTGCTGTAAAAAAACGGTTCTTTGAGGGTAAAAATACTAGAGAAAAACGGTTATTTACATCGAAATTTTATGTAAAATAACGGTTACTATTTAAATATGAATTCCTATCTGGATTCAATGAGGAGATTGTTGTTCGACGAACTGATATCCTGGAAGGATAGCAGCGACAGGAAACCATTGATGCTGATGGGGGTGCGTCAGTGCGGTAAGACCTATCTATTGACCCAATTGGGAGAGGAGCAGTTCGAGGACTATATCTATTGCAACCTGGAGCAATCGCCTGAATTGAAAAGGCTTTTCGAACCTGATCTGGACCCTCATAGGATCGTCGAGGATTTGGAACTGCTGAAGAATAAGAAGGTGATCCCGGGGAAGACGCTGCTGATTCTGGACGAGATTCAGGAATGCGATAATGCGATAACATCCCTCAAGTACTTCGAGGAGTACATGGGCGACCTTCACGTAGCATGCGCAGGTTCGTTGCTGGGCGTCATAATGTCCGAATCCTCCTTCCCAGTCGGAAAGGTAGACACGAAGCATCTCTACCCTATGAATTTCATCGAGTTCCTCATGGCAACAGGAGAATCCTCCCTGGCCGAGTTCCTCATGTCCGACCCTAAGGACGATGCGATATCGGAACTGATACACGAGAGCATCCTGCGCAAGCTCCGCGATTTCTGCATAGTCGGCGGTATGCCTGCCGTAGTGGAGTCCTGGTCCACCGAGCATGACATAAGAAAGGTGGATTCCATTCAGAAGGAGCTTCTCAATGGTTACAGAAAGGATTTCGCCAAGCATGGAAAGTATATGGTTGACAAGCTCACATCGGTTTGGACCGCCATCCCTTCATTCCTTTCAAGGGAGAGCCGCAGGGTTGTGTTCAAGGAACTGAAGAAGGACGGCAGGTCTGTTGATTTCGCAGACCCCGTGCAGTGGCTGGAGAATTCGGGCATGGTGTACAAGGCCAATCTGATCAAGAGGCACGCCTACCCGCCGGTATCCGAAGAGGACGATACCAGTTACAAGCTGTACTTCTGCGACGTGGGTCTGCTGAGGGCGATGGCCGGACATCCTGCTGGGATCATGCTCACAGAGGATGACGACACACATCTTTACAAGGGCGGAATGTACGAGAACCTAGCTGTCAGCGAACTGATATCATCGGGCTCCGACAGGCTGTTCTATTGGAAGGACGGGAAGTATGAGGTGGATCTCATCGCATCCATCGGAGGAAGGACTGTACCAATCGAAGTCAAGTCCGGAACAGATTTCGATACAACCTCTCTGAATGCATACCAGAGAAAGTACAAGGTGGAGAGATCCGTGGTGATATCAAAGAGGCTGCCTAAGTCAGGAGACAGGGAGTTCGTTCCGTTCTACTGTGCGGGGAACCTCTTCCGCCGTAAGGAAGAGACGGTTGTCGACGATTATGAGGACGCCACAGGTTTCCCGTTCGAGTATGGATTCTCGAAAAGCGATTGGACCAAGGATGCCGGCGGATTCAGCATCGTCATTCCCAGTTCCGTTCATCATAGAGGGCAAACGCCTTCATGCTCGGTGATCAAGGAGGAGAACGGTTCCATTTCAGAGGTGCACGTAGCCATAACCTATGCCGGAAACGGCGATATAACGATACGCTCCCCCAAAAGAATGGATGGGAAGGCAGTGATCCGCAACCAGATCAGGCTTTCTTGAGCTCTTGGATCTCCTTCCTGAGTTCCTCGATCTCCCTCTTGAGCATGACGATCTCGTCCTCTTCGGGATCGGGCAGGTCGTTGTGCTCCAGCTCGCATTGGACCTTGACACCCTTGTGCTTGACTATCCTTCCGGGGACGCCTACCACAGTACAGTCGCTGGGGATGTCCCTCAGGACCACGGAACCGGCACCGATACGCACGTTGTCGCCTATCGTGATGGCCCCTAGGACCGATGCGTTGCATCCTACGACTATGTGGTTCCCCAGAGTGGGATGCCTCTTGCCTTTATTGGTGGACACTCCTCCTAGGGTGACTCCCTGATAGAGCATGACGTCATCACCGATCTCAGTGGTCTCTCCGATGACCACACCCGTAGCATGGTCTATGAAGAATCTCTTTCCGATGGTGGCCCCGGGATGTATGTCGCAGCCTGTGAGCTGATGGGCCTTGAGGTTGATCTCTCTGGCCTTCTCTTTCTCACCCTTGAGCCAAAGCTCGTGGCTCTCTCTGTACATGCTGACGGCCATCAGTCCGGGATGGTATTTGAGAGCGTCGTTCTCGTCTATTATGGCGGGATCCTTCTCCATTGCGGCTGCCAGGTCGTCGGGGTCTACCTTCAGTGTCATCGCCCCTGTATGGTACCGGATATACAAAACTATGTTCTTCGGGTCACGGGAGGAGGTGTCCTGTATAGGCCCAGTAGAATGCAGATTTTTACTGTTCAAAACAGCAGTGACATCATCCCACGGTAATGCGATCTCATTCTGACGATTACCACTATACCTTTGTAGCTTGGATCGTCCGATTGAACGACTTCATAGACAATTCTGTGTCTGACACTCAGTCTTCTGGAGTATAATCCATCAAGTCCGGCGCGAAGTTTTTCGTAAGGCGGAGGATTCTGGAACGGGTTGTCTTCAAGGATGTTCAGTATCTCGATGGCTTTGTCCTTTAACTTGTCACCGTTGAGGAGTTCGAACTCTTTAATAGCCGCTTTGGTCCATCTTAATTGGTATTTTTTCTCCAATCAAAGGCCTCCAGTTCTTCAATAGGCGTCTCGTGGAGTTCTTTCAGGGCCGGTAACATGTCCGGGTCGGACAGAATATAGATGGTTTCCTGCATTTCTTCCCATTCTTTCTTGCTCATAAGAACAGATTGAGTATCCTTTGATGTGATGATGACAGGTCCGGAAACTTCAAGGTTGTCAACGATTTTATAAAGGTCTTTACGGGCGCTGGTCACATTCAGTACTTCCATACATCTGCTACGTATAGAAGATATTAAAAACGTACGTTTTTACTAACTTAGTTTTATTTTTTCGGACCCTATGATGAGGGCGGATCGGTCCGAATAAGTAGTGATTGTGTCCAATACGTTCAAGGATATGAGGCGGTATTGTGAAAGAATCAGGAAACACCGCCCTTCGATACGCCTTATGCTTCGTTCAGAAAACGGTAGGGCACCGTCGGGAGATGATGCTTATCATTTTTGTATCAGACTATCTCCACAGTGGTGCAGACGCTGGGGTAGTACTTCCCTTCGACATCAAGGAAGTAATCCTTTACCTTGTCCGGTATCTCTCCAAGATCGTATCCTGTGGCGGTGGTCTCACCAAATATGAAACCATCAGGATTCTTCTGGTACTCGGTTGTGGTGTCCACTATCACGCCTGCACATGCATGGTCCGGCATCAGCTGCAATGACAGTCTGCAATCGAGGTCCAGGATGTCTCTGCACTGATGTGCAATGGCAACGAATAGCAACATGGTGTCCTCGCAGTCCCCGCATCTGTCGAAGATGGTCTCAAGCGGGAATTTCCAATACTCATCATATCCCGTGGAGTCGAAATCGCTCCTGTATTCAATGTTCTGGGTGAACACCAGTATGTAGTTGAGGAAATCGTATGCCTCTATCTCGCTGTGTTTCTCCTTATAGGAATCTATAAGCGAGTTCACAATCTCCTCCATGTATCCGGCCATATGAGGGTCCGTATAGCTAAGGG
>SUSW01000008.1 GCA_015063235.1 Thermoplasmata archaeon | reverse complement strand
TCCATGGTCTCCGCCATATCCGCCGGATTAAGATAGCTGGTCTTGTCCGATATGGGGTCGCCGTTCTCGTTGAGGTCGCCTGCCTGGAGCCATCTGCTGTTCCTGTAGAAGTTCCTGGGATCGGCCACCAGTATGGCGAGATGGCGGATGTGCTCGTCATCCGGCCCTGACGGGCCGAAGGTCACCATGACCTCATCCCCCTTGTCCAGGCCAAGCTGCCTGAGCTCTCTGGTGGCGTTGATGGTGAGCGAATCGCCCGAAGATTTGACGGTCTTCCTGACGGTCACATTCCTCATGGATTATGCATCCGAGTTATATTATATAAATATTATATTTTATAAAAAAATATTATTTTAATAATATATAGAGGCGGTAGAAAGGATGAAACGACGGTGAAGACTCCTACCGGTCCCACAGCCCTTCATTCCGTACCGTCACGGCGCATATCGTGTCTTCCATTCCGCTCCTTGTTCTTTCTGCATCGCTGCATGCGAAGCCGCGTAAGGCCGTTCCTCAAGTCCTCCATTACCGGGCCGTGAGACCCGGAAAAGGAGTTGTAAGAAATGACAACCGATACGGAACTAAACGAGATATTCGAAAGAGTATCCAAACACTTTAACTACAGAACAGCGACAGCAGCCTTCGAACCCTACAGGGATCTGAAGATCCGCTGGGTCAGAACATACGAACAGATCTCCTTCTACGTGAGTGATTACCTGAAAGAAGCTCCCGCAGAAGTGGTGGAAAGCATCGCAGAAACGCTGTTGAACAAGATTAGAGGAGAGGACTCGGGATATACTGGGCAGACGATCGAATGGCTGACATCCCCGGACTTCTACGAGAAGGTCCAGCCGAAGTACCTGAAGAGGGACAAGAGGACCGGGAATGCGGAAGGCGAGGTCAAGGACCTCATGGAATCGCTAGACAGGCTGAAAGGGATGGGTCTCGTGGACAGGGTCCCGGAAGGACTGAAGATCCTCTGGTCAAACCCTGGGAAGGACCGCGAGGCCGCGAGGTCGTCGTTGCTGATGAGAGTCATTGTGATCAACAGGATCCTCGATTCCGAGGAGGTACCGGATGCTGCGTTGGATCTGTGCATCCTGAAGCAGATGATCAATGTGACATCCGACTTCGGGAAGGTGCCGATGATCGACACAGAGGAGATGGACAGAAGGATCCTCGCATTCCCGAACAGCGAGGAGATCCTGGAGTGGTTCAAGGACCACGGCATCGAATTCTGAAACCGAGGGCCGAAAGGCCCTCATCGACAGATGGGATGATGAAGATGACAGGAAGGCAGAATAGCGGTTCCGATCTGGTAGAAGGCGGGAACGAACAACTTATAAAATACAAAGTACGTATTTTGTATGATAACATGGAAGAGATGCTCGTGGTGAACGCTCCGAAGGATTACGTGTATCAGATACGTATGAACAGCGAGGTCAAGAAGGAACTGGAGGAGATCTACGCCAAATGCGGCGTGACGCTCTCCGATGCCCTGAACATATTCATGCAGCAGTCGCTGAACGTAGGCGGTTTCCCTTTCCCGGTGGTACCAGACCAGAACGAGGCCAGAAGAAAAGAGGCTGTCAGGTATCTTACTGCTTCATACCGCAGGGGATTGGAGTCCGTGAGGGAACAGGGCGGATGGATCCCGGCCGACGAAGCAGAACGCATGCTAGAGGAAGACAAATGAGACTGAGCTATTCTCCTCACGCCGTATGTCAGCTGAAGGAGATCAAATGCTTCTACAACGAACGGACCAAGGACCCGTCCGTGGCCAGGAATATAATCCTTCAGATAGAGAATGCGTGCAGGATGCTTGAAACGTATCCGGATCTTGGTTTCTCCTTCGCCGCAGACGATGACGGCGAGATCATAAGGGCATTGCCGATAGGCAACTATGTTGCGCTCTATAGAAAAGATGCTGACGACATCCGCGTGGTATCGATAGAGGATTCTCATTCCGATTGGAAGAGTCTGTATCCGATAGAATGAACATGGAAGGCGGGCAGTTAACGAGACCGCCCGCCGGGAAGCGATATCATGGATAACAACGGATGATCACTGTATCTTGATTACCACCTCTGTCTGGAGAGGCAGGGATTCCGAGGTGATGGGAACATGGTTCTCGTAATCCCTGAGCCTCTGCTCTATGTCTTCACAGCCCTCGATGGGGCCCGAGAGCTGCTTGCTGACCTTCCTGATGATGATTTTACCGTCTTCGACGGTCCAGAAAAGACGGTCGATGCCCGGTCTGAGCTGCAGCGCATCGGCGATCTCGACAGGGACATGCACCCTTCTGGATTTGTCATAGTGGACGGATTTAGCTATCCTCAACTGCGGTCGCCCTCCTGTATGATTCTTTGGCGGCGATGAACGGGTCGTCGTGCCCTTTGGATTTGTGGCGGGATCCGACGCGCTTCTTCCTGATAGCGATGCGATGCTCTCTTATCGCCCTGTCCTTGAGATATGTATCCGTAGCGAGTCTTCTGATCTCCTCGGGGGACATCCCCTCGGTATCCTGCTCCTCACCTATATCGAGAGATCCATGCTCGTATCTGCGGAGGGAGGCCTCTATATCGTCATACTCGGGATCGAGGCCGTAATACATCCTGGTGACCTTCCGGAGCACCACCTTGCCGTCCTCGATCGACCAATAGACGTGGTCTAATCCCTTCTCGATGTGGAGGAGCTCCATGACCAAAGGAGGGAGTGTGGTCCTTCCGACGTGATCGACCTTTCTTATCGAATTGATCTGTACCATATTATCTTGCCTTTCATTTGCCATTTCCTTGATTCTTGACTGTGTTGAACAACCCTGAGTGGTAGCAGTTCACATTAACTTCGGACTTCGGATTCTTTTACTTCCATTTGCGAGCAGTATTCTCTTCGGATCCTATTTATGTGTTTGTTCTTCTATAAATTTTTTACTATAATTTATATAGAGTAAACCCATACCGAAATTGATACAAAAATCGAATAGCCAGATAGGTTAAGATGATGTAAAAAGTGCGGAGAAGATCAGATTGCTTTCGAGACTTTCGATCTTCTCCAGGGGTGTCATTTTCATGACAGTAACAGCCAGGACGAACAAGGATAAAAAGAGAGAGCATCAGAACATCAAACGCAACAAGACCACGGACGCCTACGGCAATAAGTACGATATCCGGAAAGGGTCCTGGTCCAAGATAGACGAGGCGGTACGGCAGGAGGGGAGGCTCCTGGACAGCTGGCTTAAACCTATCAGGTTATAGGTGGAACTCTGTATCCTGAACTATCCGGGGAAACCCGGCAGAAGATACGAATATCCTCCCTCCTTGATCCTCTTCATCTCGTTGCTCCAGCAAGATGACGGACGCTCATATCGCCGTGCAATATCCAAGCTATCGAACACATTGGAGAGAATGAGGCTCCCGGAGCCTCATTATTCGACATTGCATAAGAACCAAATGAAGTATGAGGGGGGAGGCTTCGGAGCCCATGTGATGAATGAAGCGACGGTGATCCTTGTCGGAATGGGTGTCAAGGAAGTACTCGATCCCCTCAGAATAATCAATTCGGGCGTATGCCCGGAATATCAGGCTCCACAGCTCATTCTGACCTGCCAGGCAGATGCGGATCGGCAAAAGGAGTTGGATAAGTAGGCTGCCGAACTCGGCAGCCAGATGCATGTAACCGTTATGAGATCCGCGTTGGAATCAGATCGTCCGCTGTCATGTGCGATCGATGGGTCCGGAGAGAGTCTTTCCGGACCCGGCCTGTATATAGAACACATCTGGAGGCTGAACAACAGGCGGTTCATCAAGCAGCATACCATGATAGATCTTGATAACCAGAGGGTAGTGTCATTTGCCATCACTCTGGAGAAGCCCGGTGATGCCAAGATGTTCGTGCCCCTTGTGGAAGGGGCACTACTGGTGGGTGCGAATGTTCAACAGGTATCCGCGGACAGCGCCTATGACACCAAATGCAATTGGTCCTATATGGATGGGAGCGGGATAGAGTTCTGCCCCAATCTCAAGGAAAGCAAGAAGGATTGCTGGGGGCCGGACGAAAGGAAGGCCTTGGCCTCGTTGGACGAGACCTTCGGCAAAGAACTGGCCCACAGGATGACCGGCTATAATTCCAGATGGCTGGTGGAGGTCTTCTTCAGTATCTTCAAAAGGCTATACGGAGAGCACATCGGGAACAGGCTGTTCCCGATGATGGTCATCTCCATGAATTACAGGTACGTGCTCTACGACATACATAGGGATTTCATGATAGAAGCGAGAAAGGAGACATCGATCTGATGGGTTGTTCAACACAGTCTTGATTCTTCTGATGGATGCCCGCCCCTTCGCGGTCGGATGGATGAGGGCCGTTCCGGGACGGGCTGCGGGGTCAGCCGTAGAGCTTCTTGAAACGTGCAAGGAACCCCGCCTTCGCACCTGCGTTCCTGTGCTTCGCCCAATCGTTGAAGACAGGATCGTCGGTGCACTCGCAGTAGGGGACGAACTTCTCCGGATGGGATAGGACATAATCGATGACCGCCTTCCTGTTGCGGTATGACGTCCGGGGATTCTCCATCACCTTAGTGACGTAGTTCTGATTGCACGATATCGTGTTGTACCTGTTCATACGGGTGTTGAGGTATCCCTCGGTCATCCTGACCCTGGAATACTTGGGCGACCGCGCGAACACGACTGTCGATTCAGGCCTGTCCGTCATCCGGACACACCTTGATGTCGATCACCACCTTGTTGGGGCAGTCCTTTGAACATGTCCTGCATTCTTCTGCGATCATATCCGGGCCGATAAGGCGGCAGAGCTGCGCATCGAAATCGGGCCTGCAGCTGAAACCGCTGAGGCCTTTCAGGATCTCAACGGCGTCCTCGTCGGAGCCGTTCTCCGGATCGATGTCATCGCGGCCGATCTTCTCGAGTATGTCATGACAGAACTCGAGCTTCTCGACGAGCTACTCCGGATAGAGGGTCTCCATGTGACTGTAGATTGCATCGTAGGGGTCGTCGACGATGTCGATCTCATCCGGGAAGATCGGATGATTGGTTATCGGTAGCAGGAAATCCTTCAGCTCCAATTCCCTGTCGTTATCGAGAGTGGCCTCATCCGCATCCAAGATGCAGTCGACCGTCAGGGATTTTTCTTTGCTGAAGAACCCGTAGGCAGAATCGCGGATGAGGTTGGTGAACATTTCAACGCAATCCTCCAGAGAACCATCCTGATTGTGCTGGAAGTAATTGTACAGGAATGCGTGGGCAAGGGAATCGTATGTCAGTGCATCGCCATCACCGTAGTGGCTGGCAAGATAGTTGAGGTAGGTCGTGAACTGACCTACGCGCCAGGCGTACTCGTGCCGCAGATGGTCCTCTGCGACCTGAACCGCATGGCGGAAGTCTTTGATGTTGTCGTTGTGTAGCATTGTGTTTCCTCTTTGAGGCTTTGTGCCTTGAAAGTATGCGGATCCGGCCGTGCGTATCGCATTTCCACGACCGGATGTTCATACGGTCATCGCGGATACTGATCTCTCTCAGGTGATCCCCCGTATGCATTTTCTTCTGTTCTCTTCGATTTCGGATGGGAAAAGGTTTGGATCCAAGTGATATATGGACACATGATAATCTGATGCGTAGTATTAGTAGTTTTACAAAACTAAAATTATAGAGAACGTTTTGAAGCGGGCACGTCCGAGTGCGGATCCGTGGTCGATCACTGTCTTTTAAGGGCCAATGAACGCAGAGTCTTAGTATAATTCGTGTCGTTGAAGTACCAAATAAGACTATTATACTCACCCCTGACATGGCGGATCACGCCTAGGGCCTCAAGCTGAATGGTGATGGCATTCTTGATGGTACGGACCGATTCATCAGAGAACTCGCGGCCGGTAGAATCCTTCAACCAATCCGCCACACATTGGTGCAGATAATTGTCATAGAAACCGCAGGTGAAATTATCTCTGAAGGTGAGTATGAAATCGGAACATGTGAAATCCAAAGGTATGATCTCACCATCATAACGAAAATCAAAGTGAATGGGATCATCCAAGGATAACAGATCGGACCCATCGGATTGCTCTTCCAAAGAAGAAAGCTTGTTCCTGAGTTCCATATTCTCCTCAAGAAGCTGATCAGAGATCGACCTGTCAAGAGTCGAGGACTTCCTGATCCATCCGATATCCGGATGTTCCTCTGAACAGTTCCTGAGGGATAGAAGCACCTTGGAGATCAAATCGGTCGGATTGCTCCACGTAGATATCAATCTCGAACTTTTGACCTTGGATCTGAATTCTCTGAATCTTGTACGGTCTGCATCTGAAGAATCTAGAGAATCCTGAGGTATTTTCTCGAACGGTTCGTAAACAAAGACAAGGATGGGTTTGTCGATGGATTCGGCGAAATCATATTCCTTCTCGGTGAAGCCGGAACCATATCTGCCTTTAAGGATGACCAGGACGAAATCGGATGAGCGGATCTGCATCTTGATGAATTCGAACTGATTGGAATCTGTCGAGGGGAACATCTCCATACCCGAAGGCATGTAACCGAAGGAGAGAAGCGATTCGATGACGATCTTCCTTTCATCCACAAGATCCTCGAAGGTCGAGCTGATGAACACCTGATAGCGGACAGAATCATCCATGAAACTGGTGATGGGAAGCGACAATAAATATTCTCACCGAGTCGGAAGAAAAACTATAAGCAGGAATGACATTCAACATGCATGAACGTTTTCGAAGAGTATGAGGTCGATGCGAAGAAAGAATTCATGGCCACATTCCTGTTCACGCTCTTCGGATTCGCATTCCAGGATATCGGAAATGGAATGGTGACGACGATACTCGCAGGATTTATCGCCATTATGGGTATCGTATCCCTGATACAATTCCTTAAGGATCATGACGACATCCGGCTGATGATAACCTTTGTAGCAGGTGCCGCAGCAACGGTGATGCTGGCATATTGCGGCATAACGATCTGAACGGACATCGGAGCCCTTGGACCAAGATCATCGTCTCATCGATGCCGGATAAGTCATCAGAGGTACTATCGTTCATGACGTTCAGATGATAATATCGCCTCTCGGAACGATCTACATATCCTCTCACAGAAGAGTCGACGGATGATGAATGATTCATCTGGTCGCTGCGAAGGCTCCGACATGGCCCTCTATCTCCTTCAGGAACGCCTCGTAAGAGAGTTCTTTGACAGGTTCGGAGACCTCACCGGCATCGGGATCGACCACGACGAACCATACCGCTCCGTAGATATTCTCGCGGCGCAGCCTCTCGCACATGATCCTGAACCTATCCAGATACGTAGCTGACATGAAAGCCTCATTAGGTTGGAAATGATGTGAATTGGGCTTCTTACAGAGCGAGGACGATTCCTCATTCTTCCTAACTATCAGAGCATAAGCGAACAGAGGCGGTATGACCCTGTTGAGCAGACCCCTGTCGGAAGCAAACTTGGCGTCGATCGCCTCACCCACGGCCTCCTCAGTACGGTTGTTGAGATTGTTTCCGAAGGAGCTGGATATGGATTTCAGCTCAACCGCAGTGATCAGCTGATCATCGCTGAACGCCAATATATCCCACTGTTTGGTGGCCCTGAACCAACCCGGGATCTCGGTGTCCTTGTTCTTATAGAAGATACGGTCCTCCGAAACACCCATCGACATCAGATCCTCGGAGATGATGGCCGCAATCTCATCCAAGTGCTTACCAGAGGTCACCTGGGAACGGAACCCGACATCGACGACACCTCTCTCGATCTGTATTTCTCCGGCTTCGACACGCAAATCATAGGACCTCAACAGGGCCTTCCTCATATCTTCTCTCATAATCCTTTCCTCCGAACAGTATTTCCTGCATGATAGATGTGGCCAGGGCCCTATCGCGATTCTCGAATGCATTGGTCAGGGCATCCTTTTGGGATGGTTCGATCGATTCATAAGTAGGTATGTGCAGCATCCTGAGATATTGAGCCTGACAGCGCATTGTGTTTCCACGCATCTTGACGCCCACCGCATCGATGAATCTGGCCACCTGATCAGAAAGCAGGATGCCTCCAAGAACCTTCAGAGACCAGTTATCCGATGTCATCCAATACATGTTATGGCTGGGGTAATACCTGCCATCATCATAATACGGATCGGGAAGACTGGACATGTCCTGAAGAAGCAGTTTAGGGCGTGAAATCAGCCCGTCATGCACCTTGTCGATGGTACGGTACCACATGGATTGATTCTTCTTGGCGACATGCCTCTTGGCCAAAGACTCCTTATGATCGTTGAAATAGGATTCGGTCAACGGATATTGGGCGAGATCTATCAGAGTACCGTCGGCATTCCATGGGTTGACCAGCCAATGAACGGGTGATTCGGGGACATTGCCCTCCACTATGTCCTCCTTCTTGATCAAAGGAAGGAGACGATCGGGATCGATGAGATCGGGATCTGTAATGATGTACACGTCATCCTTGCCGGTGGCGACACCGATTCCGATTTTGACCCCTGCATCCTCGATCGATGGGAAACCCAGCCTCATGTAGTCCACGAGCCTCAGATTCTCCAGCGAGGAGAGGGGCCAGGGTCTGGAGCCATGTATGGATACGGACGACATCTGGAAATGTCCGTTATCTTGACCCATGCCATTCAAGGCAGACTTCAGTGAAGGTACATCGTTATTGCTGAAATTACCGTCACAGACGACATATCTGCATTCAGTTGATTTGTTTCTATCAAGAACTATGATCGCAGGGTAGGCCGAGACCTCCGATTCGAACGCATCCACATCATGCATGCGGCAGATCAGATCGAGATGGTAACCGTCGGATACGAATCCTCTCAGATTTGATCCGTAGGAATTCTGCATCCAGCGGTCGGAGCATATGAAGCAGACCTTACCATCCTTACCGAGGCTCAGGAGAGAGTTCTCGATGAAGCCCACATAGAGGTCGGTGCCCATAGTGACCGTTGAAAAAAGAGAGCAATATCTCTTTCTGAGATCCTTGGGTATCTCATCGGAACTCACATATGGTGGATTGCCCACTACGAAATCAAAACCGGAATATGAGCTCAGAAGGAAATCCTCCGAATGCAGCCATTTATCTGCCAGATAGTCAGAATCGGATTCTGACATCCCGTGAGAGATCAGTACCCTGATGACATCGCCTCTGCATTTGACTATGCAATCGGGATCCAGATCAACAGCGCAGATACAATCGGTAAGATCTTCAACAGAACATTCCAAGAATCCCTGTGAAGAGCACAGTCTTTTTACTATCGCAGTAAGGAAAGCGCCCTCGCCGCAGGACGGTTCAAGGATGGAAAGATGCGATAACGGCCTATCATTGGTGTATCCGATGATATCAAGCATCATATCGACCACCCAAGAGCGGGTATAGACGACACCCGGAACGATAGAATCGTCAGTCGTCGGGAAAGTATCACTCGTCATTCAATCTGACCTCCAACTGCTCTCCTTTGGTCACAATGACGGTATCCGCACCGACTTCCATGCCGATCAACTCGAAGAAGACCTTATTTCTTATCTTCGCATCAGCAAAGAGTTGGTGATGATCGATGACATCATAGGAAGCGCCGACATTCGAATTCCAAAGGTAATAGCCACGGCCCCCGAATTTCTTATTCATATTAAGGAACCTCATCTTATCATCAAAACCAGGGGAATTGGTATTGCAGACTGCATAGCAATAGAATGTGGTCTTGTCGTCAACTGATATGCCTTCATTGCGATAATTCTTGATCTTGTGACCGATGAATGCAGAGATATAACGATTAATCTGATCTATGATTCCTGTGTCAGCACGGTTCGGGCGTTTCAACTCGATGATACAGATGCTCTCCGCATTCATATTGTCTCTGATATCACCGAAAACGACTACGTCAGGAACATCTTCAGAGGGTGAATCGGAAATTTTGCAAATTCTTTGATTTGAATATGCACCTTGAAAAGCATAAGTGTTGAGACGTTCGTCCAAGATCCAAAGATTGCAATTGCTGAGGGTCGGTACATTCTTGGCATCCGTTCCCTGAGGTAGCAGTAGATCATGAATGATGGACTCCAATTCCATCTCGTATTCTTCACCCTTGTCCGGATAGAAACGATTCAAAGATTCAAGACGCTCATCGAAAACTGAAAGGACCAATCCTCTGTGGACAAAGAGCCTGGTGAGCTCATCCCTATGGAGATCGTTGATTCTCACCATCCTTTCCTCGACAGCTTCGGAAGTGCGCACCTTATCCTTTTTGGATATGGATCTGGAGAAAAGGAGTTCCGACTCGATCTTCTGATATTCATCGGACATCAGCTTATGCATCTGCTCCGGAGTCATATCCGGTGTGATGGATGCGATAAGATTGGGACTGTATTTAACAACAGATGAGAAAGATTTCCCGATATCTGTGTCCATAAAAGATCTAAGTACGTCTCTGCAACGGTCATTGTACGAATCTGTATACAGCTTCAGATAATCTTCTGACAAAGGCGTGACGGCTTTGATTATATCATCGACAGTGGGGTCCGTAAAATCATCGATTACGGATAATGATGTGCCTAGATCGAAACCGTCTCTGGATATATTGACTGTCGAATCTAAGAGTTCCCCGGAGACGAAGCACCTGTATCTGAACTTCCTGTCGTCCTCGTCGATTAGGTCCTGAGGGAATCTCTCGAAGGACTTGACCTCCAAACCGTCAGCACATAAGGAGATCCCGTTCTTAAGATCGAAGGATTTGTAGAACTTGACATGAGTTATGTTAAAAACACGATTTTTGACGGTAACACTGTCATGATCCTTGTCAGACACTGTGGATTCCCATATTTCGTTAACAATCTCAGGGGGATCATCACCATGAATCACCTTGATCAACGGGACTGATTTTTTGAGATCGAGATATGAACTGATACAGTGGGAGGATATGCCCGACGCCAGACCTTTGGCGGTCACTTGGATGTACTTCTGATAACCATCATAACAACCGGATATCTTAACAACAGTTTTGTTAGGGACCGATTCTTCTAATCTTTCAGGCTTTTCGCCACCCAAAACATCCTTATCTTTCAGATTGAACGTAAAGGATCTTCTGTAGGAGACACCTTCCAAGCAATAGGTGCTTTCGACCTCTACATTCCTGAATACCTTGAGCCAGGAAAGTCTACCAACGCCTTTGCAACCGAATTTGGCCTTCTTAAGCCTAGACCCTATGGTACAGAACGATCTGTAGTTGTCATCGTTGAATCCGGCACCGTCATCGATTATCTTGAAACCATCGACGTGGGATGAGGATTTACCGTCGATGGTCCTGTTGAATGATAGGATCTCGACGGAGATGGTATGCTCTGTATCATCTGACCTGCATGATTGTATGGAATTGACGACAGCTTCGTAAACTGTCTTGATCGCGTTGGAAGACGCGATCTTCATATTGTCGACTGCACTTTCAACATCCACATCCACTGTCATTGACATCTCTATCTACTCCTTGTTATTTATCACTAGTTTTCACTGGGAATACGTCTCGAAATCGTCCTCCTTCTGCCTCCTGAGGAAGTACTCATCGGGTTCCTCGAAGGGATCCTTCATCACCAGGTCCTTATTCTGCGGCATGAACTCTAGAGTTGACACTGCGAACGGTACCATGGACGCAAAGTCCGACAGGGTAAGGTCTGCTGACTTGAGCTTCGCTTTGTACTTCAGATAGGTGGAGTTGACCAAAGAGAGCTGATGTGCGAAGCAGAAGACGTAGTTGTCCTGGATGTACCTCACATAACTTCCTATGCTGTCGTCCGGACCGTCGTACACCCTGAGGATCTCGCCGCATTCCTTGCATACGCGAATCTTGTACTGTCTGTCAAATCCGACCGTCCTTATCTTGTTCCTTGCCACGCCTCCCCAATATCTGATCTTCATCTTGCCGGTGAGACGCTGCATCGTCCATTCCTCCCAGTCGATTTGGGAAAGGTCTCCGACCATGCGGCCCTTGCCTATAGAGAGGAGTTCGTAGTCCTTCTCCGTATACTTGCCCTTATCCGATTTGATCCCGGGAATCAGATAATCGATAATATCCAGGTCCCAATCGATATCGTCGGGATCCCTCTCGTAGAGTCCGAGGCCCATATGGGTGAACAGATAAGCAGCGGTATGCCTGATGGAACGTATCTTCTGTTTCGGATGGACCTTCTTTATGATCCAACCGGGATTGTCCCTGAGGAATTGCTTAGTATTGATGCGGCCGTAGACCAATGAATGGAAATGGGGGGAAGCCACCCAGCCCTTCTGCTGCTGCCTCCAAGGATGGAAGATAGTCACGCCTGCGTGCGCCCCATATTTCTGAAGGGAACCGCAGACGTAGCTGTACAGTTCATCAAACTCATCATACGATTGCATCAGAGACTTGGCCATCTCCTGAGGAGGGGATACGACCCAATGACCGACATCTGAGCATGGGAGATTCTGCTTCTCCAGTAACCTCCTGTACCTCATGAGCTGCTTCTCCACCTCCACGCCGTGGTCCAGAGCGGTGTCGTTCATGCAATCCGGACATCCGAGATCCCAGCAGTGGTTGCGCTTACCCTTGCAGAAATGCTCCGGATGATCGGGGCACATGCTGTAGACTATGCCTCCTGAACTGCCCCTGATGAAACCGCAACCGCATCTTTTGGGACGCTCCAGATCATGTGCCGGAAGCTCCCAATCGATGAATCTATGGTACTCCGGTCTGTAAAATACGATGTTCCCCGAGGTGTCTCTGAAGCATGTCTTACCCTCATGAACCTGATCAAAGATATCGGAAATGGGGTGTCCTGTCTTGCTCGCAAGTCTAAGGTACTCTATGGCAGGATACAGAGTGGACTCAACTGGTAGATGTTTGACATAATCGACGACGGGATGGGCCTTGAGGGCGGCCTGTTCGGCCATGCCCATGATCATATCCTTCTCCATCTTGCGCTGGAGCTGCATGAGCATGTGCTCATCGTGTGCTTCATCGAAATGCTCCAGTGTGGACATGGTTATGATCTTCGAGGGGTTGGATGAGAGGGTGCCTCGGACCCTCATGTGTTTGAACGTGAATCCGCCCCGTCAGGGGCGGGAAGCGGCGACGTCGTCGCCGTTGGAAGGACGGCCGGCGGTCGCCCGGGCTGTACGCCCGTGTCGGCGCCCGCTCGGCCTGTATTGTCGCCCGCACCCTCCGCTCGCTAAGGCTCGCTCCGGGTGCGCGACGTCCGCTCACGCGTCCGTCGGGCGACGTGATGAGGACAGGGTGGGGGTCCGTCGGTGGGACGGACGGGCGGCGTTGCCGCCCTGAGGGGACCCTGCCCTGCGGGCATCGGAGGCCCGCCCCTGACCGCTGTCGCGCGTCAGGTCCTCTATCACCACGGCCTCGTTCCCCAACCAGGAGCCGTAGTGCGATATCCTGTCCAGGTGATCGGACCTGGCCAGAGCTCTCGACATCATCGTGTCGATGATCCTTTCCTCGAGCAGACGGACCAGGGGATGGTCCGCCATGCCGTAGGCCTCGTAGAACTTGGCCAGTCTGAAGAAGTCCGGGGACATCCTCGGATCGGCCAGGGCGATCTCCGGGGGCAGAG